>JACMPD010000145.1 GCA_014377675.1 Taibaiella sp.
GAATCAGAATTTTCAGGATTTAAGAATGGGCAGAATCGTTTTTAAAATCGTCTATTAAAGGGGGGTAATGAGTTTCGGCGGGTTGAAAACCCGCTTATTTGTGCAGGCACGAGAGCGCTGCGCTAACTCTCGCGCCAGTAGTTATTGGGTAGTCCCTACGGGACATGAGGGCATTATTTGTACATTTTGCTACAAACCTGTAGTCCCAAGGCGAACTGCATTCTTCGCGGGAGAAGGGCCTCACCCCTGGCCCCTCTCCACTAGTGGAGAGGGGAGATTTATGTCTTCGCTGTCGCTCAGTAGGTTGTGGGGTATTGCGCCCTTACAGGGCTTTTGGATGCTTTGTTTCGTTCTATGGCGTTGCCCCTCGTTGGGGTATTACGGGGCGTTGCCCCTGTGCATTGGGTTCATTGCCACGGGTTTTAACCCGTGGATAAGGAAAAAAGTATGAGCGGGTTTAGCCACAGATTTTACTATGTGGCTAAAGCCGTGTTGTTGGTTAGCAGATCCATAGGTTAAAGCCCGTGGCAACTTTAAGGGGTATTACTCCTCAAAAATTCGGGTGGCATGACGCCCTAATTGGGCATCGGGGCATTTCAAACATTTGATAAAAAAAATGCGCCACACTTTGGGAGTGTGGCGCATGGGTTATGGGGTTATTATCTTTTGGGGAAGCTTACTTTTTTTCTATGGCTTCTATTATTTTGCTGTCGTTAGGTTTTACATCAGAGGTGTACATGGCTACGAGTTCGCCTTTTTCATTGATGAGGTATTTCTGGAAGTTCCATTTTACGTCAGAGTCCATTACTCCATTGTACTTCTTTTTGGTGAGCCACAGGTAGAGGTTATCAATTTTATCGCCTTTTACTGATATTTTAGCGGCCATAGGGAAGGTAACTCCGTAGTTTTTGGTGCAAAATTCTTTTATCTCTCCGTTGCTGCCCGGCTCCTGTGCGCCGAAGTTGTTGGCCGGGAAACCGATGATCACCAGTTTGCCTTTGTATTTTTCGTAAAGTTTCTCAAGGGCTTCATACTGGGGCGTATAGCCGCACTTTGATGCGGTATTAACTATCAGTATTTTTTTGCCCTTGTATTGGGCAAGGTCAATAGTGCCGCCATCGAGCGACTCCATTTTAAAGCCGTAAATGCTCTTTGGCACCTCAGCGCCGGGAGCTGGTGTAAACAGGAAACTAAACAAGATAAAAATATTTAAAAACATAGGTCTGAATTTTGGTGCAATTTAGGGTATTTATAAAACTGACAGTCATAACATGTTGTGAAAATGGGCTATTTGCGCTTCTTACCAAATAAGCGGGTGAGGAAACCCTTTTTGTGGGGCTTTTCGCCGGGCTTGTCTTCCTTGCCGGCAGTTGCGGTGATGATAAAATTTTCTCTCACAGCCGCTTTCTTCACCCCCCTGAATACATGTTTCCATATCATGCCTATGAAACCTTTTTCAGGCTCCCGCGCAAGGGAGCTGCTGGTTTTTCTTACTTCTTTGCCAGGCATGGGGTTTGAAGGGTACAGCACCAAGGAGCTGCCAAGAAAAGAAAACAATCCGTCTTTTTCCTTGCGCTGCTCTGACTTGAATTTGAACAGGGAAATTTTCAGGTCTTTGTAGTATGGCGTAAAGGAACCTGTGCCAAAATGTTCATCCCCCTCTACATGTATATCCAGTTTACTGAGGTAAAAGGAAGTTACCTGAACAATAGAGAACGCCTGCACCTGCTTTACCACATCATCGCCGGTAAGGTTTTTAATGTAGCCATCGAGGCTGAAGCGGCCCGTTGTATCTACCAGATTCAAAGCAACGTCGGCCGCTATCTCGCTCTTCCCTCCGTAGGTGCCTGTAAGGTGTATGCCGCAGGTTTTATGCAGAGCAATTACACTGTCCAGATTGGTTATATTGCTGAAGTTAGCTTGTATGTTCGTTATAGCTATTATCCCCTCTTTCCCCTTATCAGTGATCTCTGTATATTTAAATTTCCCCTTACTTATATCCAGTTTATTCACGTTTGTTTTTATACCTACCTTCAGTAGTAACTGGTGTGGATATGCGCCCATTCTGTTCTTGCCGCCCGTTTTATACTGCTGTATACTACGTATGTCAATATCGGGCTGGGTGGCTACAATGCGCTTTAACTCCAGTTTATTGTGTTTCACAAGGTTATTCCAGTTAAAGCCCCTGAGTTCAATTGAAGGGAAGTGAAGGGAGTATATTTCTTTTGTTGCTCCAGTTTTCGGGTCGTGATTTGCCATTTTTTTAAGCACTATCTCTTTGAGCGTAACGCTGGTATCGGTGGTAGAAAAATCGATTGTTGGTTTTTGCGCCGTATAGGTACCAGCCGGCTTCAGGAACAACAAATCATTGAATCGTAAGTTGCCATTCCTGGCGTAAAGAAAAATGCTGGTGTCTTTCTTTTCATCAAAATTATACCTCCAGTCATCAAGCCTTGCACTGCCGCCATTAAGCTTTAGGGAGAAGCTGCTTTTTTTGCCTTCAAACTTATAAGTTATTTGCGGGTCAGTAATTGTAATATGATCAGCTACAACTAAGTTAAGGAACGGCTTTTTACTTTTCCGCCTGGTGAACGCGGAATCTTCGGGATGTGGCGTGCACGCGAGCAACCATTTCATTTCCCCAACGTCCACATTTGTGCAGTGCACGGTATGGGAGCGAACAATTTCATTCCATGCAATACCTGAAATATGTATGCCGGCAATATTCATAGTCGTGATAGTGGATGGCACCCGTTGTTTCTGTTGTCTTAAGGCGGCGACCCGGCCGGTATCGCCCCATATTTTCAGGCCTGTTACGGTGGCTTCGTGTTTGAAGAAATGAATGTCAATAGCTGTGTAAGTAATATGGTACATACTGTCAGAAGACCTGGCCACAATGGCAGGGAGTTCGCTGGCAATAATTTGCCGGTAATTAAAGCTGAGCCAGGCAATGCCAGCGGCGGCTATGATAATAACAGATAAAACAACCAAAAGTAGGATGCGAAGTATCTTGTATATTCTCTTTTTAGCCATGCAGGCGTATGTTTAAAATCCATGCCAATCACGGAAATGCATGTTACCTGGCACATTTTAGGTAGTCACCACGCTGTGTTTTGGCTTAGAATTAATATTGCATTGGTTGATAAATCGTACTTTTGCGCTGATGAAAGGCAGTTCAGGGTACATTGGGCTTGGCCAAAAAGAGTTGCACTATACCCGCTCCGGTTATGGGCAAAGAGTGCTTCTTGTCTTCCATGGCTACGGGCATGAAGGCGAACGGATGAGGATTTTCGAGAACTACTTAGGAGAGGAATTTACGTCTTATTTCATTGATCTTCCGCATCACGGCAAATCATTATGGAACACGGACGACATATTGACCGTCAATGATGTCAACTCGCTGGTTAAAGAGCTGATGAAAACGCATAATGTGCCGAAAGTATCTTTACTGGGTTATAGCATGGGCGGCAGGGTGTGCCTATCAATAATAGATCAACTGCCGGAGTACATTGATAAGGTGACACTACTCGCCCCAGATGGGCTAAGGATTGATCCTTATTATTTATTTTTCACCGGGAATTTTCTTGGCAAAAAAATCTTCAGGCATGTGGTAGCCAAGCCCGGGTTTTATAAGCGGGTAATAAAGGTAATGAAGGACAGCAACCTGATAGATGAGTCCAGGTATAAATTCGTACAATATTACCTTAACAGTGAGTATCACAGGCTGCAGTTAGGCAGTGTGTGGCCTGCGATGGCCGCACTGACCACTACAGTAGCTGGGGTTAAGGAAAAAATAAAGAAGCATAATGTCAATATTACTATATTTACGGGCAAGTATGACAAGGTAATTCCGCCTTCGCTGGCTGAAAAGTTTGTTTCAGGGCTTAATTCCGTTGATTTAAATATTATTGAAAAAGGGCACCGGGTTTTTGACTCCGGCAATGCCGCTTTTATTGCCAGGACATTATTATGATCATTTTTACTCTTTTCATTACCCTGCTCACGGCTGCCTATGTAGCGTTGTTTATAGCTTATGGCAAAGGATGGGCAAAACAGCAGGAGTTTCGGCTTCCGGTTAGTTTTGAGCCTATCACTTTTATATCCGTAATAATACCCGCCCGGAATGAAAGCGGTAATATAGGTGCTTGTATTGATGCGTTGCTTGTACAGAAGTATCACCACCAGCTATATGAGATAATAGTTGTTGATGACCACTCCACCGATGGAACGGCTGATATTGTGCGGGGGTATGCTGACAGCCGGGTTCAATGTATAGCGCTCGCTGATTTTATAATGCCGGGAGAAAAAATGAACTCTTATAAGAAGGCCGCGATAGCGGCGGGTATTTCAAAAAGCGGCGGCGAGCTGATAGTGACCACTGATGCTGACTGTGTGGCGCCGAATGCGTGGCTGAGAAACCTGGCCTGTGTGTTTGAGCAACAGGCTCCTTCTATGATAGTGGGTCCGGTAATCTATAACTCTACGGGCGGTTTGCTGCCGGTATTTCAGCTGATTGACTTTATGGGTATGCAGGGCGTAACGGCTGCATCGCACAGTCTTAAGCTGGGCAATATGTGCAACGGGGCCAACCTGGCATTCACCAGGGAGGCTTTTAATAAGGTAAATGGTTATGAAGGCATTGACAAACTGGCCTCCGGCGATGACTACCTGCTGATGACCAAAATAGCTAAAATGCCCGGCGCGTCGATAGCCTATGTTAAAACGAGGCACGCTATTGTTTCTACAAGCCCGCAGCCTACCTGGGGGAGTTTTTTGCAGCAACGAATAAGGTGGGCGTCAAAATCAGGCAAGTATAATGACCGGAAACTGACCCTGGCACTGTTGCTGGTTTATTTTTTTAATATATCGTTTCCGGTTTTAGCAGTGACGGGTTTTGCGTGGCCCCGGTACTGGATTTACGCATTCATCATGTTGCTGATAAAAACGATAGCTGAATACTGGTTTATGCTGCCGGTAACGGCTTTTTTTCATAAGCGCTGGTCAAGGGTTTATTTTCCTTTTCTGCAGCCGCTTCATATTTTATATATTGTAACAGCGGGGTTTCTTGGGTTAGTAGGCCATTATCAATGGAAGGATAGGAAAGTTAAATAAAGTTTAGCGTTCCAATTTCAGGTTTAAATAAATATTGTGTATACTTTTGCCTAAAATTTCAAACAAATTATGAGTACGATGACACATTCCAAGATAGATTTCAAGGTACCTTACAAGGTAGCAGACATTAGCCTTGCAGACTGGGGCCGTAAAGAAATAAGATTAGCGGAAGCGGAGATGCCGGGTTTGATGGCTTTACGCGCTGAATATGGTGCTACGCAGCCATTGAAAGGTGCCCGCATAGCCGGTTGTCTTCACATGACCATCCAGACCGCAGTACTCATTGAAACTCTGATAGCATTAGGCGCAGGAGTGAAGTGGAGTTCATGTAATATATTTTCTACACAGGACCATGCAGCAGCTGCTATTGCCGCTGCCGGTATAGGTGTATTTGCATGGAAAGGCCAGAGTCTTCAGGACGCTGACTGGTGCATTGAGCAGACATTATTTTTCGGCAGCGAAGACCGCCCGCTGAATATGATACTTGATGATGGTGGTGACCTTACCAATATAGTACTTGATCAGTACACTGAACTGGTGCAGCACATAAAAGGCCTGAGCGAAGAAACAACAACCGGAGTACACCGCCTGTATGAGAGAATGGCAAAGGGTACATTACCAATGCCCGCCATTAATGTGAATGACTCAGTAACAAAATCGAAATTTGATAATAAATACGGTTGCCAGGAAAGTCTTGTTGACGCTATCCGCCGTGCCACGGATGTAATGATGGCTGGTAAAGTAGCAGTTGTAGGCGGTTATGGCGATGTGGGTAAAGGTTCAGCCCTTTCCCTCCGTGGTGCCGGTGCAAGGGTAATGGTTACCGAAATAGACCCTATCTGCGCACTACAGGCAGCTATGGACGGTTTTGAAGTGAAGAGGATGGAAGACGGGGTGAAAGAAGCTGACATTATTGTTACCGCTTCAGGTTGCCGTGACCTCATAACTGAAAAGCACTTCAGGCTGATGAAGGATAAGGCTATCGTTTGCAATATAGGTCACTTTGATATTGAAATAGATATGGAATGGCTGAATAACAGTTACGGACATACCAAGGATACTATAAAGCCACAGGTTGACTTATACAACATTGAAGGTAATGATGTAATTATACTTGCTGAAGGCCGCTTGGTAAATCTGGGTTGTGCTACAGGGCACCCAAGTTTTGTAATGAGTAATTCGTTCACTAACCAGACATTAGCGCAGATAGAGTTGTGGAACAACCACACCAACTACGAGAATAAAGTGTATGTGTTACCAAAACACCTTGATGAAAAAGTGGCACGCTTACACCTGTCAAAGGTTGGCGCACAGCTCGACGAACTGACAAATGAACAAGCAGAATACTTAGGTATCCCGAAAGCGGGACCATACAAAACCGATATGTACAGGTATTAATAGCATTAGCTATAATACTACTCTAAAATTAATGGCAGCGGTTTATACCCGCTGCCATTTTTTATTTAATTTATTTTTCAATATTTTTTGGCAGTAATAAGCACTAAGGGAATTAATGCTTTATTCAGCGTCCGGAATAAATTTCATTGAGATGGAATTGACACAATGCCTTGTGTTTTTCTGTGTGAAACGTTCCCCTTTAAATACGTGGCCGAGGTGGCCATCGCAGGTGGCGCAAACGATTTCGATTCTCCTGCCATCGGCGTCAGGCAGGTGCTTTACAGCGCCGGGCAATTCATCATCAAAACTGGGCCAGCCGCAGTGCGAATCAAATTTATCTTTAGAATGGTAGAGCGGCGCATTGCACCTGCGGCAAACGTAGGTGCCCGTTTTCTTATTATCAGTATACTCTCCAATAAACGCTCTCTCGGTGCCTTTGTGCACTATTACCCGTGCTTCTTCAGGCGTTAATTCGTTCCATGCCATAGCTTTATTTTTTTAATTCGCTCAAATTTATTCAAAGATACACATCTGCAAGCAAGCACAAATGTTATAAATACCCGCTAAACAAAAATGGCTTTTCATCGTGAGTATGATGAAAAGCCATTGAGAAAAACAAGGTGTTATTCTATCTTATGAGTGTAACATTGCCTTTCAGGTCAACAAGTTTACCATCTGGCTTTTCAAATAATATATGATAATAATATACGGCGGTTTCCTGCATTGCGCCGCTATAAGTTCCGTCCCAGCCTTTGTTCTTATCAGCTGTCTGGAAGACCATTTTGCCCCATCGGTTATATACGGTAAAGTCAATGAGTTTGTCAAACTTCAGGTTCACGACTCTGAACACGTCATTGAGGCCGTCGTTATTAGGCGTGAATGAGGTAGGGACAATATCATGTGCGGTTGGGTCAACATATACCAGGGCGGTATCCTGTGCCTTACAGCCCCATTGATTTTTTACATATACGGTGTACTTAGTGCTTACCGTGGGGTGCACAACGGGATTGCTGATATTGGGGTTGTCCACTGCGCCTTCAAATGGCTCCCAGCGATAAATTAAGCGGTATGGTGTAGTATTAGGCGCATCGAGTTGGGCTTCACCGCCATATTTAATAACGCTCAGGTGTGGCGTGGCCGTAATGGATAACGGCGGCAAAATCTTAATTACATAAGTGATAGTCTGAGTACCGGGCAGCGGGCAGCCATTGTCAGTGAAGGTAACATTAAACGGATAGTCACCTGGTGGCAGGCCGCGGGTGTTCCAGGAGAAAACAGCTTTAGCCTGCGGCGTACTGTTATCGGTTATATTGAGAAAACTGTTTACTGGTATACCTGCGGCCTTTATGGTTACAGAGTTTGTTTTTATTTCCTGCACCGGTATTATCTCCAGCCCGAAGCTGTCTGTTTCGGCGCATATCTCAAAGTGAGTAGGGTCGCTGACCTGGCCCATTGTTGAGCTGCCGAAACCACCTGAGGGAGGTGTTCGGGTGCATGTAACGACGAGGAAGCTCATTTCGCGCTGGCAGGAACCAATGAAAACTCCGCCCCGGTATTCCCGCACATTATATACAACCAATGAGCGTTGAATAACGTTAGGAAAAAATACTATTTGCCCTGTTGAAGCATCAAGCGAAAATGAGCCAGGCGTATAAGACAGAGGATCAGCGCCCGTATGAGGGGGCGTGTAAGTAACGGGGCCTCCTAAATTGCAGTTTACACCGTTGCCGTTTATGGCATCAACTAATGTAAACACAAGACTGTCACCATCGGCGTCAATTGCACCCGGCGAGTACCCGTTACTGTTATTGAGGCAGAAGAATGGTGTTGGAACCACAGTAAGAATGGGGCTAGAATTATTACCAACGATATTGTTAAGCGTATCTTCCAATTGCGACGATGAAGCACCTATTACGTTGGTGATAGCCGCAGCGCGGCCAGACGCAGATACACTGCCACCGCCGTTATTGCCTGTGTAAACAAACCGCCAAAATTGAGATGGAGATGGCACCGTATAAATGCCGGAATAGACGAATTTCTTTATGCCGGGGGTAGCAGATGCCGTGTTGTTGCATTGAGTATACCCTACAGAGTCCGGGCAAACCGGGGTTATTTCCACTCCGTTAGCCGGGCCCTGGATAGCGAGCGATACGCTGGCGACATAAGTATTGCCATCATAAACACATATTTCGGGGGTAGCGAGGGGAAGTGAGTTAAATGCACTGATGGATGAAATGCCACAGTCACCATAAAGGTTTACTGTTATCTGGTAATCATTGCCGGATATCCAAGTATAATATAGGTCAACACCAACAATATGAGATGCCATTGCTGAGCAATAAAAGCACACAAGAAAAGCGGTTGATAATAAATACTTCATGATATGGTAACAATGTTTTAGCAAATATAGTTTTATTATCGCAATAATGAATGCCGCAAAGGCTATCAACCTGATTTTTTACTAATCACCACTTCATCAAAACAATTCACCCATCAGAATTGACATCAAAGTAAGTCTTTCAATGCATTTTGCATATCGGGATATTGAAATTTGTATCCTTCATTAAGCAGCCTGGCCGGCAATACCCATCGGCTTTTGAGCAACAGCTCGGTTTCTGTGCCCTGAATAAATGCCGCTACCTTCAGCAACCATTCCGGAGCGGGAATACCAACGGGCATGTTGTAGATCTGGCGGAGCGTTTTCATAAATATACTGTTTGTTACCGGGCGGGGGGAACTTACATTGTACACCCCGCCTGCCCGCTTATTATCAGCCAGCCACTCCATAACGCCTTGCACATCGGCCATGTGCACCCAGCTGAACATTTGCCGGCCATCGCCATGCCTGCCGCCCACGCCCAACCGAGCCAGCCAGCCATACGGAACCAGTACCCCACCCTTACCCAAAACAATGGCCATTCTTAAAACTGCTTTGCGGGTATGCGGCATGTGGGCCGCATCAATTGCCTGCTCCCATACCTTGCATACCTGCACGGAAAAATCATTTTCTATTTCACCGGTTGCCTCGTCCTGAGGTCGGTCTTCCGCATGGCGGTATATAGTTGCAGAGGTCACCTGTATAAACAGTTCAGGCGGGCGGGTCATCTGCTTTACGGCCTGCCCCAAAACATGTGTTGCGTCAATACGGCTGTTGATAATTTCGGTTTTGTTCGCCTCATTGTAACGGCAGTTAACGCTGCGGCCGGCGAGATTAACCAACAAATCGCAACCATCAATCTGAGCCGCCCAGGGGCCAATGGTTTTACCGTCCCATTGCAGGTATTGCACATTGGCTGGCATTGTGGCTTTGCCGAAGGTATTGTTGGCGGCGCCTTTTATATTGCGGGTTAGTACGGTCACTTTGTTATGTTTGCTCCATTCGGTGGCAAGTTGCTGACCAACAAACCCAGTGCCACCCGCAAGAATTATATTTTTATTTTTCATAAAACGATGCTTTAACTGCTAAAGATTGGTTTCTTGTTCAATAAGTGCATCGGCTGCCTTCCTGCGTAACACTTCTTTGATCAGTTGGAATTCAGTATGTGTATCAATAAAGTACCACGCCGCCATTATAACACCTATAAAAAGCATGGCTATCGCGATGAGGCCAAAAACGGTTATACTTACAATAAGCGTTACCAGTGCTAAAGATACAATAGTGGCTGTCGCAATTTCGAGGATGATGCGGGTACTGGTTCGAATAAGTTTTGGCAGAAAGAGCCGGTTGAGGATGATACTCAGTAGTTGCACCCCGCCAACCGTAAAATAGGCGAGCGCGAGAAACCCGATGTCACCTGTAACCAAAAATGTAACCAGCGGGATAGCGAAAGCCATAATTTGTGCCCAAAAGTCTATTCGCTTGTAAAAGAATATCTTTTTCATACAAGGGTTTTAAAATGATAAGTGCTGGTATCAACAACCTGATTTTACCTGTTCCCCGATATATTGTGTTTCGGTAATGGTAATAACAAAGTACCAAAACGCCAAAACAAACCCAATGACGACCATGGCGAAACATGTAAATATAATGAGCCCGCCTACAAAATGGGTGTATGTGTAGTCATTACCGAGTAAGACGGCAAGCCATAAAGCAATAACTATAATAGTAATAATGATAAGGCATAAATTATACCTATGTCTTTGCTGATGCCGGAACTGAGCAGGGAGGTAAAGGTGGTTTACAACACAACTAATGATTTGCACCAAACCCAGTGAACCATAAATGGAAAAGAAAACAGACGCCTGATTAACTAGGCACCCCGTTACTATTGGGATGGATACGGCCAGCAACTGCAATGCAATGTCGGCTCTTTTGTAAAGTAATATCTTTTTCATAATAAAGTGTCAGCGGATTAATTAAAGGGGAGCATTAGTTCTATACAAATTCTTTCCTGGCAACAAAGCTGCTCATGCGGCGCATTTCAAACAAGGAAATTGAAGCATACCATACCGCAAGAACCGGACCACCCAACAAAAGAACAATCCGGACCAAAATGGAAATAGATGATATAAGCAAAGATAAGGCTGAAAAATAAATGAATAGTAGTAATATATGTTCATATCGTGATCTTGACTCTGCCTGTAAAAACTGATCGAAAGAGGAATGATTGACTATACAGCTGATAACCTGAACTGCGCCGACCGTATAGTAAAGCGACATAGGAGTATGACCGTTTGCTACAAAATAAAGACTGATGAGCAAAATGAAGACCTGGCCGAAAAAGTCAACTCTCTTGAAAAACAGTGTCGTTTTCATATATTATTGTTTTGGTTAATTGTGTACCGCCAGGCCGGTAGCCTGGGCTAAATGCCCGGCGGAAACATTGTATATTATCTGCCGGCGATATTGTCGGGGTCTATTCTATAGTCATAGGCTTTGTTTTGTTTTTCTGCGAGTGCACGTTTGCGGAGCCTGAAGAAAACAAACATATTAAAGAAGTGCATGCCGCCCAGTATTAATATGATAGCCCCCAATTTGTAACTTAATACCTCAACTACCTGTTGCGCATCTATAACATATTCGCGGGTTTTAAGGGTATAGATGGCATAGCCGATATTAATGAGGTAAAAGCCGACCCATAAAAGATTGTTGACCGCCTGCGCGAGCTCTTCATTGCCATGGAAAATATCAATAAGAAATACCTGGCCATTCCGGAAGAGTGTATGGGCTACCCAAATAGTAAGAGCAATGGTAAAAGTGAGGTAGAACGCGTATAAAATGAGGATGTTGTTCATAAAAAAAATGTGAAAATGTGTGAGAAAAGAGATATTGTTCAGGGTACAGCTTCATTGCGGCAATACTATAATGGCGGGGCATGTATATTTCTGTTCATAGCAAATGTTTTGTACTGACGGAATTTTCAGAAAATTATGAAAGATATTGTGTTTTAAAAAAACCGTTTCCGGTTATTGTAATCTGAAATACTTATGCTGATAGTTATGTGTACACTACTTAAACAATTTTAAAAGTGTACCTGTAAACCAATGTTCGTCCATTTTCACCAGTCCATCAATGCCCTTACTCGCCTGCCCTGCAAATTTCTGAATGTCGTTAATTATCCCCACAAATTGTTTGGCGTCCGCTGCATTTTTGTCGCCTTGTTCCGCTTCTACGTTTTTAAGCTGGTTAAGGGCATTCAAAATCGGCTCTACTTCCCTGCGCTTGCGCTCTTTTACTATGCGCATAGATACCGTCCATATATCTTTTTCGGCAGAGAAAAACTCTTTGCGCTCACCTGGTTTTAGTACCTTTTCCACTATGCCCCAGTTTATCAGTTCGCGCACATTCATATTAGTGTTCCCCCTGCTTATCTTCAGCTCAGTCATAATATCATCGGCACTCATTGGCTCCGGGGAAACAAGCAACAGCGCATGAATCTGCGCCATGGTCCGGTTTATCCCCCATTGGGACCCTAAGACTCCCCAGTTCTGAATAAATTGCTGTTTAGCATCTGCCAGTTTCATAACACAAAGCTATCAATTATATTCCGAACTTTCAAAATTTACTGAAAATAAAATCTCGTGTTATTTGCGGCAATGTTTATTACTTGCTGAGTACCCTAATTTCAACCCGCCTGTTTTTTGCCTGCTCATCGGGCATGGCGGTAATGGGGACTAAGGGTTTGGTGCTGCCTAAGCCTATATATTTAATCCTTTCTTTAGCAATGCCTTTGCGGACCAGGAAATCATAAACCATTTTCGCCCTGGTTACTGACAGCATCCCGCCTCCTTCCGCATCTTCTTTATCTGAGCCCAGAGAAGGATCAAGACAGCAGATATGGCCTTCTACCTGAATTTTGAGTGTGGGATTGTCGTTCATAATAGCAAGCAGGGTATCTAATGTGGGCCTTGACACCGCTAAAAGGTGATGCCTGTCGCCTTCGAACTGCAAATTTTTCAGCGCTACCGCCTGGTTAACTTTTACCGCCGCTATTTTGCTTTCCAGCCTGGCTGCCGCAGGTGCTACCATTTCTTTCCTGGCGCCGGGGCTTCCGTCTATTATAATGAGCACTTTCCGGTCTGAAGAAAGCCCCTTAACGGGTGCTGCGTGTTCAATACGCCCCTTACCTATCACCAGCTTCATGTCAGCGTCGGCTAGGCCCAGCGACAGCAGATATTTTTTCACATTGTGCGCGCGCTTTTCAGAGAGCGACAAGTTGTATTCCGCACCGCCAATAGAATCAGCAAATCCCAGAATTGTGAGTTTTTGGCCATGCACCAGCACTTCGCTGAATAAGAGTGTATCAATAAAATTTTTGGCAGACCTGCTGAGGGCTTTCTCTTTGTATTTAAAATATACTGATGCAGTATCTGTTTTCTGAGCGGTGGCAGCGGCGGGCGAACCAAGAAAAGCAACCAAAACGGAGGAGAAAAGAAGACCTTTTTTTGCAATAACAGATAAGCTCATAAACAAAATTTCGATTTAAAAGTAGCGGATTTTATAGAAAATTAGTATGCTGCCGCTATTATATTTTCTGGTCGCCTGCATTCAGTGGTTCTGATACCAAATGAATACCGGGCAAAGCGGGAGCAGCATGATTGTGCCCAAACCTAATAAATACCCTACCTTCATTGATGAATAGACAAGTTTATTAGTTATGGTGCGCCTGGTTATATCCATTCTGCTTTTATTATGGTCATTGTTGTGCGTGTTCCCCGCACCGGTTTTTTTCATGTGGTATATGGCTATTATGGTGACCGAGTTCCCGGTTATTTTTATATCAGCCACGGTACTGGTGCTGCTCTGGGGCATAAAAGTAAACCACTGGCAACTGGCAGGAACCCTAACCGGAGCAGTAGCGTTACTGCTCTTCCTGACTCCGGTGGTAAGGTCTTACCTGCTTTCCCGAACGTTGAAAAAAAATCTGGAACAGGCTTTTAACGGCATGTACGTTACCAAACAAAATAAGCCATTTAAGATAGGAAAACTGTTTAGCACTGGCGATAAAGTGTACGCGCCATTTACCACGGTGGTGTATAACGCGCCAGCCGCTGAACCACTAACCATGGATGTGTACCAGGCCGGCGCAAAAGGCAACAGGCCGTGCATAATAGTTGTACATGGAGGGTCATGGGCGGGCGGCGACAGCCGCCAGCTGCCGGAACTGAATGAACGGCTGACGACAGAAGGATATGTGATAGTCAGTATCAATTACAGGCTGGCACCGGAGTTCCACAGTCCTGCGCCTGTGGAAGACCTGGTAACGGCTATGAAATATCTTAAAGCCAACGCTTCGCAATACCACATTGATACCACCCGATTCGTTTTGCTAGGGCGGTCAGCCGGTGCACAGATAGCGATGGCAGCGGCTTACAATGAACTGAAGTATGATGTGGCGGGCGTTATTTCGTTTTATGGTCCCTCAGATATGATATGGGGTTACCTGCACCCTAACAGTCCGCTGGTAATGAACTCCTGCAAAGTAATGGACGACTACCTGGGCGGCACCCTTGCGCAGCTACCGGAGCGCTACAAAGCGAGTTCGCCGGCTGAATATGTAACGGGGAAAATGGTGCCTACATTGCTGCTGCACGGCACCAATGACGCACTTGTAGCGTATGAACACAGCCCGAGGCTGGTGGCAAAACTTAAAAACACCCCTACCCAATACTACCTGCTCACCATGCCCTGGGCCACCCACGGGTGCGACTACACTCTAAATGGGCCTTCAGGCCAGTTAACCACCTATGCCGTTGAGGCGTTTTTAAAGCATGTATGCCGTTAAAATCTGTGGCTAATTGTTACCTTTGCAGCCAGTTTTTAAAACAAACGGCAGATGAAAGACGCATTTATAGTAGATGGAATCCGGACCCCGATAGGTAATTTCAGGGGAGCCCTGTCGGGCATACGCGCTGATGATATGGCCGCGATGATATTAAAGGCGCTGGTGGAAAGAAACCCGGCGATACCTGCTGAAGCTATTGCTGACGTGATATTGGGCTGCGCCAACCAAGCTGGTGAGGATAACCGGAATATAGCGCGCATGGCTCTTTTGCTGGCAGGCATCCCCTACACTGTACCGGGCGAGACGGTCAACCGTCTGTGCGCATCGGGCATGTCAGCGGTTATTAACGCGGCGCGCGCCATACGCTCAGGCGATGGAGATGTGTATGTAGCGGGTGGTGTGGAGCAGATGACGCGCGGCCCGTGGGTAATATCAAAAACATCACAACCCTTTGGGCAAGACGCTAAAATGTATGATTCCAGCTTCGGGTGGCGGTTTATAAACCCGGCAATGCATGAAATGTACGGTACTGACGCCATGGGTGTGACCGCTGAAAATGTTGCTGAATTATACAATATAAACCGGGAAGACCAGGACCTTTTCGCCTACCGCTCGCAGATAAAAGCGGCCGCGGCCCAGCAAGCCGGCCGGTTTGCGGAAGAAATACACACTATAGAAATACCTAATAAAAAAGGCGCCCCGACTGTTATCAGTAATGATGAATTTATAAAACCAACCACTACTACTGATATATTAGGGAAGCTGAAACCAGCTTTCAAAAAAGATGGAACAGTTACCGCCGGTAACGCTTCAGGGCTTAATGACGGTGCCGCTGCGGTTTATGTAGTATCAGGTGAGGCTGTGCAACAATACGGCCTTACCCCAAAGGCGCGGATAGTAAGCAGCGCGGTAGTAGGCGTGGAGCCACGCATAATGGGCATAGGCCCTGTTGGCGCCACAATTAAGGCACTTGCGAAAGCCGGACTTACACTTGATGAAATAGATATAATAGAACTAAATGAAGCCTTCGCGGCACAAAGCCTTGCGGTAACTCGGCAGCTTGGCCTGGCTGATGATGACGACAGGGTGAATGTAAACGGAGGCGCCATAGCTATAGGGCACCCGCTGGGCATGTCAGGTACGCGCATTATACACTCTGCCGTGCTGGAACTGCACCGGCGCAATAAGCGATACGCGCTAGCCACCATGTGCATAGGGCTTGGCCAAGGGTACGCCGTAATACTGGAAAGAGTATAAGGTATAAATGCTGATTTATTTACAGAAGGTGCCGGCAAGCTTACCCGAGGGTAACGCAGCCGGCACTTTCCTTATTTGGTGAGTTTCCGGAACACATCTTCAAGACTGTTGGTCTGGGCCTGCATACCGGCTATATTCACATTATTGTTCAGCGCCCACTGCATCAGCTCTCTGCGGAGGGCTTCAATGTTGGCGCTCAGCAACTGGAACGTTTTATCATTTATCACTTCAATGGAAGTTACATTACTGAGCACCTGCAACTGGCTCTGGCTAATATTACTCTCAAATGTAACCACCAGCACATCCTGACTTGTGTTTATTTCGTTGAGGTGGGTAAGTGTGTCATCGGTGACTATTTTGCCATTGTTGATGATAATAACCCTGTTGCACATAGCCTGCACTTCCTGCATAATGTGGGTGGACAGCAACACGGTTTTCTCCCTGCCAATAGCCTTTATAAGATCCCTGATTTCAATAATCTGGTTAGGGTCAAGCCCGGTTGTGGGCTCGTCTAAAATAAGTACCTCCGGGTTGTGGAGCATGGCCTGCGCCAGGCCTACCCTCTGCTTGTATCCTTTTGAAAGCGCGCCTATTTTTTTATGCGCTTCTTTGCTAAGCCCGGTCATGTCTATCATTTCCTCTATGCGCTTCTTCGCGCCCTTGCCTAACTGGTGTATGCCAGCGGTGAAGTCAAGATACTCCCGCACGTACATTTCATAATACAGCGGGTTGGCTTCCGCCAGGTAGCCAATCTTCCGGCGTATCTCCATTGGTTTTTCCGCTACATTATACCCGCAAACTTCCACCTGGCCTGTAGTGGGTGGCAGGTAGCCGGTTATCATTTTCATCGTGGTAGATTTGCCGGCGCCGTTGGGCCCCAGGAAACCAACAATCTCCCCTTTTGTCAGCTCAAAAGAAATATTATCAACCGCTTTCTGGGTATTGTATATTTTACTGAGGGAGGAAACTTTTATGGACACTTTGAAAAGTTGAAGTTAACAATAATGCGGGCAGGGATATGGGTTTAGTCGAGATACAGCTTTACATCAAACAAGCCATTTTTCACAAAGGCGTTATTGGTCAAAAAGGAAAATGTTCCTTTTATTTCCGTCTCAGAGTTGCTGAGTACAATATTATCTGTTATTATTATTTCGCCGGTTGAAGCCGGATGCACATTGCCATTTACCAGGTAGGCGGCGGCATTAGTAGAAATGCTGAAGTTATAGATACCCGGCCCTGTATACTTACCAATTTCCAGCCTTATCTGGCTGGCTGAAGAGTCACCGGTAACCACAAGCTGCATCGCTTTGGACTTGTCAATAAACACGCGGGTGCTTTGTGGCCGCCAGGGTATATTGTTAATGTCCGCGGTCATAACCATACCCGCAGATACTACATCCGTTTTTTTACAGCCACAGAAAATGGCTGCAACAGTCACTGTCAAAAAAAGAATAAACGCACATTTTTTCATCATAATCTTCATTATTACATCATCATCATGTCTTTAACTTTCTGCTTTTTAGGCCGCAGGCGCATTTGTGCACCCATAAAAAAGTTAATATTATTAATGCTGTTAGAGGCCGCAATCTGGAAAAGGGAACCCGACCCGATAAACACGGGGCCATAACATACTATGGCGCCCAGGTAGCCCTGCATCTGATCATTAAATGAGAAAGGCATGGAAACACTGAAATTTTTGATAGCATAGCGCGGTGTAACCGTAAGTGTTGATACGTAGTGGTTTGAATAGTAATCAGCCGAAGCCTTCCTCAGGTTGAGCAACAGATTAGCGTTCAAAAAGAAACGCGACTCAATTTTAAAATCAGCGTTAAGGTGCAGGGCGGTTGGCAAATACACTTTTATTTTCTTTATGCTACCGCTAGGTGAAGCGAGTGAGTCGCCTACAAAATCATTAAAAATCCGGGTGCCGAAAGTCTGCTTTTCTATATTTCTGAGTCCACGGTAGTTGATATTGGTATCATTAACACTATAGCTGCCAGATGTGGCAGAAGATGAATAAGAGATACTGCCAATATCAGTAACCGAAGCCGAAAAGCGGCTTACATAACCACCCTTGGGTACGATAGTTTCATTGGGATTCATATAATAAATAAGGCCTACATCAGCGCCAACACCAATATTGTTAGTTGCGGCGGTAAGTGCACGCAGGGGGCTGTTGGTGAGTGCCCACTTCTGGGCATTCGGCGTGAAAGCTACGTTGGCCGTACCCTGAACATCATAGGCGATCCCGTCATTATTATAGGTTTTGAAGGAAGCCGAAGGTATACCAATGCCCGCGGCAGCTATACCGTTCAGCAGCTTAACAGTTGCGCCGCCTATCAGCTTGTACTCATCATTTGTGCTTTCATATAAAAATCCCGCATAGCTGAGGTTCAGCTCGCTGAATACCTGGCCGGTAAGCGCATAATTTTTAATGTTATGGTTGCCTTGTGAATCTCCGTTGTTCAATGCGTGCACACCCAGCAGATCAGCTACGCCCCTGTCCAGGTTATCACTGTTGACCAGATAGCGCATACCGGAATTAATGGCGAAAAAATATCTTTTTTTCACCCTGAATGAAACGCCAGGACCGCAATACTCCATGTTAGCCCAAAAAAACCTTGATGGTTTGTCATTCTGGTTACGGAAATAGTCTTTATCCATTTCCGCCTTTCCGGTAAACAAGAAACTGAATATACTTTTTTTGAATAATATAGTATTGCCACCCACCTCGGCGCCAAAGGAAGAAAAAGTGATCTGAGTTCTGTCTTCATGTACAGCAAAGGCGGGATTTTCCCGCACCAGTGTAGCGTTGTTGTCAGTACCATATAACCCCATAAATGCCTGTGCCGGAGCGTTAGTAACAGCCAGGGCAAAAATTAAGGAGAGTAACAAAGGTTTCATAATGCGGTAAATATAGTAAATAAAGCGGCTAACTCATTGCAGCGGCAGGGCGCCGGGTAAATTTAGGAGTTTTTTAAGTCGTCATGAAGCCGTGCCGGAGCATAACGAAAAGGCTGATATAACTATATTACTCTGTAAGCTGATGGAAAACTTTACCGAGATGCTCTATAATATCTCCGGCTATCATAGACTCCTCTGACTGCACTTTTACTGCCAGGTCACCGGCGGCGCCATGCAGGTATACACCAAACATAGCTGCGTCAGCAGGTCCATAGCCCTGCGCAATAAGACCGGTAATAATACCTGTGAGCACATCGCCGCTGCCTGCGGTAGCCATGCCTGAATTACCGGTCATGTTATAGCTACATTCACCTTCTGTGTTTATAACGGCAGTATGGTGCCCCTTCAGTACTATATTTATATTGTATCGCATGGCCTGTATGCGGGCATTATCCACCTGTATCATACTATTGGTGTTGTCACCAAACAGCCTTGAAAATTCTTTTGGGTGGGGGGTTATTACCGAGCCCGGGGGCAATTTATTGAGCAGCTCTTTGTGCTCTGCTATAATATTAAGTGCGTCGGCATCAAGCACCACGGGTACTTTTACCTCATCTAAAAAAGTGGTGAGCGCGGCTATTGTGGCATCATGAGTGCCCAGCCCGGGACCTACGCCAATAGCATTATACTTATCTTCATACGATATGCTATCTATCTCATTAACGCCACTCACGGTGCACATGGCTTCCGGCAGGGCGGTTTGCATAATAACATAGCCACACTCCGGCACCACAGCGGTCACCAGGCCTGCGCCGGAGCGCAGTGCAGCTTTGGCGGTGAGCACCATAGCGCCTGTTTTACCATAGCTGCCACCTGCCATCAGCGCGCTGCCAAAGGTGCCTTTGTGGCCAAACTCTCCCCTTGGCTTGTATACTGCAAGTATATCTTTCTTTTCCACAAGCCTGTATTGGCTGTGTGTGTTTATAATATATGTTTCGTTAAGGCCAATATCCAATACATGCAGCTTACCTGCAAAGGGTGCTGACTCAGGGTGCAGAAAAGTGCGTTTATAGAACTGAAAAGTGAGTGTGTGATCAGCCTTCATCACAGGCCACTCTTTGTCAGGTATAATATCGGCAGCCAGTCCGCTTGGCATGTCAATAGATATTTTGGTATTGGGCATATTGTTAATGCGGGTAATAAACTCACCGGCCCACCCGGCCGCTGGCCTGTCAAGCCCGGTGCCAAACATTGCATCTATTATAACGAGATTGCCCGGCAGATCAGCTATGAAAGTTTCCGGTGCCACATCGGTAACCAGGCTTTCATTTATCGCCCGCAACCGGTGGTAGTTAGCGCTGCAATCATCAGACAATGACGCGCCAAAGTGAAGCAGGAATGCCTTAACACCAAAATTGCGCTGGCTGAGCAGGCGGGTAATGGCGAGGCCATCGCCGCCATTATTGCCGGTGCCGCAAAGCACAACAAACAGGGTCTCTTTTGGGTAGTTATCCCGGAGCCAGTCCACACACTTAAGGGCTGCCCGCTCCATAAGGTCACCTGAAAAAATAGCGGAAGCCTTTATAGTAGCGGCGTCACATTCTTTTATCTGTACTGCCGTGAAAATTTTCATGGCACTAATTTAGGAATAACATTTGAAGAGTGTTCAAATACAAACCAACAATCCATTAACAGTATGTGCATAACTACAAGCATTAACAGTATTTTGAGGTATTTAATTTGTAGGTTTGCAGGTAAATCAACGTCAAATTGCTCAAAAAACTTGACATATTAATTATCCGCAGTTTTGTAGGGCCGTTCGTTGTCACATTTTTTGTATCGTTATTTGTGTTGGTTATGCAGTTTTTCTGGCTGTATATGGATGAGCTGATAGGCAAGGGACTGAGCATCTGGATGATATTGCAGCTGCTGGTATATATGTCTACTACGCTGGTGCCCCTCGCATTGCCGCTGAGCATACTACTGGCCAGCATCATGACCTTTGGTGATATGGGTGAAAATTTTGAGCTGGTGGCCATAAAGTCTTCCGGCATTTCCCTGTTGCGTTTTATGCGGCCCCTGGCTATATTTATACTTGGCGTATGCGGGCTGGCATTCATCTTCAACAATAACATTATTCCCGTAGCCAACCTAAAGGCACTTTCCCTGCTTTATGACGTGCGCAACTCCAAACCAACATTGAACATAAAGCCTGACCAGTTTAACAATGACATACAGGGTTTTTCTATAAGGGTGGGGAGTAAGGATAAAGATGGCTATACTATACATGACATACTCATATATGACCACACCGACCTTGTTGGGAATAATAAAGTAATATTGGCTAAGGAGGGCGTGATGATGCCTACAGCCGATAAACAGGCGCTTATCTTCAGGCTGAAAGATGGCTGGCGGTATGAGGAGACTTATGAGCACAACACGCACGCCGCCGACTATCCCCAAACCCGGATGCACTTTGCCCGCTGGGATAAAGTATTTGATCTTTCAGCATTCAACTTTACCCGCACTAACCAGGATCTGTTCAAGAACGCCTACCAGATGATGGATGCAAGCCAGCTTTCTGACGCCATAGACAGTATAAAGCATACCCGCAGCGGTACAACCGGAGCCGCCGGTGCGCTGCTGGCACCGTACATAAGCCTTACCAACAGCACAAAAGACGCTGAGAAAATAAGCGCGGCACTCTCTAAGGACACTATAGCTCCGAAAAAATACAGCGGCACGTTTTTAAACTACCTGCCGGCCGGCAAACGACTAGCAACGCTGCAGACCACCAACAATAATATCCGCAACCTAAAGTCTACCCTGGACAATAACAACCTAATGGATAAACTACAGCGGGAGAACCTGCTGAAATTTTCAGTAGAATATCACCGGAAGTTTACACTGACATTCGCCTGTATGTTGTTGTTCCTGATAGGCGCACCATTGGGGGCTATCATCCGTAAGGGCGGGCTGGGTATGCCGCTGGTGTTCGCGGTAGCGTTTTTCATCACTTTCCATATCCTGAATATTACCGGTGAAAAACTTGCGAAGTCTGCTACGTTGCCGCCATGGGGAGGCATGTGGATGTCAACGGCTATTTTATTCCCCATAGCGATATGGCTGATCGTCACCGCGCGGAATGATTCCCGTATATTTACCAAAGAAATGTATATGAAGGTATGGAGAGCCATAACCAACAGGCTGCCGCAAAAAACGAAAACAATTGCGTAAAGAATTTAAAATAATATTGAATCCTTTTTTTCACAGCCTGTTCCTTGCATGGTGCATAGTAGGCGGTATATTACTATTGCTGTTTAGTAAAGAACAGTTATTCGCAGTTGTTAATACACACTACACTGTTTATGGAGATGTAGTGATGTACTACACTACATGGCTGGGGCAGCCCGAAGTAATCGCACCTACGCTTTTGCTGCTGATGATATCGCTTCCTTCGCTGCGCACCAAATGGTTTTTCTTTACTGCTATAGTTTGTAACGTTATTCCCCTCTTTATTCAGCAATTGCTCAAAAGGATTTTTCATCACCCGCGACCGCTCAACTATTTCGACTGGGCCGGGCACAAAGCTGACTGGATACACTACCTGCCTACATGGCCGGAGCTGCTGCGTAATAGCTTCCCCTCCGGGCACAGCCAGGGCGCATTCAGCTTTTTCTGCCTGCTCACCTTTCTTCTCCCGAAAAAATACAAGCATATAGGTATCGTATTTTTCTTTGCCGCACTTTCGGTATGCTACAGCAGGCTATACCTCGCCGCTCATTTTTTTGCCGATATATATACTGGTAGCATTATTGGCGGTGTAAGCACTACTCTAATTTACAGTGTTATGGTATGGTTGAAACACAATAAGCAACTGCCCATTGAATAACAGGCAATTTCCGCAACACTAATTAATGTTATTTTTGCTCCTGCTATTTCTGATAAATATAGGGGAGCATACCAAAGACCAAAATGCATTAAAATTTTTCTTATTGAATTACATAAAATATTTTTTGATTGCAATTGCCGGGTGCATTCTGTTCCTGCCGTTCCTGGGGCAGGCACACCTTTTTGACTGGGATGAGATCAACTTTGCGGAGTGCGCCCGCGAGATGATTGTAACCAAGGACTATGTGCGGGCCCAAATCGACTTTATGCCTTTTTGGGAGAAACCACCTGTGTTTATTTGGATGCAGGTAGTGGCCATGAAAATGTTTGGCATTGGCGACTATGCGGCCCGCTTCCCGAATGCGGTAATGGGAATAGCTACTCTTCTCACGCTTTTCTATTGTGGTAAAAAGATAATTAATGAAAAAATGGGACTGTGGTGGGCAGGGCTATACGCTGCCACATGGCTCCCCCACTTCTACTTTAAATCAGGAATTATAGACCCGACGTTTAATTTTTTTATATTTCTTTCTTTTTTTCAGTTTCACCTTATTGTTTTCACCGGCAATAAGTTACGCCACGCTATATTGTCCGGCTTGTTTTTGGGTATAGCGGTGCTGACCAAGGGGCCGGTAGCGGTGCTGGTGGCCGGGCTGTCGCTTATCGTTTATATGCTCGCCAACCGGGGCATAAAGGGGTTCACCGTAAAACATCTGCTCACGGTCTCCCTGTTCGCTTTGGTGCCATTTTTTATGTGGATTGGTTTTGCAGTTGCCGTTTACGGGCTGCACTACGGCCAATGGTTTCTGACCGAGTTCCTCACCTACCAGGTAAGGCTGTTTACTACCGAAGACGCAGACCACGGCGGGCCGTTTATTTATCATTTCATTGTGTTGCTCATTGGTTGTTTTCCGGCTTCGGCATTCCTTTTTCAGTTTGGCCGTAAAGATGCGGGCAGCAGCAACGCGCCGGCACGTGATTTTACAAAGCTGATGTGGATTATGTTCTGGGTGGTGCTGATCCTGTTCTCAATAGTGAAAACCAAGATAGTCCACTATTCATCACTTTGTTACTTCCCACTTACATTTCTGGGTGCTTTACAAGTATACAGATTGTCAGAAGAGGGCCTTATCATCAAAAAACTGGTAAAGGGGGTGCTTCTCTTTATAGCCGCGCTGTGGGCAATAATACTTATTGCGTTGCCATTAGTGGGTTTGAACAAAGAAAAGATTATCCCTTACATTGATGACAAATTCGCTGTGGGAAACCTGGAGGCCGACGTGCCGTGGCACTATGCAGAAAGCCTGTGGGGTGTACTATATATAACAGGAATTGTAGCGGGAATAATACTTATTAAAAAGAACTTCAGGCAGGGAATACTTTTGATGTTCGCAGTGCAGCTGGTCATCATACAGGTAACTATCTACCACTTTACACCAAAAATAGAAGCGTATTCCCAACGGGCAGCAATTGAATATTACGAGTCTTTTAACGGGCAGGACGTGTATGTGACACCATTAGGATATAAAAGTTACGCAAATCTCTTTTACACCAAAAAACGCAACTTCGCCGCGCCAAAATACTACCTGAACGGCAAGGTAAATGAACAATGGCTATTGACCGGCGCCACAGATAAACCCGCTTTCTTCATAGGTAAAATTCAAAACGAAGCCGATTACGATGCGATACCACAGCTTGAAAAAACAGGTAAAAAGAATGGGTTTGTTTTCTACAGGCGAAAATAACCACGCCAAAATTGATAATACAAATACACCTGATTCAATGTAAACAAAGAAGAGCTAATCATACTTTTATCAGGCTGAGATAAGGCTTCCAGTTGTGTGCATTACCAGCTCCTGTTTATTGTATACCCATAGCATTCAGCTGCTGCACCATTGCCTGGGGCACAGGCAAACCGAGTACCTGCATTTTTGAAACCTGCATTTTAGCTTCCTTAAACTGCCTGCGGCTGAAGTACATCAACAATAAATTCTTATTAGCCTGTGGGTTACCCGCATCTTTTTTAAGATAGGTTTCCATATAACCGATTGCGCCTGCGGTATCATTTTTTGTCATGGCTACACGGGCCAGGTAAAAATCGCATTCGTAGTAGCCTGATGTCTTTTTCTCTTTGAGAAAGTAGGGTTCAGAAGCGAGTATGGAATCTTTTTTCTGCAACATACAGCCATAGTAGAAATTAAGATATTTCTCATTAGGGTTCAGACCATAGGCTTTATGGAAAAGATCAAAAGACAGCTGCGCATTCTCGCCTGCGTTCTTAACCCATGATTGGCGCTCTTCAGTTGAACGCATTTCATAGGCCAATTCCTGGGCGTTTCTATCTTCCCTGGCAGCGAGCATCATATTTGCATAAGCCGAATTGGGGGAGCCGTTGGCTGCTTTGTGCCAGAATGCGAAGGGATCACTGAAATTATACTGGTGGTTGAAGTTGACTGCGGCGAAGATGACGCATATACCTGATATAGCTACAAGCAAATTTTTATCAGTAAGTCGCTTGAACAGAGCGGTTTCAGGCAGCAACAATAAAATACCGATAACAGGAAGGTAGAGGCGATGCTCGAAGGTTTGTTCATTCAGGTTACCAGGAACTAAAAGGGCCGGCAATAAGAAAAGCAGGAATACTGCAAAACCCGCGGCCAGCCGACGCCAGTTTACATTTTCTGAAAAATAAATTAAAGCGGCCAGTAACGCCACCGCTATAAAACCGAAGTAATAGACTGTATCCTTCTGAATTGGGAAAACGGTAAGATTAAATGGCAGGAATATTTTACCCATATATTGAATCATAACCGGCAGCCGGTGTATAAAATCCGTTACCTGCCGCGCCGTAGATAAGTCGGTTTTAATATGAACTGTGGCCATTGACCTTGCTGCAAACCATATTATGAAGCAACCTGCCCAGGTGCCGTACAATGTAAGGTTACGTTTTTCAAAAGGCTTTAGCCCCAATGCCAGAACTAATATAACGAAGGCAGCAGGGGCAGCAAAAACGGCTGTCTCTTTAGTAAAAAAAGCGAACAGCAGAAAAAAGGATGCGAGTACAATATTTTTTATATTGCCTTTCTCGGCATAGTCAATAGCTTTATTAAAAAATGCGAGTATGAAAACGGCCAGGATAGTATCGTTACGGCCTGGTATCCATGCAACTGCCTGGCACAGAACCGGATGAACCGCAAAAACAGCGCATAATAAAAAAGCGTGAAGTTGTTTTAGCTTAAGCCTGATAAACAGCTTGTATAGTAAAACAATGGTTGTGATGTGCAGTAAAATATTGACTACGTGATAACTGCCTATTTCCAGCCCGGAGATGCGATAGTTAAGAATCATACTGTCAGAAAATATGGGCCGGTAATAAGGATCCTGCGTGGGATTGAACAGCCCCCTGCCAAATGCGCCGAAAAGATTGGATATCTGCTCATTATACTCCTGAAAATCCCTGATGAAGATAGAATCGTCAAGCTCAGTGAACCCAAATGAAAACGAGGGAAAATATACTACCAGAACCGCAATGGCCAGCCAAAGGAGCGGATAGCTTATTTTTATTTCACCCGGCACCGCAGTACCGGCCTGCGGTTGCGACGGTGCTTTGGCTGCGGTCATTGTCGGAGCCGCTTTTGCGGGCTGTTGCTTTGATATTTCTTTTGCCACTATGGTTGATTGCAGTACCAAAAATATAAAAATAGGCTGACTGAAACGAATTAATTGAAATTTTGGTTAGTTTTCAATCTTTGCAAGGTAGCCCGACCTTTAAGATATGGACATTACAGCGCACCGTTTGCACAACCTCCTTATTACCAATATGCCTTTTGACTCACCCGGTGGAGTTGTGCGGCACCTGGGCGCCGTACAGTCGCAGGAATACGCCTCTGCCAAATGGGCGATAGGGCTGAGGCTCCCTGCCACTTCAAACGCCGCAATAGAAGATGTATTTAATAAAGCGGCCTGCTTCGTACTCATGTGCTGCGCCCCACCTGGCACTTCGTGCATTCGGCTGACATAAGGACGATCTGCCTTCTCCGAAACATTCGGGAAATGTATATTTCCTACCCGCTTTTGATGAGTATACAGTTGCATATAAAGACAAGAGCATTCTGAGCCCGTCATTCGGTAAAGATGAAAAATCATCTAAAGTGCTTAACCCGGTAGTTGTACACAAGGGAGCAGTAGCAGGTAGCTGGAAACGCACTGCCGGCAAGAAAAAAACGACAATAGACGTCACATTACTTTCACCGCCCGACCCCAAATTAAGAGTTGCACTTGAAAATGCTGCAAAAAGCTATTGCAGGTTTGCGGGCTATGAAGAGCACACACTCACGTTACTAACCTGATGCCCTTTTCCTGGTTAGTACAGAAAGGGGTTAGCCGTTGCGAGCTTAAACTCCGCCCAAATCTCCGCTACTATATCTGCCGCTGGTTTTATATTATTAATTATACTGCTCACCTGCCCTATCTCCAATTCACCCTCGGTCATATCTCCTTCAAACATGCCCTGTTTGGCCCTGCCTCTGCCCAATAACGCCTTCATGCCCTCCACATCAGTGCACTGCGCAACAGCTGTTTCTACCTTTTTATAAAACTCATTTTTAATTAACCTTACAGGCGTCAGTTCCTTTAGCGCCAGAACTGTATCCCCCTCCCCGGCGGCAACAATGGCGTCTTTAAATAGCTGGTGGCTTGATGCCTCGGGGCTGCACACAAACCTGCTTCCCACCTGAACGCCTTCAGCACCGAGCGCCATCATAGCAAGCATGGCCCTGCCTGTAGCAATACCGCCGGCTGCTATCAGCGGTATATCAATTGCCTGCCTCACAGCGGGTATCAGGCAAAGAGAGGTCGTCTCTTCCCTGCCGTTATGCCCGCCGGCCTCAAAGCCCTCGGCCACAACCGCATCCACACCGGCATCCTGACATTTTTTGGCGAATTTAGCACTTGACACTACGTGAACTACCGTTATGCCATTGTCTTTAAGCTTCGCGGTCCAGGTTTTAGGGTTACCCGCAGATGTAAATACAACAGGCACTTTTTCTTCTATGATAATAGCTACATGCTGTTCAATATCAGGATATAGTAACGGCAGGTTGACGGCAAAAGGCTTATCGCCCGCCTGCTTATATTTATGTATATGCTCCCGCAAAATATGCGGATACATACTGCCCGCCCCAATAATGCCCAGTCCGCCGGCATTACTTACCGCCGAAGCCAGGCGCCATCCGCTCGCCCATATCATCCCGGCCTGTATTATGGGGTAGGGTATGCCGAACAGCCGTGTTATGCGGTTATTGAATCCATTTTGATCGTCTGTAAATTTACCTTCAAAAAGCATGGGGCAGTGATTAGATCATTTTTTAGCTAATAAACTCGAATGATTACTCAACTTTCTTCTTATAGAACAAAGTATTGCAATTACCCTCTGTAAAAACGTCTTTGGCTACCTGCAGCAGGTAGTCAGCAGTTACGGTCTGGTACAGGCTCCACTCCTGGTTTATCATTGCTGCATCGCCCAGTGTTTCATAAAAAGCGAGGTTGTTGGCCCGGTTCAGCAGCGTCATGTCTTCGAATGCTATCATCGCCTCAATTTTGTTTTTTGACTTTTGCAGCTCGCTTTCCGTAACGCCTCCCGCAAGTAATTTTGCTAATTCGGCTTCTATTGCTTCATTAGCGGCTTCGGCTGTTTTGCCTTCTCTTATCTTTCCTTCTATCACCAGCAGGCCGGCGTCAAGGCTGCCCGTGTGGTAGCAGTTTATATTACTAAAGAGCTGTTCTTCCTTTACCAAGCGCTGGTATAAACGGGACGCGTACCCACTGCCTAATATTTCGGTAAGCAGGTCGCAGGCATAGTAAGGGGCGGTAAGCCTGGCCGGCATGTGCCACGCTTTATAAAGCGAGTCAAGAGGCACATCAGCAAAAACCGTTTGGGTCCGGCTATTTTCCTGCTTGGGTTCAGCTGCTATATTCCGCACATATCTGTCACCGGCTGGTATGGCTCCAAACCATTTTTCCGCAAGTTCCTTCACCTGCGCTAGTGTTACGTTGCCTGCCACACACATTACTGCATTTACAGGGCGGTAATGCTTGAAAAAGAATGCTTTTACATCTTCAAGCTGCGCTGTTTCAATCTGCTCCAGGTTCTTGCCTATTGTTGGCCACTGGTACGGATGGGTTTTGTAAGATAGTGTCCTGAGCAAATGCCAGGCATCGCCATAGGGCTTATTAAGATAATGTTCCTTAAACTCTTCACATACCACTTTGCGCTGCACATCAAGGCTCTTTTCACTGAATGCAAGGGAAAGCATGCGGTCGCTTTCAAGCCAGAAAGCCGTTTCAATATTTTTGAGCGGCAATTGTATGTAGTAGTTAGTTATGTCATTTGTCGTATATGCGTTGTTCTCGCCTCCGGCCATCTGCAATGGCTCATCATACTCCGGAATATTGACACTGCCGCCAAACATAAGATGCTCAAACAAATGCGCAAAGCCTGTGCGGTCCGCCTCTTCATCGCGGGCGCCCACATCATAAAGTATATTCATGGCTACCATGGGTGTGGCGGTATCTTCATGAACAATAACCCGTAGTCCGTTACCTAATGTAAATTTTTGAAATTGCAGCATAGTACTCTTTTAATACTCTTTTAACTGCGCCAAAGTTAACAGAAATAATGTTGGTTTACAGCACCGGGAGACACTAATTACCAATGCCCCAATATATAAAAAAGCGCGCGGCTGGAAACCGGCCGCGCGCTCAAAAAAATATATCCTGTTATTCTACAACAAACGTTTTCACGATTACAGCATTGTTATCAGTATCAATCAGACGCAGATGATAAACGCCTTTCGCCCACTGGGCAACAGAGATATCTGCTTGGCCGTCAATTGTACCTTGCCAAACCGACTGGCCCATGGTATTAATGACAATTGCCTGCACGTTGCTGTGACTACCAACATTAACATGTACCATATCAGACGCCGGAACGGGGAAAACCTTAACATCCCCTGAAAAAGCCGACACCGCGCTTACACCAGTTGATACCGGGAAGGCTGAATTATAAGTAACCGTAAAATTATTACTGTTCACATTAAAAAATACATTACCACTGCCTTTTACTTTAAAACGCACGCTTGTAGCGGTAGTACCCGGGTTAGGCACTGTGATGTTCGCACTACCTGTATTAGGAAAGGTACCAACATTGTATTTCCATGTATTGCCGCCGTCGACTGACATATAAATTTGCACATTGGCTGAGCTGATCGGCGCCACGTTCGTGTTCACCACATTCCAGGTAACTGTCTGCGTACTGTGCCCGGTATAAGAAATACCGGTTGCAGCCTGGCTTGTAACTTTAAAGCCCCCACCGGTGTTTACAGCCGTTAGCGTTGTAAGATCATCAGGGAAGGTAAAGCACCCCTTATTATTACGGATATTCCTGAAAGTGCATTTAAATTTCAATGTTCTGGCCACATCAGGCACTTTTTCGCCCTGAGCGCCATTAGTGCCCGCATTGCTTAATACACCCGCTAATACCATTGAGTTTTTAGGGAATATGCGCACATTACTTGTTGAAGGAGAATAAGACCTGAAAAGGGGCCCGTTGTTCAATGTAGCAGAAAAACTGGAACCAAAATCGCCAAGGTCATACTGCTCCCAGCAATAGAGAACAACCGAGTCAGCTACCGAATCATATGCCACAGGCGCTATAAGTTCAAAAGGAGTTTTATAAGGTATGGAATAATTGCCTGTAAAAGATGCATACCTTACAAATTTGTTATTTGTTGGCGTTTTTACCGGACATGCATCGCCTGATGTAGTGATGCATGAGTGAATCTGTAATAAACTGGATGCACAAAAGTAAGCGTCGCTTCCGAACTGCAGGTCATCGGGGCTACAGATACCGGCATAAGCCATAATTGTTGAGCCGCTACCTGGCTCATAGGCGTATGACGATACCGCATTGCCGCCACAGGCGCCATCATTATCGTTATTAAAAGTGTGTTCTGAACCGAACTGATGTCCCATTTCATGCGCTACATAGTCAACGTCAAATCCGTCACCAGTTGGCGTAGAGCTCCCTGTTACGCCTTGCGCCTTAATGCCGGAAATGCATACCCCCCCCAACAGCGCGATACCACCACCGCCGGTGCTGAACACATGGCCTATATCATAATTGGCATTGCCGATAGCCGCATCGCATTTGGCCTGATTGTCACTTAGCAGCGCACCCGGATTGGAGTCGTCAGGGCCATAAGGATCGCCTGAAGCAGTGGTAAATATTAACGAACTTTCGTTCGCTACAAATTTCATAGTTACAGAAAACTCACGCTCATATATACCGTTCACTCGGTTCATAGTGGTTGTCATCTTACTTAGTGTCTGGGCAGTAGTTGGCGACGCCATACCTGTAGCCGCCTGCGCATACTGATGACTGCAACCAAGGGCAAGCCTGTAAGTGCGCAACTGATACCCGTTACTTGTTCTAAAAGCAAGCTTTGGCAAGGCTTTCTGCATTATATCCATACTTGCGCCTGCGGGGCCATTTTCATCTCCGCTGGCCTGCTGGCAATGCATCCTGCTTTCTATATTCCGAACTTCATCTTTCTTATAGTGTACAAGGTAGTAGCCATCATTGTAATTATCATAAGGATCTATAAAAGAAGTGTTTACACCATCATATATCATGGCGTGGAAACCATACATGGTGAAATCGAGTTTGGCGGTTACCAGGTGGTTATCAACCGCCTCAGCAGTGAAGGTACTTATGTCAGGGTTTTGCTGCGCCAGCTCCGCCGGCAACATAGGTGTCTGCCATACTTTAAACATCCGCATGGTGCCATCTCCTGCAGGCAACTCAATCAGCTCCGCTTCATCAGGGTTACCAGACAATGAAATAAGCAGTAATCTCAGCATTCTTTCCTGCATCGCAAAAACCTGGTAGCGTACAGGCTTTACTAACTGAACCTCTTTAGATGGCGCATTCTGAAGGTCAATACGGCTCCAAATAGTGCTGGCACCAGAAGCGGAATAATTAAGAACGCCCGCTATGAGTGCAAGGCCTGCAACTAACTTTCTCATTTAATTCTTTTTTGTTGATGAACAGATAGTGGTTTGTTTGTAGCCGACTCTATATTGCAAATTAACGAGTAATTATTGTCTGTAAAAAATAATACGCCCAATGATCTGAATTTGACGCTTCTTTGATTAAGGCAGGATGCAGCATTGCCAACGCTATTGCTTCTTCGCAATGGTCATTTTGGCAGTCCTCAGCATTGAAGTAAAGCGTGACTTTACCAGATCGGTAACAGGCAACTCATTTGAGACAGATGAGTACTTTCTGCCTGGTATAGTAGCAATGGCATTGTTGTAATTAGCCAGGCATGTGGCCATGCTGAATTGTTCTTCCGCCAGTTTGCGAGCCGCGACTCTGCGAATACCCGGCGCTATTGCTGCTACCTTTTGAATTTTATCAACTGCTCCCCCTATATCGCCTACCGCAAAGACAGCAAAACAGTCTTTAGCCAAAGGATGATATTCATAATCTTCAATGCCGCTTACCCTTGTGCCCACAAACCCACAACCTGAAGCCAGGCCCTCCATCATAGCTATCGGCATACCCTCAAAGTCTGACATCAATATCATTACATCAGCCGCACAAAGATACTCATGTACTTTAGCCTGAGAAAGCCAGCCGGTGAAAGTAATTTGCCCCTGTAGCCCTTCGGCAATTACTGTTTTTTCCAACTCAACTTTTGTTTCCAGCCCGTCGCCTATAATATTTAAGTAAAAAGGAATATTTTTATTTTTCAGCGCAACAGCTACCTTGGCCAAATCGCTTGTCCGCTTCTGATAATCGGTTATCCTGCCCACATAGACCAATTGTAAAATTCCCGTTTGCGTATTTGTTTTGTGCACAGGTGGCAACTGGATGCCGCAGGGCACCACGAAAACACGCCCGGAATTTATCTGCGGAGATCGCTCCTTAACCGTAATGCTGACCCTGTCTGATACGCAAACGAAAATATCTACTATATCCTTGTACTGCTTGGCGAGGTGATAATAATGCGGTTCATCAGCATGCAGAACGCCTACAAGCGGATAAGATTGATGCAATGCCGCCGCTGCCGCCCAAACAGTGCTATCATCAGAGAGTATAATTGGAGTGCCCAAGGGAATATTAGCCAGCAATAACTTCTTATATACGTAAGCGACATAGGCAGGTGTACCAAATTCAAATTCCCGCCCAACCTTTACAGAACCGATATTAACTTTATTAGGGGCTTTAGTTAACAATTGCATCATTGTTTCCCTACCCTGACCGGAAAAAAATTCCTGTTCAGGCTCCACAGTTACAAAATATACTTCATATCCGTTTGCGGCGTATGCCATTGCGGCATCAGCCATCCAGCGGGTAACTCCTCCCCTGTGGTAAGCGTGGCAAAAAAATGCTATTGCGTTTTTTCTCATTATTTGCAGTATAGCCGTTATAAGCTTTTTTTATATTCAGTTATCTTACTTTCTTCTACGTCAGTGGCCTTCGCAATATCAGCAACAGCCATTCCCATTTCCAGCATATTTTTAACCACCTTCCATGTTTTAAGCTCTACACCAACGCCAATACCTTGCGTCAGTCCTTCTTCCTTAGCCGTTTTTAACATGGAGTAGCTATCGCGGTATGTTTTTAAATTAAAATTATATACAATACGTTCTTCTTCATTCATTTTCGCCAACTCCGCCTTCTCAAAAGCCTCTATAAAAACAGCCTCTCCTTTGAAAATTTCAGGGATGGACTGGAAGTCTTCAAGGTTCTTGATAAAATATAACCATTTGTCAAGTCTCGTTTCAAGCTCAGTCTCTGCTTTATTAAAATTGGGCATTTCAAGGTAAATATAAGTGAGCTTATCATAAAAATTACGGCCATCCTGGTCTTTAAGCGTAATTGTATGGGCTACCCGCTTCTTTTCCTGCTCGTCATTGTAATCATTAAATCTGAAATCAAGCAGGCCTATACAAAACACCGCTTTCAGATTATAATCCCAGTCACCACCCTTTACCGCCTGCTCACTTAGTGGAAATGTAGAATAATAAATCGTCCGGTCTTTAAAGTAATTCTGCTTTACTTTCTGCAATTCAACAATAAATTTTTCCCCATTTTCATTTTCACAATAAATATCATATATCGCTTTCCGTTCTTCAGATGTAGTACCCAGACGCTCACTGTTTTTAAATGTGAGGTCCTTCACATGGTTCCTAACCGGCAATAGGGCATTAAAAAAATCTATGAGAATAGCTTTATTTGCTTCCTCACCAAATATTTTCTTAAATCCGAAGTCTGTAAATACATCAAGGTATTTAGCCATGCTTGCCAACTGTTGCATAAATTTATTTAGGTATTATTACATGTGATACCACTTGTTGAAGCAAATAATTCGCCACGGCACAAAATCAAAATTACGCTTACCTTCCATCATATCATTTACATATTTTTTGGTATGTTCAGTATTGAGAATTGTGCCCCCAAATTTCTTACAGGCTTTGTCAATCTCTGATAAAAACCATGATTTGCCTTCTGTTTTCATCCATAACTCCTCAGGGGTTACAAAACCCATCTTATCCCGCCTGTTTTCAATGGCCAATGGTATTATACCGTGCATAGCATCTCGTAATATATGTTTTCTGAGCCCGTTTTTATAAACATAACGCTCTGGCAACCCCATTGTAAATTCAACGAACCTATAATCAAGAAATGGAGTTCTTGACTCCACACTCCAAGCCATTGAGTTTCTGTCTTCATAACGAAGTAACGCTGGCAATGGCTCATGATATAGCTGCCGCATCAAATTTTCATGCAGGCTTTTAGCGTCTGTTTCATAAATTCTGGCCGATTCGGAATTGTGCACAAACTGGACAACCGGCGAGTGTATCTTCGATTTGCCTATTGTGAGCTTCATGGCTGACAGCATAAACCCTTTCGGCAATACGCCGTTGGCTTTCTTATAATGCTTCGACTCCTCAATCAATGCCATAATCCTGGCCTTTTTCATCAGGCCGGTATAAAACGACACATCGTTGCCACCGTACCCAGCTAGTTGCTCATCAGCACCCTGGCCATCAATCATCACTTTAAGGCCGGCATGGTGGGTGGCTTTAAAAACTGCCCATTGGCTGAACTGAGAAGTGCTTCCCGTAGGCTCATCCTGGTGCCAGATAAATGTGTCGATCTCTTCCTGAAGCTGCTTAAATGAAGGGAAAGTTTTATGGGGTCTGGCATTGGTTTGTTTTATCACTTCTTCAGCGAATTTCCATTCATCATATTTAGCGGCGTCATAACATGCTGTAACTGTTTCCTGGCCGGCAAAATCGCCTTTTGCCTTTAACAGGTCAGCTGCTATACAAACGATACTTGAAGAATCGAGACCACCGGAGAGGCATGAACCTACGGTAACATCAGACCTTAACCTTATATCTACTGCAGCAGTCAACAATCTTCTTAGCTCCGCTACTGCCTGTGCATATGTCCCCTTCCATTCAGTAGCCTTAAGCGTATACCATTGGCTCAGCTGAAAATCATTGGTATCTTTTGATAAATCTATGGTCAGGTAGTGGCCGCCCGGCAGGCTGTGTATGCCGTTGTAGAAAGTTTCATTGTCTAAATCAACCGCCCCTGTAGCCAGAAATTTCCTCGCTACCGGTTCGTTCAAATTAAATTTAAATTCCGGGGAAGTTTTTATTTGCTTTATTTCAGATGACAGATATAAAGATTTAGCGGCTTTAAAATAATAAAGCGGCTTTACACCGAATCTGTCCCTTACCGCATATAATTTTTTAGCCCTGTAGTCTAAAATAACGAAGGCAAACATGCCATTAAACCTATCCATACACTTTACACCCCACTGTTCCCAAGCGTGCAATATAACCTCAGTGTCGCAGGTGGTATTGAACTGGTGTCCCAGCTTTTCAAGTTCAGCCTTTATTTCAAGATAGTTATACACCTCTCCGTTGAAACAAATGGCCAACCCTGCCTTTTCATAAATCATTGGCTGGTGGCCACCGGGGGAAAGGTCAAGTATTGATAACCGCCTGTGGCCAAACCCAACTTTGTAGTTTTGACCGGCAGAAAGTGTATTGTATTTCCAGTAACTATGTGTAGAAGCGGCCGTATCAGCCCCCGCCCATATTGTGGGGTCAGCGCCAGGCACCCACGTAAGGAAGCCCTCATCATCTGGCCCACGATGTTTTATGATAGAACAGGCTTTTATCAGGTTTTCAGAGCCCGAATCCGGCCGAGTATTGACAATTGAAAGAATTCCGCACATTCCAGTTTAAATTTAATAATCGTTTTCAAAATTAAGCATCATTACCTAAAACTTTGCTATACATTTTTCTGCTTACGTGTATGGCTGTACTCCACAGGTAATATTGTCTGGCATATTCCTTTACCGCCTGACGCTGGCTTTTCACTTCTGAAATCCATGATTGTATGTCTTCGGCCGCTTTTGACATTTCTGGCGACAATGAAATTTCAATACTCTTCATTAACGACCGCTCAAACAACTCCTTACTCACGCCACCTACACCTTTCTCAATAATGACAGGTAAGCCTGCGGCTAGGTATTCTGCTATTTTCACGGGATTCGCCACCCTGTTTACTAAGGTTGGCTTCCTGATTAAGATACCGGCATCACATGCTGTAAGCGCATACCCAACTTCTTTTTGCGCATAACTTTTTAAAATAATGTCATCAGTATTCATTCCTGCGTTTTGCAACATCAACTTAATCTTTTCCAGCTCCGAAGAAAAAAATACGAGTTTAATTTTAGCATTTTTTGCGGCAAGTAATTTCAAAAATGGTATCGTCAGATCTTCAAGATGCTGATAAGAAGCCGTACCGCCGGAATAAACAAGCAATATTTCATCATCACTAACACCCCAGCTCTTTCTAAATTCGCCTCTTTGGGTATCAGCTACTATTTCGCTAACACAGCACGGCACAACTGAGGTATCAGCAGGCGCTGAAACTTCTGCAATAAGGAGACTTTTCAATTCGTTGCTTACTGTGGTGACACTATCCACTTGTTCAATCGTTGATTTTAAAAAAGCCAAGGCTGCGTTATACTCAACCAGGTTGGCGCCCGAAGCCACGGAAGGGTCGTCAATGCCGTATCTATAAATGCTTTCCGCGGGCCAGTAGCCTCTAACATCAAGAACTACCTTATCAAGAGGAAACAACTTTCTTAGCTTTAACGCCCACTGGGCTGCCCACTCACCCCTGCAATGATAGATGACCGGTACATCCTTTCCGAGTTTTGACCGGTTGGCAGATAAAAGATTCATAATAGGGAAATTCTTCAACCTTCCTATCCCATTAATCATTTTCACAGAAATATGTGGACACCTCTTTCTCAGGCTTTCTATCTTGCTTTTCGCGCTTTCCTCAAAATATTCCCTAAAAGACCCAACAATCCATACTTCGACTTTTTGAGGAGCAAAGCCGTCTTTAACTACAGCTTGCCATTCGGCCTGGTCAAAAAGCTGACTGGCAACGAGCGGTGTTTTGTATTCACCTTCTGATGTAAGATGCACCAGTTTGTAAACGCCTGTTTTATTCATCAGTACGGATTCTAGTCATGTTTTAATAAAAAATACTTCAGGTCTACCGCAATTACCGGCCCTGCCACAAGTGCTAAAAGCCTGAATAATATGCTGCCTTTAATATCAACCGGCCAGAATACTCTTTTGCAGAAAGCGAGGTAATCAGCCGCAATATGTTGTTCAGTATGCCTGAGCACTTTCCATCTGCTAAAAACATAATAACTCAAAGGTTTCAGATACTCGCTGGTATTCAATGATCTTTGCACCAATTCAGCGAATACTATTTTCCTGATTTCAAGTAGTTGAACCCATTTCTGAGGGTTATTCTCCACACTGCCAACACGGGTATCTAAAGAATGATGGCGAATATACACCTTTGTATTATCATCAATACCTACAAGCGTTAGGTTATTAAAAATCGCCCTGAAAAACAGATCAACATCCTGATTAATAATAAGTGATTCATCGTGACCGTTTAACTGCAATAGCAACTTCCGGCGCCAGATAATAGCCAGCGGAGGAATGAATTTCCCGCTTAAATAGTGTATAAGATGATCTTTTATTAAATTTTCACTTGTGTAGATCGGGTACTTATTTTTAGCAATAACCAAATCATGACTATAGCTACCAGTGCCTGCGAAAAAATCATAGTTTCCATAACACGCCATTGTGGCGTCATTGCGTTCCAGAAACTGTACTTTTTCCAGAAAATATCCAAGGCCAATAATGTCATCAGAGTCAAGATAGAGAACATATTTGCCTGTAGCAACATTTAAACCTGTATTTCGTGCTGCCCCGGCACCTTTCCCGCTGTTGATTAAAAATACAACATCAGGATACTCTTGTGTCACTACATCAACTGTATTATCAGAAGATTTGTCATCTACTACTATAACTTCATACACAACCCCAGGGTGCTTTTCCTTGCTCAGGGAGTCTAAAGTATATTTCAACAGCCCCGCCCTGTTATATGTAGGAATAATAATACTCAGATCCACTTATACTGTTTTATTGACTACAAAGTTTTTGATAAAGCAAGGTAGCATTGTCAGCAAAGTTACCCCATTTGTTCACTATAAATTCCCGTCCGTTTTTACTCAGTTCGTTTCTGAATTTCTCATCTGTAATTACTGTGTATAATTTTTCAGCAAGGATTTCAGGTTGCTTAGGAGGTAACAATATACCATTAATATTATCTTTCACCAGCTCCGGATGCCCGCAAACATTGGTAGTAATAACCGGCAGTCCTGATGACATGGCCTCAATATTCGCATTTGCGAGACCTTCCCAATGGGACGGGAGGCAAAAAACATCAACAGCATTAAACACCTCGTCAAGCTTCTCCGGCGGCACCTCGCCCATGTTGAAGAACCGACTTTCAAGTCCTCTCTTGCGTGCTTCTTCTGTTAAGTCAAGTGTTGTTTCACCGGCATGTACGGCAACTAAAACAAAGTTATCCGTACGGCGCTTTACTATTTGTAATGCGTCCATCAGGTCAAGCCAGCCCTTGCGTTCTATAGCAGATCCTACATTTAGAACTGCTATCTTATCCGCCGGGAAACCAAATTTCATCTTAAGTTCAAACTTACGGGCGGAAGTCGTTGGTTTAAAATGCTCATAATCGACGCCCCAATTTACAACATCATAGCTTAATTCCTTACCTAATATCTTATTCGCTTCAGCCCCAAGGTAATCAGCACATGCGAACCTCATATCAGCTTCGGTCATTAACTGTTCAAATGCCTCAAAGTTTGCTTTACTACTATGCGGCCAAACAACAACGTCATCGCCAATAGAAAGTATAGCCGATTTAAGGCCGAACTTATGTGCCGCATATTGTACCATAAAAGATTCAGGCAACCATTGTGAATAAAAAATATCAGTTGATGGGTGAAGCTGGATATTTTTACTTTTAAAAAACTGGACTAAAGAATCAAAATACCTTTCTTTATAATCTTTTTTCTCAAATCTATGCGGCAGAAAATTAGCAATAACCGGATGGTATACATTAATACCATCGTAAATCCGTTCATTAGGGTACTGTACACTGCTGAATTTCTTCCATTTTGGAAGCAGTTTTGAAAATGGCGCAACCGGCACCCAAGGGGTTGGTAACAAGACTTTCAGATCAGCTCCCTTTTCCACCAAACCCTTATATTGCCTGTGCGCAAATATGCCCCGCCACTTGGTACCTACGGAGTCAAAAGGATAAAATGAAGGATACGCCCAAATTCTCATATCAAAAACTTACATTAAAATAGCTATACAAATTCCTGGAAATCTAACACTTAATATTAATTGTTTCGTGAAATCGTAAACGGAGGTACTGTTATAGCATTTACACCATCAAGGAAGATCGATGAACCAAAATAATTATTAGCGTTAATATTAAAAGCTTCAATATTAGTCACATAAAGCAGTACATCATTCCCCTGATATATATTCACAGATAAAAAGTATTTTCCCGCTGCTAACTGAGGAGCTATTATTTTATAGGTGAGGTTAATCGGCGTATTTGATTTAGTGTCAAACGTAAAGCCGATCCAGTTTGAACGGGAATGAACTACATTCTCATTATTCTCATTAAAAACATTGAAATCAATAAAGACTCCACTCATGTTCAGGTTTTTCACAAATAAGCTCACATCAATGCTTATTTCATCATTTGGTTTGCAATTGGTAAGATTATCCCTGTTAGGGATACCTATCCAGTCAATACCTTTATTCTTAATCAGGTAAATTTCGGAGTGAGAGGTTCCTCCCTTCAGATACTTGTCAATAGTCTGGGCAATAGGTCCGGAGTGACTCACCCTACCATTAACCATCAGTAAACCCTTGTTACATATTTCAGAAACAGCAAACAAATTATGACTAACAAACAATACTGTCCTGCCTTCATTGTGTGCAACATCCCCCATTTTACCCATGCATTTCTTCTGAAATTCAGCATCTCCAACCGCAAGTACTTCATCGAGGATCAGGATTTCTGATTCAAGATAAGCAGCCACTGCAAAAGCAAGCCTTACATACATGCCTGAAGAATACCTTTTTACAGGTGTTTCTATATATTTAGCTACTCCCGCGAAGTCAACGATTTCATCAAACTTGCGTTTTATTTCGTTTTTTGTCATCCCCAGGATAGCGCCATTAAGAAATACATTCTCTTTGCCAGTCAGTTCAGGGTGGAAGCCGGTACCCACTTCAAGTAATGAAGCGATTCTCCCTTTTACTTTTATATTGCCTTTAGATGGGCTCGTAACCCTTGAAAGTAACTTAAGTAGTGTTGACTTGCCAGCACCGTTGCTACCTATAATACCCAATACATCACCCTGCTGTACATTAAAGCAAACATCCTGAAGTGCCCAAACATACTCATCAGATGTTTTTACAGATCTGTCGTTCTCAGTTCCTATTTTTGCATATGGGTCTTCTTTACCCCTCACTTTGGCAAACCACCTATTAAAATCGTGGGTCAAAGTTTTACTGCTAACCTGGCCTAAGCGGTAAAGCTTTGATAAATTTTCGATATCAATTACTGTTGAACTCATTCTTATACAATTAAACGGTATCTATGAATTTTTTCTCCACATTATTAAACACTACCATTCCCACTATCGTTGTTGTTACCGTAAATAAAACTGTATAACCAAGCCAGCCCCAGCTGAAAGATCCCTTTCCGTAAAATCCGTATTTAAATGTCTCAAAAATAGATGTAAGCGGATTAAGCCATATCAAAGTCTGATACTCCTTAAATTTAGACACCGGATATATAACGGGAGTCGCATACATCAACAACTGTACACCGAAAGTAACAAGGAAGGTCATATCGCGGTACTTGGTGGTCATAGAAGTAATAATTGTACCTAATGCAAAGCTCAGAGCTGCCATTAATACGAGCAGGAACGGAAATAAAAATATGAACTGATTAGGCATTACACTATGCCTTACGAAGATATAATACAGCAATACAAGTACAAAAAGAATTAATTGAATAAACAACTTGATCATGCCTGAAATAACTTTTGACAAAGGAAGCAATAATCTTGGAAAATAGACTTTACCAAAAATGCTGGCATTGTCAGCAAACGTTTTAGAAGTTGTATTTAATGTTTCAGAAAAATACAACCAAAGCGTATTACTGCCCAGATAGAAAAGGATAGCAGGCACATTGTCAGTACCGAGCTTGGCAACACGACCAAAAATGAAATAATATATCATAGTGGTCATTATAGGTTGTACTACAAACCATATAGGCCCAAGTATAGTTTGCTTATATACTGTAACTATGTCTTTACGCACAAACATCATTAACAGATCTCTGTACTTCCATAATTCTGCAAAGTTGAAATTGATGACTTTTGACTTTGGGCTTATCACCACGTCCCACTTATCTGTTTCAACTGAAGCTGCACTTGTATTCATATTCTGTCTTAGTGTTACTGCTTAATTTATGTTAGCTGTTATCTCTATTTTTTCTTTTAAACAAACCTTTGGTAGCCTGCTTATTGTTTTCTACATAATAACCGCTTCCATAAGAGCCATATCCATATCCATAACCATATCCGTAACCGTATCCGTAACCGCTGCCGTAGCCATAGTTTTCTTCATAGCCATAACCATAAGCAAAACCTCTGTTAGCAAGTACATCATTGACAATAAATCCAATTTTAGGCATTTTGCCCGTCTCATATAACTCATTGGCAATGTTCAATTGTTGCTTGTTGGTGTGCCCCTGCCTAACTATATACAGCGTAATATCTGCATATTTATATAACAACTGCGCATCGGTTACAAGCCCGATAGGCGATGTGTCAATAACTACATAATCAAAGTCGCTTCTTAACCGCTGATAAAAATCTTCGGTTTCTTTTAACAAGATCAACTCCGCCGGATTTGGTGGTATAGGCCCTGAAGGAACAATATATAAATTATCTTCAAAACCAGAGGGTACGATAATGTCATGATAGTTAGCTTTACCTATAATGAAATTAGAATATCCATTCGAGTTGTCTAAACCCAACATTTTAGATACCCTTGGCTTGCGAAGGTCAAACTCAAGCAGTACAACTTTCTTACCTGACATGGCCAGAGTAATAGCAAGGTTCACCGCAATAAACGATTTACCCTCATTACTCATGCTCGAAGTTACCATCAACACCTTCTTATCCTTATCGGTAAGCATATACTGCAGGTTAGTACGCAGTGCTCTGAATTGCTCAGAAATGAGGGTGCGACTATTTTTTTCTACCGCTATTGGGTCACCGCTTACGTTGTTGCCAATTTCACCAATAATTGGTATTGCCGAATTTTTAACAATATCACTTTTGCTGATAATTTTAATATTAAGGCCGCGCCTGGCAAGTATAAAAATAAACGGTACAAGTGCACCGGCTATCAATGACATCATTAATATGCGCGAGTGGTTCGGCGAAATTGGCCTGGCATCAGAAAACGCAGGGTCAATAATAACGGCATCTGCAACAGTAGACTCCTTCTCAATCGCTGTTTCTTCTCTCTTTTTAAGGAGGAAAACATACAGATCCTGTTTGGTAGCCTGCCGCCTTGAAAAATCGAGATATAACCTTTCAACACTGGGAACATCTTTAACTAGACCCTGAATATTATTTAACTGAGACCTTATCTGACTTACCTGAAGTTGGGTTTCTCTTTTTGTAGATTCAAGCGATGATAATATATTATTTTTAATTTGATCCTTTTGCTTAATTAGCATTTTGGTCACCGGATTATCCTTTGTATATACGAGCTCACTTTTTTGTATTTCAACTACTACTGAATTAAACGTAGTCATTAACTGAGCAAGCCCGGGGTTCTGGAGCAATGAAGCAGGTAATATAAGTGCTTTGTCATTAATCGTATTCTGCAGATAGTTGCTCACGTTCTTCACCATCTCCAGCTGCACTTCCATATCAGAGAGCTTCTCCTGCGTAGTTGACTTAGCAGAAACCAGGGCGGTTGACTGTGCGCCCATATCCGCAATATTATTTTTCTGCTTAAATATTTCAATTTCGCCTTCTACTCCAGACAATTCCTTACCAACAAAGTTTAAACGCTGATCAATGAAATCCATTGTCTTCTGAGCAATCATATTACGTGTTGTAACATTACTCTTTTTGTACAATTTCATTAATGTATTCAACACTTCAACCGCTCTGTCGGCTATTTCATCGGAGAGTCCTATATTCAGGCAACTTGCCCCTTTACTTGGAGCAGAAATTGTCATTCTGCGCATATACTGCTTTGCAGTGGGTATTAGTGGTGCTACCTTGACGGTAATCTGTGAACTGATCGGCGAAAAATACTTTGTCTTTAACAGTACGACTCTGCCAATATTTGTATTTATAGTATCACCCCACTTACCTCTGATTACTTTTGATGGCGATTCTAATATGGCGAAATTATTCTCACCAATAACACTAACATTACATGTATAAAATTTCTCTGAAGTATCAATAAGCAAGAAATCAAATGGTTTATAGGTAAACAAATTAGCTTTCTTGAGCTTACCTATAATTGAGTAACTGACCTGTAGGTTAAGCTCTTTGGCAACCTCCAGCATCAATGTTCGGCTTTTTAAAATTTCTATTTCATTCTCGACATTAATCCTGTTGGTATTCATTTTCAATGTTTGCAGCAGGTCATCCTGATTAGAGGAACCTCCCTTTTTTGAGTCATTTATTAATAACTCAGCTGCAGCACTATAGATTGGCGTAGTATACCTTAAATATATATTGCCCAAGATTAACCCAATAACAATGCTGGCAAGCAGCCACGGCCAGATTGCCAGTATTGTAGTAAGAAACCATTTTAAATTAAATATACTTTCGTCAGGTCTCTTTTTATTTTCAACAACTATTTCAGATCTGTTATCTTCCATCTACTATACTATATTGTTATATTATTTTGTTCTAAATGATAGAAAAAGTGCCGCCAACGAAATTAGACCTCCGACTATCGTAACTGTTCTTGAAAGACGGTTGTCGCTGTTTTGAACTTTATAAGGAGAAGGCTCGGCATACAGCACATCTCTCTGCCTCAAATAGAAATAGGGTGAACGGAACATATCCGTTGAGTTCATGGAAAAACGGAAAAACTTTCGGGTATCACCTTCAGCCCTTATCATTAATATATTATTTCTTTTACCAGTGATAAGCAGGTCGCCTCCTGCAGAAACAGCATCAAGGATCGTTGCTTTTTCCGCAGGAAATGAAACCGGACCAGGCCGGGCAAATTCACCCAGCAACTGAACATCAAAATTGGCGATTCTTACGTTTACAACAGGCTCTTTATAATATTCACGGGCCTTTTGTTTGATGAACTCCCTCGCTTCTGCTGTACTTAAGCCCCCAACCTTTACAAAACCAATTAATGATAATTCGATATTACCGTTTTTGTCAACAAGGAAACCTACAAGTGGATTAAAAACAGATGTACTGGAAGTGGAAATAGGAAGGCTACTTTCATTCTGTGCTATCGTTTGCACCGTTACTACCAAGATGTCATTGGGCTGAATAAGCGGATCAGTATATTTTACTGTGTTAATTACCACGGGCTGGGCAGCGGTAGCGGAATCCGGTATATCAGTAAAATATAATACTTTTTTAGTGGATATGCAGGATGAAAAAAATCCAGACAAAAACAAAAAAAGCAAAAGAGTGAAGCCCGCAAAGCTCCGCCCGGTTAATCTATGCATTGAAGTAAATTTGGACAAAATTAGCATAAATAAAAGTAAAATCAAACATAATAAATAAACAGGATAAAACTAAGACACTATAACACCCGGATGGCAGGCATTATAACCGTGCGGTAGCCACTCCGCTTTCCATGCACCCTTTTACATCGTATATCACACCACCCTCTTTAGTCCATTTTCTCCAGTCTGTATCCAAAAAGTTTCTATGGGCAACTGCAAGTATTACAGTATCATATTGTTGATCATCAGGCAATTCAGTAACAATTTCAATGCCATATTCATGGGCTACTTCTTCAGCTTTAGCCCATGGGTCATAAACAGTTACATTAATGCCATAAGATTTAAGTTCCATAATAATATCCACAACTTTTGTATTGCGGACGTCAGTGCAGTTTTCCTTAAAAGTTATGCCCAATACAAGCGCATTCGCTGACTTTACAGGAATATCCCGCTTTATCATCAGTTTTACCACTTCGTTAGCTATGTAAGAGCCCATGCCGTCATTAAGCCTGCGGCCGGCAAGTATTATTTCAGGGTGATAGCCTACTTCTTGCGCTTTTTGGGCAAGATAGTAGGGATCTACGCCTATACAATGACCGCCAACAAGACCTGGTTTAAATGCGAGGAAGTTCCATTTAGTAGCCGCGGCCTCCAATACATCATGGGTATCAATACCTAACTTATTAAATATTTTTGCCAGTTCATTCACGAACGCAATGTTAATATCCCTTTGTGAATTTTCTATCACCTTCGCGGCTTCCGCCACCCTGATACTGGCTGCTTTAAAAGTACCGGCGGTAATAATAGAGCCATAAAGCGCATCTACTACATCTGCAGTTTCAGGTGTAGAGCCTGATGTAATCTTCCTGATTTTAGAAACCGTATGCAACTTGTCTCCGGGATTAATGCGTTCCGGCGAATAGCCGCAGAAAAAATCAACATTAAATTTCAACCCCGAGATTTTCTCAAGTACCGGTACACACTCATCTTCAGTAACACCTGGGTAAACAGTTGATTCATAGATAACGTAATCGCCTTTTTTCAACACTTTACCTACTGTTTCGCTTGCCTTATAAAGTGGGGTAAGGTCAGGGCGGTTATTGCGGTCAACCGGTGTGGGAACAGTAATGATATACACATTACAACCTGCAATGTCAGCTGTATCATAGGAACAGTAAAGCCCATTTTCATTATTTTGAGCTACATTTGCAAGGGTCACTTGTTTCAGCAATCCCTCTTCTACTTCAAGTGTAAAATCATTACCCTGCCTGAGCTCCCCAACACGCTTGCGGTTGATATCAAAACCTACCACCGGATAAAATTTACTGAACTCAACCGCCAGTGGCAAACCAACATAACCAAGCCCCAGAACGGCGATACTATAAGTGGAATTTCCCATTAAAATTAATCTTTATTGAATGATACAATTTCAGCAGATTTGCGTAAATCTGAAATCTATGTCTGCGCAAAAATATACTTTCCCTTCTTTATAAGCAAACGCTATCATAAACATAACTTAGAATTGAGAAAAGGATATTGGGCAAGTGCATTATAGATATTTGTTCTGAGCATCCCTTTCAAAGCAGCCGAGTGTTTTTCATGGTGCATATCAGATCCGCAATAGTCATACATACCTTTGGCCAGCAGCTTGTGTGCGGCATCCATTACATTACGACCGTAGTAGCCGCTGAGTGAGAGCAGATTAAGCTGCAGGTAGCAGCCCCGGTCTCTGAACTCCTGAAACCTATCAAAATTATTATGGAAAAATACATATCGCTCGGGGTGAGCTATGATGGGCTTGTAACCCGAAGATTGCATCCTGAATAACGCATTATTAAGCATAGGCGGCTCATAAAGCATTGAGAACTCCACCAGCACTTCATTTTTATGAACGGGCAGCAACGGCTCCCGCTCTACTAGCTCAATGAATGATTCATCAATATAATATTCAGCTGCTGCGCTTATATCAAGTTCGATATTATTTTTTACCGCCGCCTCCCTTACCTGGTCAAGCCCACTGAGTATGGTATGCCTGGTATTAGGATAAAAATCAATCATAATATGCGGTGTAGTAACTATTTTTTTGAAACCCATATCCCGCATATTCCTTAGCAGGGTCAGTGAGTCCTCAATTGTTTTTGCCCCGTCATCAATACCCGGTATAAAATGCGAATGTATATCAGCACCAATGAAAGCATAATCAACTCCTTCAGGTATTAATATTTCTTCGTTTCTCCCCTTGCCGCCACCAGCCCACTTTAAAAATCTCGAAAACATAAGGCAAGATAATATTTTTTTTAAGTATCACCAGCTTTTCAACTAAAATAATAATCTGTTACAATTAATGGCATGCAAAATTTATTTTGATTTAATGTGTACGCCCGGCCAACGCATAAAGACAGACTGTATTTAAAACAACCTGCAGCTATGCACCGGCGGCCACCGCAATAAAAACGCATCTTTGGGCTTTTGGGTTCTTTTGCCTAATTTCCGCACTTCAAATTTACTTGTCATGAAATTATTTTCTTCTGTTTTAATGCTTGGCCTCACAGGCACGCTCCTTTCTTTCAGGGGTGACCATAACGACAGGGTAAACCTCAGCACTGTCGTTAAAATAAAAAATGAAGGATTCAATAATTCAAAAGTAATGGAAACGCTTTTCGAGCTTACGGATGTGAACGGCCCCCGCCTTACAGGCTCAAACGGTATGAGAAACGCTGAAAAATGGGCTAAAGAAAAAATGGAAAGCTGGGGACTTTCAAACGTAAAAATAGAGCCATGGGGTAGTTTCGGAAAAGGATGGGAAATAAATAAATGTTATGTAGCCATGACCGTACCGTATTATCAGCAGCTAATAGCCAGCCCTAGAGCGTGGACACCCGGCACAAACGGCCCGGTAAATGCCACTGCAACACTGGTAAGGGTTGACAGCACGCAGGATATGGCAAAGTACACTGGCACGCTGAGAGGGAAAATAGTGGTGCTTTCTTCCATGAATAATGAAACTAAACCCAACTTTACCGCTGATGCCAAAAGATATACCGCCGAAGAGTTGGTGAACATATCAGGCGACCCCCATAATGATGAAGGGGTAACCTACCTGAGCCAGAAGCCAAAGGCCGCTGCCAAACCCCCGGTCAATTTGCGGAGGGCTATCGACTCTTTCCTGCTACAGGAGGGCGCTACGGCGGTGCTGAGTGGAGGCAGAGGCACAATGGGTACATTGTTTACAAGTAACGGCGCGCCGAGGGCTTGGGACGCCAAACCTGTGTTACCGGAACTGGAACTGGGCAGCGAACACCTGGGGCGCCTTGTAAGATTATTAGAGGCTGGAAAAGAAGTAAGACTGGAAATGGACACCCGGACCACCTTCCTGACAGAAGACTCAACAGAAAATAATGTAATGGCTGAAATACCTGGCACTGACCCCGACCTTAAAGCCGAACTGGTAATGCTGGGGGCACACATGGATAGCTGGCATGCCTCAACCGGCGCTACCGATAACGGCACCGGCACAGTGGTGATGATGGAAGCAGTGAGAATACTTAAAGCGATAAAAGTAAAGCCACTCCGCACCATAAGAGTTGTATTGTGGAGCGGTGAAGAGCAGGGCCTGCTGGGCTCCCGCGGCTATGTAAAAAAACATTTCGCTAACCGGCTGACCATGGAGCTGAAGCCCGCCCAGGAGCGAGTATCAGCTTATTACAACCTTGATAATGGGGGCGGCAAGATAAGAGGCATCTTTCTGCAAGGCAATGACGAACTCAGGGACGTGTTTGAAACCTGGCTGAAACCGTTTCATGATCTTGGTGCAACTACTGTTACCATAAAAAATACCGGGTCAACCGATCATATTGCTTTTGATGAAGTAGGGATACCCGGCTTCCAGTTTATACAGGATCCGCTTGAATATGGCAGCAGAACGCACCACACCAACATGGACTCTTATGAACGGGTAAGCAGCAACGACCTGATGCAGGCTTCAATAATAGTGGCTTCATTTGTATATAACACCGCCATGCGTGATGAAAAGCTGCCCCGCAAGCCGCTACCGGTAGTAAAGGATAAAGTAAACGGCACCAGCTGGAACAGGTAAAACGCACTCCGCCAGCGACCCACAACACAAACATTAAAAAAATAAAAATTAAAAGCTCGATATGACTATTATACAATTAGAATACGCTATTTCGCTTGCGACCTATAAAAGTTTTGTATCCGCCGCTGAAAAATCATTTGTTACCCAGCCGACACTCAGCCTTCAGATACAGAAACTGGAAGAGGAACTGGGTGTGAAAATATTTGACCGCAGCAGGCACCCGATAGAAATAACACCTATGGGTAAGGTAATTATAGACCAGGTACGTAAAACACTGGAAGAATTTGAGCGCATACAGGAGCTGATACAGCAACAGCAGAATGTGCTTTCAGGCACCTTCAGGCTGGCAGTGATACCTACAGTTGCACCCAATATATTGCCATCGCTGCTTGAAAACTATTCCAAAAGCTACCCGGATATAAGGCTTGACGTAAATGAGATGGAAACACACCGTATAATAACGGCACTGAGAAATAACGAAATAGACGCAGGACTGCTAAGTACCCCGCTGGAAGAAAAAGACATAAAAGAATATCCGCTATTTTATGAGCCGTTTGTAGCCTACTTCAGGCAGGATGATAAAAAACTGGAAAAACGCCTGATAGAGGCCGAAGATGTGGAACTGGACCGGATATGGCTGCTGAACGAAGGCCACTGTATGCGAAACCAGATAATAGACCTGTGCAGTGAACAGGTGGAGCGCCTGCAGGCAAAGCGGCCTTACAGGTATGAATCGAGCAACGTGGAAACGCTGCGCCGGATGGTTGATAAAAACGGAGGCATGACCATATTGCCGGAACTATCAATAACAGAATTTGATGAAGACCGTATAGCCAACGTGCGATATTTCATAGAACCCGAACCGGTAAGAGAAATAAGCCTGGTTACCAACCAGCATTTTGTACATTTTAGTATTCTACAATCGCTGATGGACGAAATTCTAAAATTACTCCCTGAAAAAATGAGGGTTCAAAAGAAAAACAGGAAGGTGCTGAGGATACAAAGCGCCCGGCTGTAAACCTTAAAAAAATATTTTATATCCCATGCTGTTGCAGCATGGGATACTTGTTTACATAGCACAAGCTATTGTACTACAAAACAACCCTGTAGCACGCTGTTGGATGCTTTAGAATACCACTAAAATCCGAA
>JACMPD010000146.1 GCA_014377675.1 Taibaiella sp.
TAGGTACAACCTACGCCGAACGGGCGGGAAATAGCGGGTCTATCAAGAGGCATTCGAGCTAAAGTTCATGGCAACTGTTTTCTGTGGTTTCGCAAGTGAAAAACACCTTGCGCCAATGGGGGGTATGGTAGGGATAGACTGCGTAAATCCAGATTTAGTTTATATACCCATTTGTGGTAGTTGAATGCCCATGCGCAGGCAAATATGTTGAAGTTGCCTCCTGTTGCATTTAAAATATTTTACTATAACGTATGATGACAGTGTGTGCCTTACTTTTGCGGTTATAGTATTAATAGTATAACAGGAATAATATGAGCAGCCAATCAGCGCAATATATAGAAGCGGCTTTTGATAACCGCCAGTTGTTAAAGGAAGAAAAGTACCAAAACTATATCAGGGAAGTAATAGAGGAAGTAGATAAGGGAAGGCTGCGCGTGGCCATGCCAACCGAAAACGGCTGGCAGGTAAATGAATGGGTGAAAAAGGCGATACTGCTCTATTTTGGCATACAGCCAATGCAGACCTGGGCTATGGAGCCATTCGAGTTTTATGATAAAATGCTGCTCAAAAAGGACTATGCCGGTCTTGGGGTGCGTGCCGTGCCTCATGCGGTGGCGCGCTACGGTGCTTTCATAGCGCGCAATGTAGTGCTGATGCCTTCGTATGTAAATATCGGTGCTTATGTTGATGAGGGGACTATGGTTGATACCTGGGCTACTGTTGGCTCCTGCGCCCAGATAGGCAAGGGTGTACACCTGAGCGGGGGAGTGGGCATAGGCGGTGTGCTGGAGCCATTGCAGGCTTCGCCGGTTATTATAGAGGATGGTTGTTTTATTGGCAGCCGCTGCATAGTGGTGGAGGGCGTGCTGGTAGAAAAAGAAGCCGTACTTGGCGCTAATGTGGTACTTACTCAAAGCACCAAAATAATAGATGTAAGTGGCCAAGAGCCTATTGAATACCGGGGGCGTGTACCTGCCCGAAGTGTAGTGATACCAGGTACTTACGCGAAAAAATTTCCCGCGGGAGAATACCAGGTAAGTTGCGCCCTGATAATAGGTGAGCGCAAACCCTCCACCGACCTGAAGACCAGCCTGAACGATGCGCTCAGGGAGTTTAATGTTGCCGTATAATCTGCTATATTTTTTTAAATGCGTTACCTTTTCACCGTTGTTGACCTTTCCTGGCTGCATACCGTATACTTTCATCAAACGGTATCAGACTACCTGCTTTTTGCGGGTATCATCATCATTACCCTGGTGCTTAAAAAGCCCGTGGCGGGCCTGCTTACCCGCCTCAGTAGCCGCATAGCCGCGCACTACACTTATATGGAGCACAGGGAGGCGCTACGCGATATGCTCTTCCGGCCTATTGAGTTACTGTTGCAGGTGATCTGTTATTTTATCGCTGCTGACCGGCTTTCCAATATTCTTAATGGCATTATTTTTCACCGCTCCCTTATCACCAGGGGTAATTTTAATATCAGCCTGGGAGATATAACCGATCACATATTTCTCTTCCTGTTTATATTTTTCCTTACTCAATCTGTTACCCGCCTCATAGATTTTATATATTACCTGCGTATGGGCAAGGCGAGGGAGGAAAACAATAGTTCCCGGCTGCAGATGTTGCCACTGATAAAAGAAATGGGAAAGCTGCTCACCTGGACACTGGGCGTTTTCTGGGTACTGGGCAGCGTGTGCCATGTGAATGTGCCGGCCCTCATTACCGGGCTGGGTATAGGCGGCGTCGCCATTGCGCTGGCCGGCAAGGAGACGGTAGAGAACTTTTTTGCTGCCTTTACTATATTGTCTGACAAGCCCTTCCAGGCAGGTGATACTATTAAGATAGGCGATACGGAGGGTGTTGTGGAACGCATCGGCTTCAGAAGTACGCGGCTGCGCAATACTGATGGTGCAGAATATATTATACCCAATCAGCACATGGTGAGCCAGAACCTGATTAACCTGTCTAAAAGGAGTACCCGGGGTATAAAAGTGACGGCTAATATAAAGTATGGCATGAGCGACGACGCACTGCGGGAAATGATGGATGAGTTACGGCAAAGGATTCAGAAAGAGGTTGCAATATCTAACGTGACCATAACGCTTGATCATTTTGAGAAGGAAACATTCCAGTTAGTTACCAGCTTTCAGCTTCCGCATCCGCTGCCTGAAGGCAGCACGCTCACTGAGCTGGAACACAAAGTGAAACTGCTGGTGTTTTCACTTATTGGCAGGTACAGTGTGGTTCCGGCCGTACCGGTTAATACACTCAATACCGGCGCACCGCAAGTTTGATAGAAAAACGCTCTACCAAGCTCCTGCACCATAGTAAGTGTTATTACTTTAAATAGTTTGCCGCTGTGTGTTTTGTCTTTGTGTTATGGCAGGCAGGCGGCCGGAGGCAAAGCCCGTGAATTATAAAGGTATCAAGCTGATGCAAAAGTCTTGTTTAAAATGGTAACTTGCACGTTGTTCAGCGACTATTTTTATGGTAATTAGGCAGTTGTATATTTTTAAATTTCTTTAGTGGAATTTAGTGCCACTTTCCGGAGTAATTTTATAGTTTTATCACCACAATATGGCAAAGCTTAACCTGCTGATAATAGAAAACCCGTTTTGCGACGTAAACATGGTGCAAAAATCCATGGTGCTGGCGGGTCTTTCGGTTACTACACATTGCGTAAAGGATAAAAACGGGTTTGTTGAAGCTATAGCTGCCGGCGGTTATGACGCTGTTGTGGCCGGCCACCCTATGCCTCATTTTTCAGCAAGGGAAGCGCTCAATACCCTCAACAGTAAGAAAATATCCATCCCTTTTATCATAGTGGCGGAGCGTATATCGCAGGATCAGCTTACCACACTGGTAATGGAAGGCGCAAGTGATTATGTGCTTAAAGACAGCTTTGAGCGCCTGCCCATAGCCATAATGAACGCTATTGAAAAATATAGTCTTAAAGCCGATCAGGAGAAGTTTTTTAATGAGCTTATTACCCGCAAAGCGCTGATGAAAGATGCCGAGCGGCTGGCACATTTCGGAAGCTGGAAGCAGGATATAGGTCAGAATACAATTTACTGGTCTGATGAAAAATTCAGGATACTTGGCTATGAACCCGGTGAAGTAACCCCTTCCTGGGACAACTTTTTCGTTAAAATACATCCTGAAGACCTTGCCTTTGTCAAACAAACGATTAAAGACACCGTAGCCAACCGCAACCGCCAGAAATACACCTTCAGGGTGGCGCCCGGCAAAGGGGGCATAAAATACATTCACTCCGAAATATTTATTACCCGGAACGCTGACCTTGAGGTAACCCAGCTTAATGGCTTTATCAGGGATATTTCAGAACACACCGAAGCGGAAATAAAACTGGTGGAGAGTGAGCAAAAATACCGTAACCTCTTTGAAAATAACCCCAGCCCGCTCTGGGTTGTGGAAATTGAAAGCAAGCGGCTGCTTGATGTAAACAAAGCCGCAATACAGCTCTTTGGCTACAGCAGGGAGGAGTTTCTTTCCATGACTGCTTTTGATATTTACAGCGAGGAAGAACGTCGGCGTCTCAAAGAAAATGACATTGTTTCGCCCATTGACCTGAACCAAAAAGGTGTTTGGAAAAACGTGAAGAAGGACGGAACTGCACTGTATGTAGAGGTGTCAACTTCTGACATTATTTTTGAAGACACTAATTGTCTTATAGTACTTTCTAACGATATAACCGATAAGCTGGAAGCTATAAACCAGCTAAAAGAAAGCGAGGCCAGGCTGATAACATCGCAACGCATAGCCCATATAGGTAGCTGGGAAGTTGATCTTTCGAAATCCGGCCCAACCGCCAACGCAATAAAATGGACGGATGAGAGCTACCGTATCTTTGGCTTTGCCCCGGACGAGATGGAAGTGACAGGGCCGTTTTTCAGAAGCCTGGTTCACCCGGACGACCAGCACGTAATGGACGATGCACTGAAAAACGCGTTGGCCGACGATGGGCAGTACATAGCCGAATTCAGAATACTTTTGCGCGATGGTACCGAGCGTATTGTTAGTGAACTGGGAGAGATTATTTTTGATAAAGCCAGCAAAAGACAACTTAAAATAACAGGAACGGTACAGGATATTACGGACCGGAAGCGCGGCGAGGAAATGCTGCTTAAAAGCGAAGCCAACCTGAGAAGCATATTCGAAAATACAGAAACAGTTTATGTCTTGCTTGACCTTAACTTAAAAGTCGTTTCATTTAATCAGCAGGCATCAAAGTTTACGCTCCGGCACCTGGATAAGGAAATAAAGGAAGGCAATGACGCCGCTGCTTATTTTACTGATGCCATGCAAGTGCAGGTGAAAAAGTCTTTAAGAAACGCGCTCAACGGCGCTAACTTAAACTTTGAAGTAAGATTTCAGGAGCCTGACGGCGGCCTTAAGTGGTTCTATGCGCACTTTCACCCGGTGTTGGGCGAGGGGAACAAGATGCTCGGCGTTATTATGTCTTTAAGGGATATAACAGAGCGGAAAGGGTCAGAACTACAGGAGAAAAAAATCACTTCGGAACTGATACAGCGCAACAAAGACCTGGAGCAGTTTGCATATATCATTTCCCACAACCTCAGGGCGCCGGTGGCTAATATAATAGGTGTGTCAGAGGCCCTCAACGATGAAACGATTGATGAAGAAGAAAGGTTGTTTTTTATTGATGGTTTAAAAACTTCAGCCAAAAAGCTTGATGGTATCATTACAGACCTCAACCGCATTTTGCAGATGAAGCACGAAGTAACCCAAAACAAGGAACTGGTGCAATTTTCACAAATAGTAAAAGACATACAATTTACCATTGCCGGTATAACTGAAAAGGAACATTACCAGCTTGACTATGATTTCAATGAGGTGGACGAAATGATAACCTTGAAAAGTTATATCCATAGTATATTTTATAATCTTATATCAAACAGTTTAAAGTATAAGCGGCCCGGCACGGTACCTGCCATGAAGATAACAAGCCACAGGACTAATAACAATACAATACTTATCTTCAGGGATAACGGCCTCGGAATAGACCTCGAAAGAAATGGCGATAAACTGTTCGGCTTGTATAAGCGGTTTCATATTGACGCTGCCGAAGGTAAGGGCATGGGGCTTTACATGGTGAAGACCCAGGTGGAAACGCTTAACGGAAAAATATCAGTTAAGAGTAAGGTAAATGAAGGGACAGAATTTATAATAGAATTTGAAATTCATAAACGTTGAAATTTACTCCCCTGATTAGTTTTTTTTCATTAATTTACGCTTTTAGAACCTGCAAATAATTACATATGGATAAGTCTACTCGCTTCGTAGTAATTGACGATGATGCGCTCAATAATAAAATATGCCGTGCCTGCATTGAAAAGCTGTATAAAGACACGCCTGTAGCTACTTTTATTGACCCAAAAGCAGGGTTTGAGCATATTGAAAGCGAATATTCATCCGCTGCACATGATGATAACTGTATCCTCTTTCTTGATATCAATATGCCCACCATGACAGGCTGGGAGTTTCTTGATCTTTTTGATAAGTTGGACGAAAAGATAAAGAACCGTGTAAAGATCTATATCCTCTCCTCATCCGTAGATAAAAGAGATATGGAAAGGGCTCAGGCCAATAAAAACGTGGTTTACTACCTCATAAAGCCATTGACCAAAGAAACTATTGCGCTTATAACCTATGCGCAGAAGAAAAAATAGGGCGCTACGGAATAATATTTTGCAAAAAAAAGTGATATGATCACGTGAATAAATATTTTTGGATGAGCAATCAATTGGCTATATGATACAGGTATGCGCCTGCTCTTAGAGCCGCGGTTAATTTTTAAGGGGGTGGCCTGCCATGCAGCAGCGGTTCCCTTTATTGCCTTCATAAATAAGCGTTTTATGAACCAAAGTAAAGTATTGCCACACGAAGAGGAAAGGATAGCGGTGTTGAAGCAATACAATATTATAGGGTCACTCCCTGATGAAGAATGTGACAGCCTGGCAAGGCTGGCTGCTACTTTATGTGGCACACCCGTAGCGGGCATTAGTTTTATTGATCAGGAGAAACAGTGGTTCAAGGCCTGCATCGGGCTTCGGTGCAGTTCGCTCCCGCTTGATCATTCTGTTTGCAGGCACACGCTGCTGCAAAATGATATTTTTGAAATTAAAGACCTGCTTGCTGATACCAGGTTCTGCCAGTGCCCCCTTGTAACTGTTACCGAAGGCTTGAGGTACTACGCGGGTTTTCCCATCATTAATAAAGACGGTATAGCACTAGGCACTTTGTTTGTTATGAGTAAAGTACCCGCCTATTCCCTTGGCGACGGGCAGCTTGACGGGTTGCGCACGCTGGCAGCCACAGCTCTAGCGCTTACAGAGGCTTACAGGGACAAATTGAGGGCTGCCGGGTTAGCAGAGCGGGCTGTTGAGGCAGCCACAGCCAGAGAAGAAGCCCTGGCCGATAAATTGAGTCAGCTGGAATCGATTACTAAAACAGGAACTTTTGATGTGGATGCCGCAACAGGAAAGACAGTATGGAGCGATGGCATGTATCATCTTTTAGAATATAAGAACGATGATTATGTGCCCGATTATTCCCTGTTAAAGTTTATAAGCCGGTCATATTACCCTGAAGTGAGTAAAAAATATAATCACTTACTTACCGATGAAGTTAGTGCGGCCGAAGCCTATAAAAAAGTAAAGAAAAAGGGCGGAAAAGTTACTCTGGTGCAGAACGAAAGTATTGATGACGCCGACAGTGGCAATGTACTGAGTGAGGCGTTTAATTTTGATATAGTGACACTGGAGGGAAGGACAAAAAGTGTAAAAGCGGTTTTTACGAGGCGTATTGACCATAAAGGAAAATTTTCAGGACTACAGGGCATGTTGCAGGAAAACACAGCTGGCAGGGCTATGGCGCAGAATACGCCGCTTGCCGAAATAAATATATATACCGATATGCCATTCGGCTATTTGCAGATAGGGCATGAAGGGGATATAACCGTAATCAATAACACACTTTCCCGTTGGCTTGGTTATGAGGAAGAGGGTATTGGTACACAGACACTCACTGAACTGTTATACGACGACGGAAATATTGCCATTGCTGATATGGCTGCGCTTTCAAAAGAAAAAGCGGGTATCATTGATTTGCAGTTTCGTTGCGCGGACAAGAGCCGCCTTTATTGCCAGGCTGCCATATCCCCGTCTCCGGCGGGCATTCACCTTTGGCTTACTGATATCAGCCCGCTGAAAAAAGCCTATGGCAGCCTTGCCGAAAGCGAGGCTATGTACCGCGCTATGGTGGAGGAAAGCGCTTTGATGATGTTCACCGCTGATGTGCATGGCCGTTTTACGTATGTGAGCAACCGGCTAAAAAAAACGATAGGGTACAACGACAAAGATTTGCTTGGGAAGCAGTTTGCCTCTATTTATGACGGGGAATGGCGCAAAAAAGCGATAGCATTTTACCAGAAACAGTTGCTTGATAAAACCGAAGAAACTACATTCCTTTTCCCTATAATTGTAAAGACAGGTGAAAAACTGTGGATAGAGCAGGTGGCTACGCTGATAAAGAAAAATACAAGTGTTGTGGGTTACCGTTTCGCCCTTTATGACATAACTGAACGCCTGAAAACCCAGGAGGCGATGCAGGAAGCCGCCCGGCTGGCCACGCAAGCCAAAGAAATGCAGCAGACGTTCCTCGGTAAAATGAGCCACGAGATACGAACACCCATGAATGGTGTGGTGGGGATGGTGAACCTGCTGAATACCACCATCCTTACCGATGAGCAGAAGGAGTTTGTGGATGGCATAAAAGAATCATCAGTTAATATGATACGTATCATTAATGATATTCTTGATGTTACCAAAATAGAATCGGGTAAACTCGTTTTTGAAGAAACTGAGTTTGTACTCAAAAACCTGGTGAACAGCGTAATATTTACACTCAAGGCGGTAGCTGATGAAAAGAATATTAAGCTTATTTCACAGATCGATAGCCGCATACCTGACTCCCTGGTGGCAGACCCCGTTAGGCTGAACCAGATACTGCTTAACCTGGCTGACAATGCGCTTAAATTTACTGATAAAGGCAGTGTAAGCATTACCGTGTCTTTGAAAGAGCTGGCTGAGGACCATATTGAACTGGAATTCGTAATAACCGACACGGGTATTGGTATACCTCAGAATAAAATAAATTCCGTTTTTGAAAGTTTTACCCAGGCGCAGAGCGATACTACCCGCAAATATGGCGGCACAGGCCTGGGCCTTACCATAGCCAAGCAGTTAATAGAACAGCAAAAGGGCGAAATTTCTGTGGCGAGCAAAGAGGGAGTGGGCACTACTTTTACCTTTACTTTTAATTTTAAGCCTAATAAGGCATCGCTGACAGATGCCAGGGGTAAGCTGGAGAATATGAAAATCATTTCGCTGGCGGGGTACAATATACTGCTGGTGGAAGATAACATTATGAATCAGCGCGTGGCTAAATATACCATAGAGAAATGGGGGGCTAAAGTGGTAATAGCTGATAGTGGGCATAAGGCACTTGACCTGGTTGCAAAAGAGAATTTTGACCTGATATTGATGGATATCCAGATGCCGGAAATGAATGGGATACAAACCACTTCCCGCCTGAGGAAAGAAATGAAATGTAAAATGCCAATTATGGCCATGACCGCGTCTGTAATGCTCGGAGAACGCGAAAACTGCATGAAGGCCGGCATGAACGACTATATTTCAAAGCCCTTTAACCCTGCTGAACTGAACAAAAAGATGTATGACCTCATGCCCAAAAAGGCACCAGATCACGTTGTTAAAATAACAAATATAAATTACCTAAAAAATGTGGTTGGGGGTGAGCCTGAAGCAGTAAAGGAAATACTGGAGCTTTATCTCTCCAAAACACCGCCACTGCTGGAGGCCATAGAAAGTGACCAGGCGGCGGGCCTGTTAAAGCTGGTACAGAGCCATGTGCACAACCTCAAAAATTCGGTGGGCATTATAGGTGCTGACAGTCTTTTTCATCTATTAGATAATATTGAGTTTAACCTCAACAAGCTGCCTCCCGCCGCGCCAACGCTGGAAATGCTGGAAAAAATGAAACAGCTCACCAGGCAGTCGCTCAAAGAAATTGTGGAGGAATACAAGCTGTTGTAGCCGGGCTGTGACAGACGTAACCGGAAACGGGAACATGGCTTTTGTATTGCGTTTTGGTTGGTAAAATAAATATGAATCCATTCACTAACCTGCAAGTGCTAAAATGCTTAATATTGTTTGGGTTTTAAGACAAAGTCAGAATGATGAATAATATTCCGGTTCCCAAAAATGAACAGGGGCGAATTGCGGCATTAAAACTATATGATATACTGGATACCGCTCCCGAACAGGAATTTGATAACCTGGCGCAGCTGGCGGCTGAAATATGCAATACGCCCATTGCACTCATCAGCATTATTGATGAGCACAGGCAATGGGTAAAAGCCAGTGTAGGTATTGATGTGCAGCAACTGCCACGGGAGTTTTCATTCTGCCACTATACCATTCTTGATGATGAAATATTTGAAGTAACTAATCCGCTTGCTGACTCCCGCTTTGATCAGAACCCCCTGGTAACCGGGCATCCGGGCATCAGGTTTTATGCCGGCGTACCACTTATTAATAAAGACAACTACCGCCTGGGCGCGCTCTGCGTTATGACCCCCAAGCATCATCAGCTCAATAGTTACCAGCGCATTTCTCTGCAGATATTAGGCGACGCCGTTATGTCCCTTATTGAGCTGGGCAGGGAAAAAAGCGAAGCCGCTGCCTACCGTGCAGCACTTGATGAAGTGGCTATTGTAGCCGTGCTGGATGCGAACCAGGACATAGTGTCGGTTAACGATAAATTTTGCAAAATAGCCGGGCTCACCGAAGAGGAAATAACCGGCAGAAACAACAGTGCCATAAAGCTGGCTGACGTGACCCCTGAGCAGGCCGCTGAGCAGGCCACGGAAATAGCCGCGGGCAGAACATGGAGCGGCGTTATTAAAAACCAGAACATAAAAGGCATTGTAAGCTGGAGCAACACAACCATTATACCTTTTTTAAATAAAGACAAGCAACCGGTACGCATACTCGCCCTTCGTAATGACATAACGCAGGAAGTGCTGCTGAGGGAGCGCCTTGAAGAATCTGAATCGCTTGCGAAAACAGGCAGCTGGGAGCTGAATATATTTAACCGCCAGACCTACTGGACACCAGGAATGTATGCGCTCCTTGAGTTTGAAGACAGTGGTGAAGTGCCTGCCGACCACTCTGTAATGAGCTTCGTAAGCCCGCTTGACTTTGACCGCGTTAACGACGTGAACAAAAGAATGCTGGAGAAAAAAACGCATTCCGAAACGCTTGAATTTAAAATAATTACCAGGAATGGTACCGTAAAGGACATCAGTGCCGTAGTAAAAAAACGGTTCAACAGTCGTGGCGGCCTTACAGGCATATTTGGTACCCTGCATGATGTTACGGAGAAAAAAATCGCTCAAAACCTTGTTGCGGAGCAACTGCAGCAGTACCGCCAGCTGTACAGTGCAGCGCCTTGCGGCTTTATTACCGCCGGCGCTGATGGTTATATTACTGATATAAACGAAAGTATGCTGGGTTGGCTGGGCTATAGCCGGGAGGAGCTGGTAAGCAGGGTGAAAGTTGCCGATATACTGCAGCCGCAAAGCAGGCCACTGTTTGAAAAAGCTATTAAAAACATAAAGAAAGCCGCCGCGGCTGATTTGCAGGAGCTGCTGTTCGCCACCCGATCCGGAGGTACATTACCGGCCACAATTACCCCTTCTGTTATCAGCAACGCCGCAGGAGAGCCGCTTTATATTCAGCTTGCCGTGCAGGATGACAGTTCACTCAGCGAAATAGAAAACCAGTTGCATGAACTGGCGACGAAACTTGGTGATCTGGAACTCAGTAAGAAAAATACGGTCTCGCAGGCTGACTATATGGCCGTTTCATTCACGGAAAAAGGAGCAGTATTATTCGCCAGCCCCAGGCTGAAAGCCGCTATAGGTTATAATGATAGCGAACTGCACGGACAGGTATTCCCCTTCGCTTTTGATGAGGAAGCCCGTAAGAAAGCCATTGCGTTTTACAGCCGCCAGTTGCGGGAGAAAAAGGAGCCCGCCACACTACTCATGCCTGTAAAAAGTATGCAGGGTGAAAAAATGTGGCTGGAGCTGGAAAGCACATTTATAACGGCCGGAGACACGGTAACGGGCTTTAAGTGCCTGGTGCAGGATGTTACCGAACGCATAAAGACCGAGGAAGAGCTGCATGAAGTAGCATGGATAGCCATGGAAGCGAAAACCGCACACCAGGGGGTAATAGCCAGGGTGAGCCAGGATGTACGCGATCCCCTCGGCGGCGTTATGGGTATGGTAAACCTGCTGGGTACCACAGCCCTTTCAGCCGAGCAAAAGGTGCTGGTGGCTGGCATAAAAGAAGCCTCAGGCACTATTTTGCAGGCACTGGATGGCATAGCTGATACTTCAAAAAAACAACCTGAAAAAACTAATATCAACGGTGCCGAGTTTGAACTGAAGCACCTGGTGAACAGCGTTATATTTTCACTGAAACCGGAGGCAGATAAAAAAAATATAAGGTTCGCGCTGCAGATTGATAACAAAATACCTCCCGCTGTCTTCGCTGACCAGGCCCGGCTGAGTAAGATACTACACCACCTTATTGAAAATGCTGTAGAGGTTACCGAGAAAGGCAGCATCAGCGTAAGCGTGTTGCAGAAAACGGTGACTGATGAAATGATCACACTTGAATTTACGGTGAAAGATACCGGGCCGGGTATGGCTGACAGCGGCATCGACGCTGTTTTAAACAGTGCCAACGGCAATACAAAGGGTGCCATTGCGGGCCTTGCAGCCGCTAAACAGCTCACCGAGGAGCAGAACGGTGTCCTGAAAGTAAGAAGCAAGGAAGGGGAGGGAGCGGTTGTTTCATTTACTTACCATTGCCGCCCGGCCAGGAAATATAAAGCCTCCGAAAAACAACCCGAAAAAGCGCCTGATTTCAAACAAAACGGAATACCGGTAAAAGAAAGCGGGGAAAGCGTCTCATTGATTGGCTACAACATACTGCTGGTTGAAGATAACATTATGAGCCAGCGCGTGGGCAGGGTTACAGTAGGTAACTGGGGCGCCGTGGTTACAGTAGCGGAAAGAGGCCGCGAAGCCATTGAGCTCATCAGGAGGAATGAGTATGATGTGGTGCTGATGGATATACAGATGCCCGAAATGAGCGGTATTGAAGCAGCCGCAATTATAAGAAAGGAACTGAAGAATAATACGCCAATTCTCGCCATGACGGTCTCGGAATCGCAGGGTACCAGGGAGATGTGCATCAGCGCAGGTATGGATGACTACATATTAAAACCGCTCAACCCCGTAGAGCTGTACCAGAAAATACGAGGCCTGCTGAAAAAGCCTGACGTAACCGCCACCGACAGGCTCACCAACATTAACTATGTTAGAAACCTCACCGATAACGATACCTTGCTGATAAAAGAAATACTGGAAATATATATAGAAAAAACCCCGGCCCTCCTTGATGAGATTGAAGACTACATGGAGGGAGAACAATACAAAGAGGCCAAAGCAGGCGTGCACTACCTCAAAAACTCCGTAGGGCTGCTCGGTGCCGATACTTTGTTTCACCTCATGGCCACCATAGAAGATCAGCTCAATTACCTGCCACCATCAAATGACACATTGAAACTACTGGTAAAAATGAAAGAGATAGTGTTGCTGTCAATAGAGGAAACACGTGAAGAATTAGATAATCTGTAGCGGTGGGCTCAGCAGATAGGAGCCGAATGCTGTGCTATATCGGCATCATTGCTGCGGAATTTCAGTTTCCTGACATTCTCGTTTAGCCTGAAGGGTGATCGTAGGGTAAAATCGCCTGAAATTGCCTCTGGCTCCAAACAAACATATCCACATTACTGCAACAAATATAGACAAATAGATACTTATAAAGCTATTTAAGTCAATTAATTTGAGTTAGCTCCAATATTCCGCTATAATATTATCCACAAAATTTGGAAAAATCTTGACGTAGCTACTATATTTGCACCCTAAAGCCCTGATCGTCATGCCCTATGTTAACAATATATTAATGCACGCAAAAAACTTCGGAAACTCTAGTTATGCAAAAACGTTTCCGTAGTTTTGTAGCGGAATATGGAACCATTAGAAAAAATACTTGCCGTTTCAGCGGAATTGTTTTCCCAATATGGGTTCAAAACAATTACCATGGACGACATAGCACGCAGAGCCGGGATTTCTAAAAAGACGCTTTACCTGCATTTCGCCAATAAGGAAGAGGTGGTTAACGAGTCGATGATATGGTATAAGAACAATACCACGGCCAACTGTGTAAGCGTACTCAGTAACGCTGATAATGCGGTGGAAGCTATGGTGAAAATACTAGCGTTTTTTGACGGTATGCACAAGCGCATCAACCCTATGGCGTTGTTTGAGCTGCAACGCTTCTACCCTGAAGCTTATAAAATGTTCCGTAGTATGCTCGAAGACCGCGATGTGGTAATGATTAGGGAAAACATACTGCAGGGAATAAAGGAAGGGCTGTACAGGCCCGAAACCGACGCCGATATTATGGCAAGATTCAAGTTGGAAACTTCATTGCTCATTTTGCAGCCCAACCTTATGGTCAATGACCGCAACAGCCTCATGTCGGTAGCTATGGAAATAGGCGAGCACTTTATGTATGGCCTCATGACCGCCAAAGGAATAGAACTGTATTGCGAATACAAAATAAAATATCTAAAGAAAGCATAATAAATTTATATGAAGCACATACTATCATTAATATTTACAGCGTTTATTGTACACGCGGCGGTAGCACAGGAAGCGGCTCCCCAAAAGCTCAGCCTGCAAGACTGCATGGACTATGCCGTCCAAAACAATTATACCGTTAAAAACGCCCAGCTGGATATCCTCATTCAGCAGGCCCAAAACGCCCAGACAGCCGCATTGGCATATCCTAAGGTCAACGGTAAAGCCGAATTTGACTACTTCACACGCCCGCAGAGCCAGTTTCTCAATGCCCGCACTTTTGGTGGCCCCTCAGCGCCTGATGCCATTGTGGCTTTCGCCTTCTCAGTGCCTTTCGCGGGTTCTACGAGCATCAGCGCATCGCAGTTGATATTTGATGGCTCCGCCCTCGTTGCCCTTCAGGCAAGGAAAATGGCATTGGAGCTGGCGCAGCAAAATGCAAGAGCAACCGTTGACAATATTAAGTACAACATCTTCAAGGCCTATTTTGCACTTGCCGTTGGTTACCGACAGCGCGATCTTTTAGCTAAGTCACTCGGTACAGTCAGGACAATGCTTTACGATCTGGACGCGCTGAATAAAAGCGGCTTCGCAGAAAAAATAGATGTGGAACGCAGCAATGTGCAGATCAATAACCTCCAAAATGACAGTGCAAGTCTTGAAAACGGCATTAAACTGTATGAGTACGCGTTGAAATATACGATTGGCATGGATATCAAAAAGCCAATATCCATCACCGATACAGCCCTTGACTCACACACAATGTCATCGGCCCGGCTGCTGCTGGAAACCGATAGCTACGAAAGAGTGCCTGAATACACGGTGCTTACAACCGTAAAATCGTTGCTGGAGTACAATGTGAAGAGATATAAACTGGCGGCGCTCCCATCGCTCGCTGCGTTCGCCAATTTGGGTACCAACTATGGCTCTGACAAGTTTGCCGATATCTGGAAGTTCAGGCATTATGAGTCCAATTCACTTATTGGCCTTCAGTTGAATGTGCCTATTTTTAATGGCTTTGTACGCCAGAACCAGGTGAAAGAAGCCAAGCTGAATGTGCAGAAAGCGCAGAACAATATCGACAACCTTAAATCAGGCATCGATTTTATGGCGGCGCAGGCAAGAGCTACACTGAAAAACTCATTGCTGCAACTAAAAAGCCAGACCGAAAACCTAAACCTCGCAACTGAGGTGGTTGACCTGGCTCAGAAGAAATACAAAGCCGGTGTTGGCAGCAACCTTGAGGTGACCACAGCCCAGGCTGAGTTGCTGAAAACACAAAATACTTACTTCTCTACCCTACTCAATATTATAAATGCGGAAGGCGATTTAAGAAAAGCGCTCGGCATGTTTAACCGTTAATCAACACACTTTTAAAAAAGTAATCAAACACTCAACACACTACAAATAAGCTATATGAAACACTTAATTTATTTATTATTCCCGGCTATCATTTTTGCGTCTTGCGGAGCCGGTAACGGAAATAAGGCTGAAGAACTGGCCAAATTAAAAAAGGAACGTTCTGAAATAGACGGTAAAATAAAGGCGCTGGAAGCGGCCGGTGCCGGAGGTAAAGAAGCGGTAAAAGCTACCCTGGTATCAGTAATGGAAGTGCAGCCAACTGAGTTTAACGGCAACATAGAAGTACAGTCTACCATAAATGGAGATGAAAATATTCTCTCGACACCACAGGCGCCGGGCACAGTTAAAACTGTGCTTGTACGCGTAGGGCAGAGGGTAAATAAGGGCCAGGTGATGGCTACGCTTGATGCCGGCCCTATTGAACGCCAGATAGAAGCCCTGTCCCCGCAGTTGGGCCTCACCAAGTCGCTTTATGAAAAGCAACAAGGGCTCTGGTCACAAAACATAGGCACCGAAGTGCAGCTGCTGGGTGCCAAAACCAATTACGAATCTGTACAGAAACAAATAAGCGCACTCAAGTCTCAGCGGGACATGTATAGAGTGGTATCGCCTATAAGTGGCACCGTAGACGCGGTAAGCCTGAAAGAAGGCGAGGTGGCACAGCCCGGCATGAGCGGTGTAAGGGTAGTGAGCTATGACAAGCTGAAAGCTGAAGCCATGCTGGGTGAAAACTACCTGGGCAAAGTAAAAGAAGGCGATCCCGTTATACTGGCGCTGCCTAACATAGGGGACTCTATAAAGGCCACTATCAGCTATGTGGCGAAGTCAGTTGACCCGGCTTCAAGGTCTTTCCAGGTAATGGTAAGGCTCAATAACAACAGCAAGCTGCACCCTAATATGTCCTGCATTATGAAAATAGCCAACTATACCAATAAAACTGCGTTGGCCGTGCCGGTATCACTGATACAGAAAACATCTGATGGCTCTATGATATACATAGCTGAAGGTAACGCAGCCAAAGCGGTAACTGTAACCACCGGCCGCAACTCTAACGGAATGGTAGAGATTGTTACAGGGCTCAATCCTGGTGACAAAGTAATAACTGCCGGCTTTGAAGAAATGGAAAACGGCCAGAAAATTGCCATACAGTAGGTAAGGCTGTTTAAAAAAAGACACACAAAATACTGGCCGCCCTATGCGGCAGTATAACTATTCTTATAACTATTGCCACAATAATACTATAATGAAGGACGCATTCAAAGAATTTAAACCGTCGAGCTGGTCTATTGATAATCGCACCGCGATTTACATCATTACCATCATCATCACACTCACGGGGCTCATGGCATATCTTAACCTGCCCAAGGAGCAATTTCCGGAAATTAAAATTCCGAATATAATAGTACAAACACTTTACCCGGGTACCTCACCTGAGAACATGGAAAACCTGGTAACCAAGCCTATTGAAAAACAGGTGAAGAACCTTACTGGCGTGAAAAAGGTAACCAGCAACTCCTTCCAGGATTATTCGGTGGTTATTGTTGAGTTCAATACCGATATAAAAATTGATAAAGCCAAGCAGGACGTAAAAGACGGGGTGGACAAAGCCAAGCAGGACTTACCCAAAAACCTGCCCTTCCAGCCTGAGGTAAAGGACATTGATCTTTCTGAGCTGCCTATTATGTCAGTTAACATTTCAGGTAACTACGACCTGAAGCGCCTGAAAAAATACGCTGATAAAGTAAAGGACAATATTGAAGCCCTCAAGCAGATAAAGCAGGTAAACAGGGTAGGCGCCCTTGACAGGGAAGTACAGATCAATGTGGACATGTATAAGATGCAGGCCGCGGGGCTCACTTTTGATGACATTGACCGCGCCGTTGCTTCTGAAAACGTATCTACCACGGCCGGCGAGGTGTCTATGAATAATCAGAAGCGCGTACTCAGTATCCGCAATGAATTTAAGAACGCAGAGCAGATTGGTAATATAATAGTTAAAAATCCGCAGGGCGCCAGCATAGTGCTCAAAAACGTGGCGCAGGTTATTGATAGTTTCGCTGACCAGAAAAGCTATGCCCGCCTTGATAACAAGAATGTTATTACCCTGAATATTATTAAAGCAAAGGGAGCCAACCTTATTGAAGCCTCTGACAAAATTCAGGAGCTGGTTGCCACCATGCAGAAAACAGACCAGGTGCCTAAAGACCTCACCATCGTTACCACCGGTGACCAGTCACAGACCACCCGCAATACCCTGCATGACCTTATCAATACCATCATTATCGGCTTCCTGCTGGTGACCATCATCCTCATGTTCTTCATGGGTGTTACTAACGCATTGTTCGTGGCCCTTTCAGTGCCGCTTTCCTGCGCTATTGCATTCCTGGTGTTACCCGCTATCGGCTTTACGCTGAATATGATTGTGCTGTTCGCCTTCCTGCTGGCATTGGGTATAGTGGTTGATGACGCCATTGTGGTGGTAGAGAACACGCATCGTATATTTGATAATGGTAAAATGGATATAAAGAAGGCCGCCAAACTCGCTACGGGGGAGGTCTTCCTGCCGGTGCTTTCCGGCACAGCCACCACATTGATGCCCTTCATACCCCTCGCTTTCTGGAAGGGTGTTATTGGTAGTTTCATGTTCTTTCTGCCTATCACGCTCATCATTACCCTGGTCGCCTCGCTGCTTGTGGCCTATATCATTAACCCAGTATTCGCGGTTAGCTTTATGAAACCTGAGGTACATGACGCACCTGAAAAAAGGCGGTTTACCAAGCGGGACAAGATACTTACAGTCAGCTTCCTGCCCATTGCCGGTATTTTCTATGCGGCGCAGGCATTTGGCCCTGCTAACTTCGTAGTGTTCATTTACCTGTTCATATTGCTGGAGAAATACATTTTCTCCAAGTGGATACACGCTTTCCAGGA
>JACMPD010000147.1 GCA_014377675.1 Taibaiella sp.
AAAAAATATTGCAGATACTCGGCGGGGCGCGCCAGTTGCTTGAAGAGGGAGAGCAACCGCTTACCAATGAGCTGAAACGGATTAACCAGCAGCTCCAGGGCATAATAGATATAGTGCCGGCGATAAAGCCACTACAGGAGCGTATAGCCTCAGCCTGGGCCGAACTAAAGGATGTGGCGGATGAGCTGAGCGCGGAAGAAGCGAAAGTTTCGCTTGACCCTGAGGTGATGGAGCAGCAGCAGCAACGCATGGATGCCGGCTACAAGCTGATGAAAAAGCACGCCGTGAATACAACCGCAGAACTGCTGCTGCTGCAGGCCCGGCTTGAGGAGGAACTGAAACTTACACTTGATGTAAACAGCGCTATTGAGCGACTGGGCAAGGAGGAAGAAATTTTATATAAGGAACTGCTGGCTGAAGGAGAAAAATTATCAGCCGGAAGGCGCAGAGCGATACCCGCTTTCGCTAAAAGGATGAATGAACTGCTGGTGCTGGTAGGCATGCCCAACGCGCGTTTTGATGTGGGCATGGAGCATGCGGTACCCGCTATAAGCGGAACCGACAGTATACAGTTTTTAATAGATGCCAATAAAAGCGGGCAGTTGTTGCCATTGCAGAAAGCGGCTTCGGGGGGTGAAATGAGCCGCATTATGCTGTGCATCAAGTCACTTACGGCCAAGGCGTTGCACCTGCCCACACTCATCTTTGACGAGGTGGACACCGGTATTTCCGGTGAAGCGGCGCGGCAGGTGGCGGTATTGCTTAGAGCGCTTTCAGAATATCACCAGGTTATCTGCATTACCCATCAGCCACAGGTGGCCGCAAAGGGTTACAGGCATTTTTATGTGTACAAGCAGGCCGATAAAACGGGTAAACTGGCCACGCATGTACGAACACTGGAACAGAGTGAGCGTGTGCTGGCCATAGCGCAAATGATAGGCGGCGAGCGCCCGAGCGAAGCCGCGATGATTAACGCACGGGAACTGGTAGAGATTTAGATCTTGGGCAACAGTTCTTCAAGGTCAGCTCTTATCGCCTTCAGCTCAATTTTCATTTTCTCCAGGGAGATCAACTGTATTTCATTCAACCCGAAAGAGTGGGGCGCTGTTTCTTTGCTTTCCGGGGTGGCAATGGCGGGGTTCAGCCTTTTGAGCAATGGCATTAAAGACAGAAACAATTCCTGGCATTCCTTCAATAATATGATTTGTACGGGGTGCGGCAGCATGTCGGTCACCGGTTTTTCTTCCTGTTCTATGTTTATGGTATTGAGGTCACGGGTAATGCGGACATTGCAGGTGATAATATCGTAATAGGCTTCTGTTTTTTCTTTGCCGGGTTCCTCCATGTAGCGGTTAAAGGAATCGAAAACATCACTGTTCTTTGATTCCACAGCGCGCTTATTGCGCGACCAGTTGCTGGTGGTGCCGTAGAAAGTGCCATTGAAATAATTAAAGTTACCCATTATTGCCTCGGCCAGGTGGTTCGGCAACCACTTTTTATCCCAGGCGGGCAGCAGCGCGAAGCCGGAGAGGACAGCCAGCAGCGAGCCACCTATGGTGCAGAGCGCCCGCTCCACAAGCAGCATTACATTGTAGGTATAGTCAATATTAAACAGTAATACAAGGTTAAGTGTTACCGTGAAGACAGCAATGGCATAATTTCTCCTTACATAGTATACCATTAGTATAAATGTAAGAAACAGCAGTCCTTCTTTAAGATAAAGGCCGGTAGGCAACAATGCGAGCAGCCCTCCCGCTATGCCGCCGAGCACAGTGCCTGCCACCCGGTCACGTGCCTTGTGCAGTGTGGCACCAAAGTAAGGCTGTATTACTATCATGAGGCTGAAGGGGATCCAGTAGCCGTGTTTTATGTGAAAGACTTTGGCGATGAGCAACGCCACACATGCCGCGATGGCCGAACGCAAGGCAAAGCGCATAGCCAGAGAATCGAAACTTGCGAGGCTTTTTATGTTGCGCGCCATTTTACCTGGTTTCAGCAGGAATGTGGTTTTCATCAGCGAGTAAGACCTGAACACAGGGATATCTTCACCCATTTGCTCTATGCGTTGCAGGGCGCTTTCCAGCAGTTTTGTGGTGCGGCCCGTGAGCAACAATATGCGGTTGATAGCTTGTGTTTCAGGGGGTCCTTCCACAAGCGGAAAACTTTTGATCAGGGCAGTAAGTTTCTTCAGCCTGTTTATTTGCGAGGTGGCCAGCAACTTTTCTTCCTGTTTTAACGTAAGCACAAAAACGGAGATCCTGGTGACCGCTTCTTTCAGCGCACTAAACAATGTGGCCGCCTTTACCCTTAATGACTCATCAAGGGTCTTCACATTAATGTGCTCCATCTCCTGTGCAATGGCAACAATATTCACGGCTACAAGGGCAGCGTTTTTACGGAGCAACAGCAGCTGGTACTGGCGGTTATCTTTTTTATTGGCTTGGTGAGCCATGCGGCCATAGAAGTCGAAGGAATGATCAATAGCGTTTCTTACTTCTTTTTCTTTGGCATACACCTCGTTACGGGCCTGCTCGTTTATTGCTCCGCGCGTTATGGTATCTATTAGTGAGGCTATTGACCGCCATATAAGCGCTATTTGCCTGCGGAAGGGTTGCTGCACCGGCATAACGAGCGAAGCCGATATACCCACAAGGCCGGCCCACGCGGCGCCCACAGCTATTAATATTACCCTGTGTTTTACATCAGCTATATCCACATCAGGAAAGGCGTTGCAGATGATAAACATAAGATACACGCAAATAGCGAGGCCGCTGGCGCGGTCGCCCAGGTTTTTGAGCAGTGTAGCTACAAATGCAGCTATAAACATAAAAAGTATGCTCAGCACTATTGAAAAACCAGTAATGGTACCCAGTGCCCCCCAGAACAGTGCCAGGGACGCGCCGATAAATAAGGTACGAACCCGCCAGTTAAATGAGCCCTTCATTTCCACCCAGCTTATGCCTTCAGCAGTAAGGGTTATCCATATAGCATCTTCGCCGCGGCCGGTTGATATGCCCCATATCAGTGGCAGTGTCCCGGCTACGGCCATACGCACGCCCCAGCTCACCATGGGTTCGAAACTTTCATTCTGGATGAAAGAATTGATGCGCTTATATGACCGTAAAAATGCCAATGTGTGTGGTGGTGTGTTGAAGCCGCAAAAGTATAATGCAATATGCCAACAAAATCTTAATTATAATAGCTTTCTCTCAGTTATATGTTAAGTTTGTAGTAGCGGCGGCAGGGGGAGGAATGAAAAACGGGAGCCACATGGTAGCCCCCGCCGTTGGTTGTATTTATCTTTTTCTGCTTACAGTGTTAGCATCGAGTCTATTATTCTTTGTGCGGCCAGTCCATCGCCATAAGGGTTTGATCTGGTAGCCATGGCTGTATAGGCGTCATTATCCTGCAGCAGGTTCATAGCGCCATTGTATATCAGCTCAGTGTCGCTGCCTACTTTCAGCACTGTTCCGGCTTCCATCGCTTCCGGTCTTTCAGTTGTGTCCCTGAGCAATAAGACAGGTTTGCCAAGCGACGGCGCTTCTTCCTGCACTCCGCCACTGTCAGTGAGTATGAGCCTTGAGTTATCAAGCAACCACAGAAACTCAGGGTATGCTGCGGGTGGTATCAGGTGTATCAAAGGACTGTCGCCCAGTATTTCATGCACCACATCTTTTACATTCGGGTTTAGGTGTACCGGGAAAATGACCGGTATCTGCGCATCGTCAGAAATACGTTTAATTGCGTTACAGATATTTTGTATTCCTGAGCCGTGGTTTTCACGCCTGTGCATGGTAACCAGGATAAAGTCTTTTATGCCATCAAGCCCCAGGGCGGTTATACCTTCGGGTATTGAATGTTCTATTTTTTTCAAGCCAAGGAACAAGGCATCAATTACTGTATTGCCTGTTACCAGTATTTTATCCGTCGGTATGCCTTCATCAAGCAGGTTTTGGCGGCTCTGGCTGGTAGGTGGGTAATGGAAATCAGCTATGCGGGTAGTTATTATCCGGTTGATCTCTTCAGGGAATGGAGAGAACTTATTGAACGTACGTAGCCCTGCTTCCACATGCAGTATCTTTATTTTATTGTAAAAACCAGCTATTGACGCCGCCATTGTTGTGGTAGTATCGCCCTGTACCATAATGAAGTCGGGCTTTTCGGCCACCAGTAGCTCATTAATCTTTACCAGCAGCTTTGCGGTGAGCCCTGCCAGCTGTTGATTTGGCTCCATTACTTCCAGTGAGAAGTCTGCTTTTATTTTAAAGAAGTCAAGCACCTGCTGCAGCATTTCTTTGTGCTGCCCTGTAGAGCAAACGAGTGTATTAAAGTGGCCATCAGCCTTCATTGCCTCTATAACCGGCGCCAGCTTTATGGCTTCAGGCCTGGTGCCTAAGAATACTATTACCTTTTTCATGGGTTAAGTTAATTATCAAGTCTTATTACTGGAATTTTTTGTAATCCATCGCTGGTATGTAGAACGAAATCCTGCGAGCTGGTGTTCATCAGGTATTGTACATTTTTATTTGCGGGTAAAAATGATTGAATCATCATTGCGTCACGCCAGTCAGGTATCTCAATGGTAGAGATATTACTTTTAACCAGCTCAGCAGCAATAGCTATGTGGTTGTAGCTGAGTTCAGGTTTATGTTTTATAATACTTAAAGCAAATATGGCGATACATGGAATAAAAACAACTGTTGCAATACCGGCAGCCATAATCTTATTAACCCTGGCATTAGTAAAAAATATTTTCAGCATATAAGCGGTCGCCAAGGTGGAAAAAGGAACGCAGAACGAATAATATCGGAAATATAAGGCTGTGTAATGTTGAGATTTGATGCTCAGTGCGGCAAGAAGTATGGTTCCGCTCACCCCAAGTATTACCAAGAAATTTAGGTTTCTTTTTTCAATTTGGGAAGTGGCCAGTTTTAGTGCGGCGAAGTATAATGCGGCTATGATAGCGAATGCAATTAAGATGACAGGAGTAGCGTCTTTAAACGCAGTAAATGCTATTTTGAAATTGGCTGAGGTAAATTTAAGGCTGAGAATGAGCGCTTTAACAATGCTAAAGCCTTCAGTTAAAGATTTTTCCTTTATATGAGCGTTCATATTGCTCATTTTCTGAAAGCCACTGATAGATACCGCTAAGTAAATGCCCACCAATGCAACCGGCAACAACATGGCACCGACATTTTTGGCTGAAAAAAGTGCCGCTTTTTTGGTGAAAATGAGGTAAGCGACCAATACTAATATGGCGTATACGCTCAGATAGTGCGATAACACTGCGCCCACGCAAAACAGACCTGTAAGCAAAAGGTACAGTGACTTTTCCTGCCGGTATAGAAACTTGTAACAGTACACTGTGGCCATTATAATAAAGAAGATGCCCATTTGGTAGCCTCTTATCTCATGGCCCATACCCCAGAATACCTTATCCGTTAAAAATAACACCAGCGCGAGGGCGGTAAAAATACTGCCCTCAAACAGCAGATTACAAAGTGTGAAAAAGGCGAGTAAAGATGCCGCTCCCCATAGTTTGGAAAACCACAGGTAAGTGCCTATGCTTTTACCGCAGACTAAACAAAAATAGTGAAGCGCGATATTGTAGATAAAACTATTTCCATTGTCAATAACTGTTGCTTTATAAACCATGGCAGAGGTATTCATCTTGGCCAGGGTTTCTGAGCTTACTGACTGCGTGGCTGATAGTTCGCCGGCAGTCTCGTGGGAGAAGCCATTACTTATGAGTACTGAAATGGATTCATCATACCACATCTCTTTTTTAAGCGGTAAAAACAAAAGGAAACAGACAGCAAGCAGCAGGCAAACAAGGTTAATGTTTTTTGCCCCGCCCGGTAAAAAAAGTGCGTTCACGCCGGCCATACAGTTATGTAAATTTTTAATTTATGGATTGATCCTGCCCATTTTATAATCAAGGAGCAGTTTCAGCGTTTGCTTCATTGTTTTCTGGACATTCATTTTAGACTCACCCTGTTTCAGATCATAACGCAAGATCATAGGCACTTCATGAATAATGGCGCTTTGCCCCCCTATTTTAATGAGTATCTCCACCATGCAACCAAAGCCCTTCTGGGTAATGAATTTATCGCCATAGGCGGCAAGGGTTTTCTTTATCATAGTTACCCTGTACGCCCTAAAGCCACAGGTGTAATCTTTAACGCCTTCAAAGCCCACAAATATCCTGAATAGATAACCTGCTGCCCAGCTGAAAAATTCTCTTGATTTTTTCAGACCCCTTATGCGTGCTCCGGGCTGGTAGCGCGAAGCGATAACAAGATCGCTGCCTTCTGAAAACTGCTGCACCATTCTTTGAATCAGGAATGGATTCTGGCTATCGTCAGCGTCAAGCGTTACTATCACATCTTCATCCGTCAGGTCTTTTACTGCCGTTCTTATACCCTGATTAATGGCATTGGCTAGGCCGCCGTTAGGTTGTATGTCAAGAACACTTATAGGGATATCTGATTTGAAGTTTTTGGCTACTGACAATGTATTGTCTTTACTGCCGTCATTAACTACCAATACGCTGGCATCCCACTTATATACATTATAAGCGTCGTTAATTCTTTTCAACAGCGGGGGCAATGATTCTTCTTCGTTGTAAGCAGGTAAAACTATCCTTATGTGCATGTTCTATATTATTCCGTTTAAAATATCCATACCGGCTAACTAAATAACCAAATTCTCACGAGGGAATAATCTCTCATTGCGCTAAAGTAATCTATTTTGTAAAATTAGTCACTTTTTAGGGCTAAAAATGTCATTATTAAATTATAATCAAGCCAACTAAAAAAACATCAATTTTTTTGGTTAGTATAATTATTAATGAATGTCCGTAAATGTACCCAATATTTTGTATCTTAGTGCTATGAAATTCAGTACATTTTACGATAAATATAATGA
>JACMPD010000148.1 GCA_014377675.1 Taibaiella sp.
AAATAAAATCAAAGGAAAAAATGCATCTGGCATTACATATGAGTTCCCTGCTAACTATATCGAAAGCTTCCTTTCAACACTAAAGACATCATTATTCGCTTCTTCAAATAATGAAATAATAGAATTTTTAAACTATACTACCTACCCAAATATTAGAGAGGGTTTGAAGGAATTTAAGAGCTTTTTAGTCTCAGGTCATACAAAGGTTGCAGATTATATTTTACATGAGCAGTTTAGAGCTGAAAATAAGAGTTCGTATCAGGTTATTCCAATACATGAATTTGTCAAATCAATAGCTGTTGAAAATCGCCACTATTATAACGCTGAAATCAGCAGAATTATGAATCTTTTTACCACCCTATTAGATTCCTCAGACCACTTTATAAGCCTTTACTTATTATACGATCTAAACGACTTAATTGAAAATAAACAAAATTTTAGTAGATATGTTTCATCTACAGTAATAATTGAGAAGTTAACTAACTTGGGATATAAAATCAATACTGTTTATGATGCAATCAGTAAGCTCATTAAAAACGAGCTAATTGATTCCGATGTAGTATTTACAGATGTAATATGGAAAGAACTCAAATTACCCAGTGAATTTAACATTGGAATTACTCTAAAAGGACATTACTATTTTAAAAAAATGTTATATAGATTTCATTATTACGATATCGTTGTACAAGATACTCCCATTTTCAATGACGACTATTTTGCAAGAATGAAGGCTATTTTTCCTGAATCATCGGAAACAGGGAAAAGAAATGTTCAACAAAAAATTACTCTAGTTAGGCAGTTCCTATTATATCTTAGGTCGATGGAAAACAAACAATCAAATCAGGCAAAAGCAGTATATGGCCTATTTACGGAGACTATTTCAGAAAGTATTGAAAATGAAATTAAAAAGATGCCAATTCAAGCATCTCTCAAGGTTTCATTGTAAATTAAGTAAAAATCTAAACTTAAATTTTTTCGTAGGTTTGGTCTACCTATGCGTACGTCCAAGCCCCTATTTGGCGCAAGTGTTTTTTCACTTGTGTCTAAAAAAGTGCAAGTCTTTTCGACTTGCGATAAAATTGTCAAAATAACTCTATCAGGATTAATCCCCTCTCGTAAAAACATCTATCCATTCAACAACCGCAAACGTTATGAAATAGACACCATCTTTATTTGTAAATTTATACCGATTACTCATAAGATAAAGATAATCTTTATCCTATTGTTTCGCAAGTGGAAAACACTTGCAATACAATAAACACAAGTGAAAAACACCTGCGCCAAATTGGGGGCAAACAGTAAGCATTCGCATTCACGACCTGCTTTTATCCTACTTCTCTATCAACTCATCACGCTCCTTATATATATTCCTGCCTTTACCAGCCATGTAGCCGACTGCAATCCCAAACATCCTGTTCTTGTCTATTTCGGTGCCTTGGCCAAGGTCGTTGACGCCGGCAGTGTAGTAGGCTCTTATCATCCAGCCGGTGGGTAATTCGTAGCCGGCTACGAGGCTAAGCCCGATATCAAAAGGACTCAGGGGGCGGTTGGCTATCGCCTTTTCATCTATAGTGGTGTTGAACGCGGTACCGTTGTAGACGCCTTCGGCGGACAGCCTGTGGCGCCCGCCCACCTGGTAAGCCGCCGCCGCCCCTATGCCGGCAACAACCCTGCCCCTGCCCTGCACCGCTGATTTATAGCAAAGCATCACCGGCACCTCAATGTAACTGAGCCGGAGTGACTGGGCCACTTTTTCATTCAGCGTATCGGCAACATAAAAGGAATAGTCCCGCTTCTGCCCCTTTGAAGTAAAACAGATACCTGATTGAAAATATACTTTTTTATTGATGCCCGCATCTATTACTATTCCGGCCTTCCAGCTGGCCACGGGCTTTTTCGAAGCCTGTGTAAAACCCATATCAGGTGCAAAACGCATAGTGCTCATACCTGCGCCCACCTCCAGCCCATAACCGAGTTGCCCGCTGGCGGTGTCAGCTACTGCCAGTGAAAGCAAGCAACCAATAATTTGTATTTTCAAGACGCTATTCATAAACACATAAGACAAACCTACATTTCCAATCCATTGTTTCTGAAACCGCCGGCACTATTGTTGTTTTTACGCTGCCTGCCCGTCCCGAATAAGTATCCGACAGATATACCTGAGTTTTTATTATTCAATATATTTTTGCTGTCGCCGTTTGTACTCATATTCAAAATTCCAGTCTGGTAAAAGAAATGGAAGAACCAACCCTTTTTCAGCTCATAGCCCGCCGTTAAGCCTATGCCCAGGTCAAACAGTTTTATATCATCGCGCGGGTCATCACCCACGTCCACCTGCCAGCTGTAGGCTGCACTGTCAATTGGCGTATATGTTTTTTCGCCAAACATATTGAAACCCATGTAAGGCCCCGCACCCACATACAACCTGTTGCCGGTGGGCTTGTCAAATTTATATACCAGGTTAATGGGGATATTTATAGTGCTGAGCGCAAAGTCGAGGTCACCTTTAACCGTGTTTTGCCTGTACCCGTTCATTACATACAGCGCGCCATATTGCAATGAAAGATGATTGCCAATGCGGCTGTCAGCTCCCAGCCCGGTGCGCAGGCCCCACTTTTCAGCCGTGTACAGGCCGAGGCCGCCGGACTTGCCAAAATAATTTGATGACACCAGCCCTGCTTCAAGGCTGAACCTTGACTGCGCAAGGGCCGATGTTGATAGTATAAATAAAAATAATATAACTGTTAGTCGTTTGTTCATAGTGTACAACATATTTCCTGCTGCAATATTAAAAATAAAAAGCGGGACGCATTGCTATCCCGCTTTTGAGCGTAACCTTTTTATGGCGTAACCTCAGGTTTCATTTTTGCTTTCCCACCAAATAAATAGCCGATTGTTACCGAGCCATTATGGTTGACAAAATTGATATTTGACTGCCCCCCCGGTGACAAATCGATAATACCTGTGCGCACCTGCGCGCGCATGAAAACGCCCCATTTTGTTTCGAAACCTGCGTTGAAGTTGAAACCAACATCAAATGGCTTCACAACGCTACGCTTATCATACCCTATCTTCATTTTAGCGGAATAATATTGATTATCAATTGTAGCTTCATTTTGGCCGCTGAAGTTGTAAGCGAAATAAGCGCCTCCGCCAATGAAGAAGCGATTATGGCCAGGTTTACCCGTTTTTACCAAAACGTTGAGCGGTAACTC
>JACMPD010000149.1 GCA_014377675.1 Taibaiella sp.
CCATGTAACCCCGGCATTTCCGTACATTATTATCTTAAACACTACTTTCAACAATAGTTCCGGCAGGGCAATGCCTGATATTGATTTCACCGCCACTACCCCAATAGCTAACAGCTACACGGAAGTAAACAAAGACACCGTGAAATACCATATTGACAGTTCTAATATAATGCTCAACAATGGCCCCGGCCTCTCCGCTAATTTTAAGCTGTGGGTAACGGGTGTGGCAGGCAGCAAAACCGTATCGGGCACCATAAATCTTGCGGACACTATGGTTGCTGAATTTAAGAAATGACAGGTACAAGCTTCGAGCAAAATACAAAGCAGACTGAGCAAACATATACATTAAAAGCTACCTTATCATCGCATGGCGGTCGGCATCAAGCCTTACCAATATAAATATTAATATACTGAACGATAAAAGCGACGAACCGCCATAGCTTAAAAATGGCAATGTAATACCTATAACGGGTGCCAGCCCTATAGTCATAGACATATTAACCGCAAAGTGAAAAAACAATATGGACGCCACGCAGTAGGCATACACACGGGTAAAATCAGACCGTTGCCGTTCGGCCACAAATATTATACGCAGCATTAATGATAAATAAATACCAATCAAAACAAGGCAACCCACAAACCCAAACTGCTCGGCGATTGCGGTAAAGATAAAATCGGTGTTTTGCTCGGGCACAAACTGGTTCTTGGTTGAAGTGCCGTTAAGGAAACCCTTGCCGGTAAGGCCACCGGAGCCTATAGCTATTTTTGACTGCAACACATTGTACTCTGATGCGTTCGTTTTTTTCTCATCACCATCTGCCACACCTTTATTATATTCTACTGGTATCTCCTTACCCAGCATGGAGTATATGCGGTCTATTTGATGTTGCTTCAGACCGTGTTGAAACGCCATGGGAACTGCCAGTTGCGAAAACAATATACAGAATAGCCAGCCGCCTATAAGCACTATGCGGGCTTCCATATTGCGGCGCAGCACGGAGCGGAGCAGCCAGCCTACCACCAAAGCAAAGACCGTAAGCAATATAAACAGCAGCTTGCGCTCAATAAGCAATGTGCCCAACACCAGCGCCACTATACCTATACCTACCCCAAGAACGGCGTTAGGAAGCCCCTCACGGTACATAACCAGTATGAAACAAAAATAGACAAGTGCCAGCCCTGTTTCATTTTGCAACAACACAATAACCGCCGGCCCCAGTGACAATGCCACACCTACCAGCCTGTTTTTCAATGTTTTAAAATTCGTTTCCGGGAGGGAGAGAAATTTGGAGAGGGCCAGTGCCGTGAATATTTTGCATACCTCCCCCGGCTGAAAACGGAAACTGCCTACCCCCAGCCAGGAATGCGACCCCTTGACATCAACCCCTATAAATATGGTCAATATCAGAACGGCCACACCTATAGTGTAGCCAAGAAAGGCGGTTGAAGCGAAAAACTTACTGTCTGTCAATAGTATCAACAAACCCAGCAGAAGAGAATATCCAAACCATACGAACTGCTTCATATAGTTTTTGTTAGCTATAAAAATAGTCACATCAGTACTTCTGTGCTCCACGGAAAAAACCGCCAGCATCCCTATAACCACAAGCATCACATACAGTAAAATTGTTACCGCGTCTATCCTGCTGAATAATGATTTTCCTAATGAGCTCATACTATAAACCGAAACGAAACTTCAAAAAATATATACTTTCAAAAAATATACCAAATCCGCACTATTTAAACCGCCTGTTCATCCACCGCATCACCATTACAGAATCATCATAACGGCTACTGCTGTCGGCCAGGTGCTTGCGCAACACCCTGGCGTTGTAGTTGCGCAGGTCACGCTCCCTTAAAGCCGAGTCAATGGTATAAACATATTTATTAATCAGGTGCGCCTTTGTCATTTTATCCTCAATAGCCTTACGCTTCACAGTAACACTGTCTTTAAGAAATTTTTCCATAAGCAAACTGGCAATTGGCCCCGCCCATGTAGCACCGAAGCCTGCATTTTCCACCGCCACGGCTATCGCTATCCTGGGGTTTTCTCTTGGCGCAAACGCCACAAACATAGAGTGATCGGCCATTTTTATTACTGCGCCATTCACTATCGCCTTATTTTCAGCGGTTCCCGTTTTGGCACAAACCGTTATGCCCTCTATTTTCGCTCCCACACCCGTACCCGCCTCTACCACATCTTGCATGGCCTGTTGTACAGCGTTAAATGAGCTATCCGCTATATTCAAAACCAGATGCTTTTCCCTGTAAGGTTTTAATAATGTGTCGTTGGCGTTTTTACCTATCGACTTCACAAAGTGTGGCGTATAATAAAATCCCTTATTGGCAATTATACACATGCTGTTGGCCATTTGCAGTGGCGTAAGTGCGAGCTCACCCTGCCCCATGCCTACAAATACTACGGTACAGGAGTTCCACACGCCGCGGTACAACTTATTGTAATAAGTTGTATCAGGCAGGTTACCTTCTTTTTCAAATGGCAGGTCAATACCTGTTTTGCGGCCAAAACCAAAAGCGATATAGTAATCATGCCATTTCTGCAACCCCTGCTTTGTACTTGCAAAACCTTTGTAGTCAATAGTAAGCCTGAATATATGACAAAAATAAGAGTTGCAGGAGTGCGCCAGCGCATGTCTGAAATTAGATGCATGGCCGGCGTCTTTATGCTCACAGGCTATGCTGCGGCTGCAATAGTTATAACTACCATAGCAGCCCAGCCCGAAAGACGGCGTTATAGCCCCAACCCCCATCGCAACCAGCCCGGTCATTGGTTTTATGGTGGAGCCCGGGGGGTACATAGCCTGGGTGGCCCGGTTAAATAATGGCCTTGTGGCTTCACGGTATAGCTTGCCGTAGTTTTTAGCCCTTTCCCTGCCCCGAAGCAGGTTAGGGTCATAACACGGGCTGCTCACCATAGCCAGTATACCGCCGGTCTGGGGGTCAATGGCCACTACGCTGCCCACTTTATTCGCCATTAGTTTTTCCGCGTAAGACTGCAGCTCGGCATCCATATACAGCTCCAGTGACTTTCCGGATATCTCCTGGGTGTCCAGTGCGCCGCGCCTGTACGGGTCACGCGGACGGTTAAATTTATCCCGCTCCAGGAAGTGTACCCCGCGCTGCCCACGCAACACTTCTTCATATTGCAGTTCTATACCACTTCGCCCGGCATAGTCGCCCTGCCGGTAGGTTAAGTAACGCGGCTGTTTCAGCATCTCTGGTGATACCTCGGCTATATAGCCAAGGGTTATACCGGCGGTTTCGTTTTTATACTCCCTTATGTTGCGCTCCACCAGTTCAAATCCGTTGAATGAAAAGGCGTTCTCCTGGAAGCGAGCTGTCTGCTCCGGGCTCAGTTGCTCCATGAAGGTACTCTGCCGCACATCAATGTTACGGATTGAAATTCCCTTCATTATTTTAAGAAAACCAGGGAGGTCAAGCCCCATGGCAGCGCAGAACTTGGCGGTATCAGTCCCCTTCATATTGCGGGGGGTAACCATAAGATCATAGATAACGGTATTGGACAGCATTACCTTCCCCTTACGGTCATAGATAACGCCCCGCGGCGGATACACTACTTTTTTATATATGGCAATGTCATTTGCCATAATTTTATATTTCGACTCAAAATTCTGTAGAAAAAAAAGCCGCAGCAATATCACAGACGCTACGCCTATAAATATAAACCTGATAATATATTGGCGGGAATTGACCGCGGCGGACATAAATGAAATTGTTTACGGAGGTGGGGAAACAATACAAAGCTATTAAAAAAAGGTGGTTTGGAAATGCAGTTACACAATTATATTATAAGAGCAGAATGACATGAAAATTTTGTTGAATCAAGTGCGCACTGTTTGATAAGCCAGATGTAAATCATCATTCCTCTTTTACGTAATGATAGCCAACCATAATTGTTGATATAGTGTCTTTTATGTAAAAATAACTAACTTTACTTTCAAAGAGGCACATTAAATATAGACGTGAATATCATTTTCTGACATTTATTGCCATTAGCTGCAATATGAATGCAATATCGGGAACATAGTCAAGAAAGGTATCAGCAATATTGCCGCAGGCTCATACCTCTTAAAAACTACTGTGAACGGTGCGGTTTACAGAAAGAAAATTGTGATTATGTAATTAAATATCAAAAAAACAACGCGGCAGTAGAATTTTCATGCCGCATTGTATCGTATTAACGGTGCGGTTAAGTTAAAAAAAACATCATCCTTATTTTGGCTGATTAAAATAAAACGGCTACCTTTGCACACTTATAAACGCATGGCAAAATCCATGCATAAAAAATACAGAAAATGAAAAAAGACATTCATCCAAAAGGATACCGCATGGTAGTGTTCAAAGACACATCAAACGACAGTACCTTCCTCACACGCTCAACAGCGCCAAGCAGGGAAACTATTTTATGGGAAGATGGTAACGAATACCCTGTAATAAAGGTGGAAATTTCAAATACTTCGCATCCTTTTTACACCGGCAAATCAATGTTCGTTGATACCGCGGGTCGTATTGAAAAATTCAAAAAACGTTACGAAAAGAAAGCGCAATAATATTGCTTACATGCAAAATAAAAAAATCCCGACATATCGGGATTTTTTTATTAAAATTACCGCGTGTTTCTTATTAATAAAAAATAAAGCATACAATGACTTATATCCTTTTTGATGATAAACGCCATCAGCTCCTGCCATTTACACATACTAGGGCCGTGGCAGATATAAGATGCGGCATACTTACCATGCGCGAACGCTGGGAGCTTTGCCTGCAACAGACTACCGGCACCCTCACCGAAGACTACATACAACCAATATATGGTACTGATAATGATGAGTTTGTAAATTACATAAATGCTAATATAGCCAGCAGCTGCGCCATAGCGAAGGCGGTTATGAACCTTGCAAAAGGCCATAAGTTAATGGATGGTGAAACGGTTGTTGCCGCACATTGCAAAAAATCAGCTTCCCTTTCTGCTTTACAGGCAGATTTTGAACCACTTACAACTCAACAGATAGCCTGCAACACATTTCACATAGCCCACATATGGGATATATTCGCGCTCAACGACAAAGCCATAAGAGAAGACTTTACCCTGATAACCAGCGGTAAAACCAGTGCTCCCCTGCCCGATGGCGTCACTGTTTCAGGTAAGGAAAATGTCTTTCTTGAACCCGGTGCGAAGATAAACGCAGGCAGTGTAATTAATGCCACTACCGGCCCGGTATACCTTGCGAAAGGAGCTGAAATAATGGAAGGATGCCTTGTAAGAGGGCCGCTTGCTATGGGAGAGAACTCAGCCTTAAAAATGGGCGCAAAGGTATATGGCGCCACTACAATAGGGCCAGGGTCAAAGGCAGGTGGTGAAATTAGCAATGTGGTGTTCTTCGCCAACAGTAATAAGGGCCATGACGGTTTTTTAGGCAATGCCGTAATAGGTGAATGGTGCAACCTGGGGGCCGACACCAACTGTTCCAACCTTAAAAACAATTATGATGAAATAAAAATATGGGATGAGCATACCGGCAAATCAGTAAAAACCAACCTCACGTTTTGCGGCGTGATGATGGGCGACCATTCCAAATGCGGCATAAATACTATGTTCAATACCGGTACTGTGGTTGGTGTATCCTGCAATATATATGGAAGTGATTTCCCGGAAAAGTTTATTCCCTCATTTTCCTGGGGCGGCAGCGGCGGCATGGTAACCTATGACTTTAACCGGGCCATGGAAACAGCTGGCAGAATGATGCAACGACGCAACAAGCACCTGACAGCACCTGAAAAAGAGATGCTGCAGCATGTTTTCGATGCCCGAAAAAAATAAGTAAAATTGATTTTATAAAACATTCTAAAATTCAGTATAAAAATGCGTAATAAGATAGTAGCCGCCAACTGGAAAATGAATCTCAAATTGAGTGAAGGCGCCAACCTCGTAAACGGAATATTGCAGGGCATGCCCGCAATCAGCGAAAACTGTAAAGTGGTGATAGCGCCGCCATACTTACACATCACACAAACTATAGCCCAACTCAAAGGCATAGAGCATATATTTACCGGCGCACAAAACTGCCACAGCGAAAATTCAGGCGCATATACTGGTGAAGTATCAGCGGCAATGCTGGCCGATGCAGGTGTACAATATGTGATTATAGGCCACTCTGAAAGAAGGGAATATTGTAACGAAGACAGTGCCCTGCTGGCCAAGAAAGTGAACCAGGCACTGGCAGGCAACATGCATGTAATTTTCTGCTGCGGCGAACCGCTTGAAATACGCGACGCCAACACACAAAATGAACACGTTGCCAGACAAATAGAAGAAGGCCTGTTTCACCTGGATGCCCCACAACTGAAGAATATAACTATAGCCTATGAGCCAATCTGGGCGATAGGTACTGGGCGGGTAGCCTCATCAGGCCAGGCGCAGGAGATACACGCTTACATACGCAAAACAATAGCAGAAAAATACGGCGCAGAGGCGGCGGATAACATCTCAATACTATATGGCGGCAGTTGCAAACCATCAAATGCGGCAGAGTTGTTTGCATGCGCTGATGTAGATGGCGGCCTGATAGGCGGTGCTGCATTGAAAGCTGAAGAATTTCTGGGAATAATAAAGGCAATGGTTGATTCATAAAAATATGTATAAAATTTCCGGTCAAAATTTTGCTGCGAAAATATAGTTACATATCTTTGCACTCCGAAACGGAAACGGCGCGTTGGTCAATCGGTTAAGACGCCTCCCTTTCACGGAGGAATGACGGGTTCGACTCCCGTACGTGCTAC
>JACMPD010000150.1 GCA_014377675.1 Taibaiella sp.
GTTTTTCGGTGCCTGCTGGTAACGGTACTTTTAAGTATGATACCATTATAGTACACTATACACTCACCGGGGATATCAATTCTGATTGCACTACGAGGTTTACGAGGTAGGAGTGAAGCAGGTTTGAAGAAAGTATATGGCGGTTGCATCCCCGAGGATTCGGGAATAAAATTCCGGGATAACAAAACAAGGGAGCCCTTAATGTGGATGCACCGCGAATAGCCAATCTGTTTATAGATAATCCGAAGAAGTATTTTCCTGTTTAAAACGGCACTTTTTCATATGGAGAGAGGTTGTCAACAACTATCAAGCACAAGAAACAAGGCCGGGACTTGATGCCCGGCCTGGAAGGAAAAAGGTTTTACCTTGGGAGAATATTGGGAGGGAAATGTTGTTGTTGTTTCTTCACTATTTACATTACAAATGTACTGCCACCGGCTTGAGTGGGGAATGACAGTGAGCAATATGGGGTTTGATTGTGGTCAATGTTTGAGTAGTGAATATTGTAGCTGTCTCCATCCATTTATACAAGAAGCAAGGCCGGGACTTGATGCCCGGCCTGGAAGGAAAGAGGTGTTACCCTGGGAGAAATATGGAAGGGAAGCGTTGTTGTTGTTTGTTCATTATTTACATTACAAATGTACTGCCACCGGCAAGGTTGGGGAGAGGGTGCGCAATACGGGGTTTGATTGGGGTCAAGCGGTTTATGCTTTTATTACATACTTTATTTCAAGGCGCGGATGATAATGCGCCCTTGAGCTATGCCACCGCGCCGTAATTGTTCTTCGTTTTACTTTTTTACTTACCTTACCCCTGAAATAGTTTCTCTATGCCGGTAACACAAAAACAAGATACTAACACAAGCAACCTGGGCGCCCTTTCAACTCTGGTTACCGTTTTCTTCTTCTGGGGTTTTATTGCAGCGGGCAATGGGGTGTTTATTCCCTTTTGCAAACATTATTTTCACCTGGATCAGTTTCAGTCGCAACTCATTGATTTTGCTTTTTACCTGGCCTACTACCTGGGCGCATTGGGGCTTTACTTTGTCGCCTCTGTGTTTGGGAAAGACGTAGTTTCCAAATGGGGCTACCGCAATAGTATAGTTTACGGCCTGCTGTTTTCAGCCATAGGCGCCGTTATCATGATTCTCGCTGTAAACGCTAATACTTTTCCCGGTATGCTTGCCGGGCTGTTCGCGGTAGCACTGGGTTTCTCTCTGCAGCAAACGGCGGCCAACCCTTTTTCCGTATTGCTGGGCAACCCGGAAACAGGAGCGCACCGCATGACCCTGGGCGGGGGTATTAACTCATTCGGTACCGCCATAGGCCCTATAGCCGTAGCACTGGCCCTGTTCGGCACCACCACATCAAGCGATGCGCTCATCAATTCCCTCGGGCTTGATAAAGTAACCATTTTATACGCGTGTGTGGGTGGCCTGTTTCTGCTGGCGGCTGCCTTATTCTTCTTTTCTAAAAAGTTGCCTTCAGGCAACTTTGATACAGACACCGAAAAATCTCCCAAAGCGCTTGCTGCGCTGTTTGTAATGACGGTGCTGCTGATATTGGTATTTGTACCTATTTTCAAAAGCTATACTGTAGTAACCACTGATGCAACACAACTTTATGCCATAGAAACTGACCGTTTTAAGTGGCTGCTGGCCGGGCTAATACTTATAGTAGGCACATTGCTCACCTCCCTGCTGCTGGCAAAAAGAAATGGTAACGGCTGGGGCGCTATGAAGTATCCGCAACTGGTGCTGGGTATGCTGGCTATATTCACTTATGTGGGCGTGGAAGTAACAGTACAGAGCAACATGGGAGCGCTGCTGGAGCAGACCGCTTTTGGGGGTTATACTTCTTCGCAGGTGGCGCCGTTTATATCCATGTATTGGGGCAGCCTGATGATAGGCCGCTGGACAGGCTCCATAAAGGTATTTGAACCAGGGACAAGCCTTAAAAATATCCTGCTTATAGTGGTGCCGCTGGCCGCATTCGGAGTAGTGTTGGGCGTTAACTCCATAGCGCAAAACGATATAAAACCGCTTTATGGTTATATCGTTTGTGTGCTGTTGCAGGGCGTCGCTTTTTACCTCAGTAAAGACAAGCCCGCCCGCACACTGCTGCTGTTCTCCCTCTTCGGTGTAGCCAGTATGCTCACAGGTATATTTACTACCGGCACAACTGCTATTTATGCCTTTTTGAGCGGCGGACTGTTCTGCTCTATCATGTGGCCGTGTATCTTTGCGCTATCCATTGCCGGGCTGGGTAAGCTCACTTCCCAGGGTTCGGCATTTTTAATAATGATGATATTAGGCGGTGCAATAATACCACCCATACAAGGAAAGCTGGCTGACCTGCCCGCCATTGGCATACACCAGTCTTACTGGGTGCCGGCTATTGGTTTTGCCTACCTGGCGTGGTACGCTTTTGCTGTACGCCGTATGTTACAAAAACAAGGAATAGACTATGACGCAGGAACTGGCTCTGGGCATTGATATAGGTGGCACCAACACCTCTTTTGGTATAGTAGACAGGCGGGGGAAAATTAGCGCCCAGGGTACTATGCCCACCACCGGCTACCCAAAAGTGGAAGACTATATAGCCGCGCTGGCCGCTGCTGTCGCCCCCTTGCTGGCTGAGGCGGGAAAGGAAAATATAGTAGCCTGCGGCGCGGGAGCGCCAAACGGTAACTTTTTTACCGGTGAAATAGCCTTTGCCCCAAACCTGCCCTGGAAAGGCGTGATACCTATGTCTAAGCTGATGAGCGAATCTTTTGGCCTGCCGGTAACGCTGACCAATGACGCCAACGCTGCCGCTATTGGCGAAATGATGTACGGCGCGGCTAAAGGCATGAAGGACTTTATAATGGTAACACTGGGCACGGGAGTCGGCAGCGGCTTCGTAGCCAATGGCAACCTTATCTATGGTCATGACGGCTTCGCAGGTGAGCTGGGCCACATAACAGCAGAGCGCAACGGCCGCAAATGCGGCTGTGGCAGGTACGGATGCCTGGAAACCTACGCCTCCGCCACCGGCATAGTGCGCACAGCCCATGAGTGGATGGAACAAAGCGATGATGCAACTACGCTGAGAAAAAAAGGTGCCGCCCTCACCGCCAGAAACATACAGGATGCCGCCCAGGAGAAGGACGCGATGGCGCTGGAGCTCTACCACTATACGGGCAAAATCCTCGGACAGACACTGGCTGATATGGTAGCCATTACCAGCCCGGAGGCCATTATTTTCTTTGGAGGCCTGGCCCATGCCGGCCCAATGCTGTTTGACCACGTTAACCGCTACATGGAAGCTAACCTCCTCCACATTTTTCAAAACAAAGTAAAAATGTTACAATCGGCCCTGCCTGATGCAGATGCGGCTATATTGGGAGCCAGCGCATTGGTGTGGTAGTTGGCCGGGTGCTGTGTTACATAGTGGGTCAGGTCACTTTCAGTTGAGGTGGATATTATCAGGAATAATATCACTTTTATAAATCGTTTATTTCCTCAATTGTGAGACCGGTTATTTTTGCTATCTCCCCGGTGCTCATTCCAGCCTTTCTACAATTGGCGGCAATAGCTAACTGTACTTGACGTGCTTTCTGCCCTGCGTACTCTTCTTTTTCTGCGGCACCAATCAGTATTCCTTCCTCCCTGCCTTTTTTCTCCGCTGAGTCAACAACATTAATGTTATCCCTGAATACCTTCAGACTACCTTCGTAGTGCATCATCTGCTCATAGTTAAAATTAGCTATTTCTGCGCGCTGAATCACATCAGTAAATACAACATCCCCTTTAAACAGCTCCGGTATGCTTTGGAAATCCTCCAGGTGTTTAATAAAATAGAGCCACTTGTCAAGGCGGGTAATAAGCTCATTCTCCGCCATCTTAAAATTGGGCACCTCTATATACAAATAAGTTAGCTTATCATAAAACACATTGCACTGGTCATATTTCAGTTTTATGGTATGTACTACTTTCTGCTTTTCAGCCTCATTATTCTTGTAGTCGTTAAAGGTAAAACCCAGTATACCTACACAAAAAACGGCTGAGAGATTATAATTCCAGCTTCCCTTCTCAGCCTGCTCCCTTATCGGGAATGTGGAATAGAAGATTGTACGCTCCTTAAAATAATCCTGCCGGGCTTTCTGCAACTCAACAATGTATTTTTCACCCTTGTCATTTTCGCAATAAATATCGTAAATTGATCTTCTGTCTATTATCGTATCTCCATTACGCTCTGAGTTCTTGAAATATATATTTACAATTTTTGAACTGTTCTCAGGCACCAATAGTGAATTCAAAAAGTCAATAAGCGCAGGCTTGGAAGCCTCCTCACCGAATAATTTTTTGAATCCGAAGTCAGTAAAGGGATTTACATATTTTGCCGGCATACCCATAATATTACAAAAGTAAGAATTTTAAAGCATCTGCTATTTGCTACACGGCATGTTATAAAATAAAAAATGAGAAAATCGCTTTTCTCATTTTTTCAACAAAATATCGTTCTTGTTTTAAGCTATGGCCAACTCTGCCGGCTTTTGACCAAGCGATTTCATAAAGCGGTAATGAGATGCGATAGCAGCACCCATTGTTGGCATGGAGTGATACTGGATATTAAACTCCTCGCACTTGCTTTTTACAATTTTGCTTATTTCAGGGTAGTGTACGTGGCTTATACGGGCAAAAAGGTGATGCTCTACTTGGTAGTTAAGCCCGCCTACAAACCAGGAAATCATTTTATTGTCAGGGGCGAAATTAGCCGTAGTCCGCAGCTGATGTATGGCCCACTCATTTTCAATAATTTTGTCATCATTTCCTACCACTTCAAACTCTGTTTCTTCCACCACGTGCGCCAGCTGAAACACTACTGAAAGCGAAAGCCCCATTGCCATATGCATAAACAGGAAGCCAACACCCCATGCTGACCAGCCTACCATATACACCGGTATTGCTACATAAAAAACAAGATACAAGGTTTTACTTCCCCAAAAAATAAGATGTTCCGTGGAGCTCATCTTATTCAGTTCAGTTCTGTATATTTTTTTCTGGCCATACTTCACCATATCTATTACAAACACCCAAAGGAACGAACTGAGTGCATATACAAGCCATAAATAGATATGTTGTATTTTATGGGCGGGTTTCCACACCTGTGTCTGACACTGGCGTATTACCGGGCTTTTGGCTATGTCATCATCAACGCCATCCACATTTGTATAGGTATGATGAATGATATTGTGCTTCTGTTTCCAGATGAAGGCGTTACCGCCAAGTGCGTTAAGCGTGAGGCCGAGTAAGTCATTTACCCACTTTTTTGATGAGTAACTGCCGTGGCAGGCGTCATGCATGATGTTAAACCCGATACCCGATAAAGTGAGGCCCAGTGCCGCGCTCAGCAAAATACCGGGTAAAAACGTCAGTGGCATTGTAAGCAGAACAATATAAAGGCCAATAGCTAATGGAACGAGTGTAAGCGTTTTGGCATACAATTTCCAGTTGCCCGTTTTCTTGATGCCTTTTTCTTTAAAGTATTTATCAACATCAGCTTTCAAAGCTTGAAAAAATACCGCATTTCTGTTGTTGTAAGTTACCTTTGCCATAATAATATGTTGCAATATTAAACAATAATTTTTGGATTTCTGTCGCTGGAGGGTTGTGCGTTATGTTAAATATAGTTGTTTGATTTATTTGTCACAAGTGTATATGCCTTTTTGTCTCTCATCCTTTATTTCTCTTTACTGGTTCAAAATTAATGGTGTATTGCTTTTTGATCAAAAATATTTTCGTTTTTGAGTTAATAATTGGAAAGTGCCGTAACGATGTATTAATTAAAAGCAAGGTTTAACAGATGTTTTTTCCACTTTTTACCCACATATCAAATAATTAGTTTAATTTTCAGCTCAAATAACAACGAATTTTAAAACAAATATATATGATCCCTTTTTCTCGGGGCCGCTTTCGGTGCGGTACTCTGGCGTTAGCTACGGCTGTATTGCTGGGTGGCAAGGCTGTGGCACAGCAAAAAAATACCAGCCTTAACGTGCAGTCGGTGGTAAAAAATGAGGCGGACAAAACCTTTAAATCCATCACTCTATTACCAGGCACAAAGTGGATTGCCGGAAATGAGGCCGCCTTTTTTAAACAATATCTGGGCCTTAATGGTGTGGATAATAAAATGGTATTTAAAAATACAACCACCACCCGCCTGGGAATTACCACCAACCGCTACAGCCAGTTTTATAAAGGCATAAAAGCGGAGCACGGCGACTATACTGTAACTATTAAAGACGGTACGGCGCGGTATATGGGCGGCAACTACTACATACCTGAGGGAGGGCTAAGCACAACACCTTCAATTACCGCAGCTGCCGCGTTCAACTACGCGAAAAGATTTATTGGCGCTGAAAAATATATGTGGGAAGATCCCGCAGCCGAAGCGCAGTTCAAAAAAATACGACACAACCCCGATACCACCTACCTGCCTAAGGCGCGGCTGGTGTGGGTGGAAGACCTGAAAAACGGCCGGGAGGATAAAAAACTCTACCTGGCATACGCATTTGAAATCTATGCCAAAAAACCAATGAGCCGCCAGGTGGTGTACGTGAATGCGAATACAGGTAAAATACTTTTCAGCAACTCAATGATACACAATACTACAGCTACCGGGGGCACACTGTACAGTAGAACCGTATCTATAGTTACATCCCGTATTGGCGGAGTATTCTATTTATTTGATTCAACCCGTGGTAACGGTGTGTATACCCAGAGTGCCAACTACGGCATGGATATCTCAGGCGCCGTTGACCTGCCAAGCAGTACCAACACATGGCCTGCGGCCACTGTTGACAGCCAGGCTATAGACGCGCATTGGGGCGGAGAAATGGTGTATGACTACTGGAGAACACAGCAGAGCAGGCTGAGCTGGGATAATGCAAATGGTATACTACTGCAATATGTGCATCTGAACGACCCTTCAACCGGAGCACCTTATAACAACGCTTTCTGGAATGGCAGCGAAATGTGCTATGGTGATGGTACAGGAGTAGCCGCAGGTGGTTTTGACCCCCTTACCAGTCTTGACGTTACCGCACATGAAATAGCCCATGGCGTATGCCAGGCTACAGCAGCCCTGGTATACAACCGGGAATCAGGCGCTATGAATGAAGGTTTCAGCGACTGCTGGGCAGCGACAATAGAGAACTGGGCTAACCCTTACGAAACCGACGCCGTAGCTAAAAACCCCTGGAAAATAGGAGAGGAGATAAGAAACGGCACGCCGCTCCGCAGCATGGATAACCCTTTGCTGCAAGGCGACCCTGCCACTTACAATGGCACTAACTGGGTGGATGCATCCGTTGCAGGTTGCCCTACGCCAAGCTCCACAACTAATGATAACTGTGGTGTACACACCAATAGCGGAGTACTGAACCACTGGTATTATTTTGTAGTGAACGGCGGCATTGGCACCAATGACCTCGGCACAGCGTACAACGTAAACGCAATTGGCTGGACCAAGGCTGCGGACATATTGTACCAGACCGAACTGGCGCTGGCCAGTACTGATGACTATGCGGCCTGCCGCGCAGCGTCAATTAACGCGGCTACAACTTTATACGGCCCATGTTCGGCTGAAGTGCAGTGCGTTACCAGCGCATGGTATGCTGTAGGTGTTGGGCCTGCATTTATCTCCTGTACACCGCAGATAGGCTTTACGGCCACTACACTTAATATTACCGAAAACGCTTCCACAACATCATGCCCGGCTTCAAGAACAGTAAATATTGGCCTGAAGGCTGTAGGCGCACCTATAACGGGTGGCAGCCCGGTTGCTAACGTAACTGTTGCTTATGGCACCGCAGTTGCGGGGGTTGACTATTCATTGACTTCCACATCACTTACTTTCGCACCTGGTGACACCACTACCCACTTCGCCACACTTACCCTGTTTGATAATGGCGTTGTCAGAGATAATAAAAATCTTACCCTATATTTTACATTGGCCACTATGGGCAGTACCGCAATCATATCGCCAACCAATGATTCTTTGCAAGTAAATATATATAACAACGACAGCATACCCTCTTATGGCGGCCCTGAGTACCATACGCTTAATACCGGCACTGCTACGTTTTGTAACCTTACCTCACCCTTCGCGGGTAACAGCCGCAGGCTACATTCGCAGTACCTGCTTGATGCTACTGAAGCAACCGCCGCGGGCTTAAGGCCAGGTGTGCCGGTAACGCAAATCGCGTTCCAGGTGCGTTCTAAAAGCTCTACTGCCCCGTTCCTCGGGTATACCGTTGCTATGGGCAATACAACAGCGGGCAATCTGGCTGCAGGTTATGCTACCGGCCTTACACAGGTATATGGCGGCAATCATACCACGAATGTTGGAATAGATTCTATTGACTTTAATATGGGATCATTCACCTGGGATGGCACCAGCAACGTAGCTGTTGAAATATGCTATGGCCGCAATACCGCAGCCTTCGCGCTCAATGATACTGTAGAAGGTATTGACAACAACCCTTATATAGTTACCAACCGCAACGGTACCAACGGCGGCACCGGCACCGGTTGCAGCCTCACCTGGAGCGGAAGCGGAACGGGTACAGCCCGCCCGGTAATGCGCTTTAAGCAGGCAGCACCGCCTGCAGCTATTGAAACTGCAGCCGGCAGAACCCGCACATGGGATGTAGCTGCCAATACTGAAGTGTACTTTTATACACCTACTGCTGATACCAATGTAATTGCAGGCCTTGACAACGAAACAGCTAACCTCGGTTGTGTTACTGCTACGGTAACACAGGCAGGTAACGGCTTTACCACAGCTTCATTTTCATCAGCCAACAGGTCAAGAAAAGAAATTTTAATAACACCCACCACAGGTGCGGCTTCCACTACTTACGATGTTAGTTTTTACATGACCAATACTGAGCTTGCAGGTACTGCACCATCATCAGTATACCTGGTAAGGACCACCTCAGCTACCGATGCAGGCATTAACGCATCTAACACAGTATTCCTTACACCTACATTAACCACAGCACCAAACTATGTAGCCTTTAAAGCTACATTCACCGGCTTCGGCAGGTACTTCCTTATGGATGGCCCTCTTTGCTCGGCACCAGCAACCACAGTTACGGCTGCGGGAGCAACATCTTTTTGCACAGGCGGCACTGTAGCGCTTAACGCGGTTACCGGCACAGGCTACACTTACCAGTGGCAGCTTGGCGGTGTTGATATAGCGGGTGCTACCAACTCCTCTTATACTGCATCAGCCGCAGGTAGCTACCGCGTGGTGGTAACGCAAGGTACTTGCTCTGCCACATCAACGGGTACTACCATTACTGTTCTTTCATTATATGCTGCGCCTATCACCGGTGTTTCCGGTGTTTGCATAGGCGGCACAGGTACCGTTGCCGATGCTACTGCAGGTGGCAGCTGGAGCAGCAGCAACCCTTCTGTAGCATCTATCAATTCTTCAGGTGTTATTACAGGCGTTACGGCAGGCACGGTTACTATTACCTATGCTGTTACTAACAGCTGCGGCACTGCAGCGGTGCTGCGCACCATTACGGTTTCTAATCCATCAGTAGTGGGGCCTATTACAGGTACTATGAATGTATGCCCCGGTGGCTCTTCAATACTTGCTGATACTACCGCAGGCGGTGTATGGACGACCGCTGACGCATCAATTGCTTCAGTTAACACATCAGGCCTGGTTACTGGTGTTGGTACCGGTACTGTATTAATTACTTATAGCGTTACCAACGCTACAGGTTGCACTACCGCGGTTACCGCAACCGTAACAGTGAACGCAGCCCCAACCGCTGTAATAACTGCTGCAGGCCTTACCAGTATATGCATGGGCGCATCAGTTACACTTAACGCTACCACCGGCTCAGGCCTCACTTACCAGTGGCAGAGGAACGGCATCAACATCACAGGCGCTACCACAGCCGCTTACAGTGCCAGCACAACCGGCAACTATACAATTATTATTACCAACGCAGGCAGCTGCTCCTCTGTTTCATCAACTGTTACTGTTACAGTGAGCACTTCATCAGTTGTGGTGCCTTCAGTTACCATTAACGCCACACCAGGTATCGTACTTTGTACCGGCATGACCTCAGCTTCTTTCGCTGCGGTGCCTGTTAACGGCGGCACTGCCCCTGCTTACCAGTGGTACATCAACGGCACACCGGCAAGCACCACGGCAACACTCAGCTACTCACCGGCAAGTGGTGATGTGGTTAAAGTAATGCTGACCAGCAATGCCTACTGCGCATACCCTGATACTGCTTCCAACTCAGTCGTTATGACGTTCAGCCCATATGTTTATCCGGCTGTAAGCATCAACTCCTATCCTAATGATACGGTTTGTGAATCAACAATAGCCACCTTTACCGCCGTGCCTGTAAATGGCGGCGGCTCACCGGCCTATCTGTGGACCAAAAACGGCATTAACGTTGCCACAGGCCCTTCTTACACTTATGCACCCGCTGATGGCGATGTGCTGAATCTGACTATGATAAGCGACTTCCTGTGCAGGCTTGCAGACACCGCCTTAAGTGCCCCTGTAACTGTGAAGGTAGACACCAATGTAGCCAATATTGTAACCGTAACCGCTAACCACACCAGCGTACGCGCCGGCCAGCCGGTTACCTTTACTGCAACGGCAACCCATGGCGGCAGCGCTCCGGCTTACCAGTGGTATATTAATGGTACCGCAGTACCTGGCGCTACAAACGCAACATATACCACTACTACGCTTGCCTTTGGCCAGGTGGTTACCTGCATGGTACAGAGCAGTGAGCCTTGCGCAACGCCTGCCAATGCATACAGTGCAGGTGTTACCGTATCAGTAACCAGCAGCAGTCAGCAGCTCAACACTAACACCTGGTTTACTCTTACGCCTAACCCTAACAACGGTTCTTTTATACTTAAAGGAATGGTGAGTAATGGCGCCGATGGCGAACTTGCGGTAAAAGTGACGGACATATTGGGCCAGGTGGTTTATACTGGTTCGGCTCCTGTAGCTAATGGCTCGGTTAACTTCCCGGTTTCACTTGATGCTTCTTTAGCCAATGGCATTTACTTGGCTAATATAATAGCCGGTGCGGAAAATATGGTGTTCCGAATGGTTATCAGCAAATAATAAATTAAAATTTTATAAGAGAAAAGGCGCCGTGTGGTGCCTTTTCTCTTATATGTCATTGCCACCGGTTTGAAACGGAAACCTGCTTTTGAATCCGGATGTGGAGTTTGAATTTGAAAACCGAAATTTGAAAACTGGAATTTGGATTCTAAATCCTGGTATTTGAATCCTACAATTTCAAAATGGCGTTTAAAATTTAATTATCTTGCACTCATATTTTTTGTACCCTATAACATGTTCAGGATATTTACTGTTTTAATAGTTTTTTGTCTTACTGCACCGGTTTTTTGTTTCGGACAAAGCCAAAAGGCGGATACCGCTAAGCCATTTTTGATGCGGCACATTAATGCACTGACTGATGAAAGCATGTACGGCCGCGGATATGTAAATAATGGCCGCCATAAAGCATCAGTATATCTGCAAAAAGAATTTAGAAGATATGGCCTGCAGCCCGCAGGTAACAGGAAAAGTTATGTGCAGCGCTATTCATTCCCGGTAAATACTTTTCCCGGCACTATGAAACTGAGTTTTAACGGAGTGAGCCAGGTGCCAGGTAAAGATTTTATTATAGATGCGGGCAGCTCAGAGTATATTGGGGGAAATTTGAATGTTAAAACCGTTAGCCTTGCCGGTGTAAAAACAAAAAGTGACTGGCTGGCAATCAGGACGACCATCACAAATGAAAGCAACGCCTACTACCTTACTGATATAGATACATTGTGCAAATTGATGGGCACGAGGCGCCACCACATAGCCGCAACGTTACCTGCTGGTTGCTTTATTGTACCACAAAAAGATAAATTTATCTGGACGGTTAGCCAGGACCGCATAGCAGCCACCGTATTTTATATTAACGATGATGCTGCCAATGCCGAAATAAAAACAGTAAGTGCCGATGTAGAGAACAGGTGGATAAGAAGCGGGAAAAATGATAATATAGCCGGCGTGATACCCGGTGAGGTAACAGATACATTTATCGCCATTACCGCGCACTATGACCATCTCGGCATGATGGGGAATGATGCGGTGTTTCCGGGTGCCAGTGATAATGCCAGCGGTACCGCAATGCTGCTCTACATGGCCAGGTACTTTCAGGCGCACCCGCAACATTACAGCATATTATTCATTGCATTCAGCGGCGAAGAGGCGGGGCTGGTAGGGTCGCAATATTTTACGAAGCACCCGCTGGTGCCACTTGGCAGTATTAAATTCCTGACCAATATGGATATAATGGGTGATGCAACCGACGGCATTACAGTGGTTAACGCCACTGAATACCCCGCCCAGTACAGCCAGTTGCAGGCAATAAATGAAAGAGGACATTACCTGCCACAGGTAAAAAGCCGTGGTAAGGCTGCCAACAGCGATCATTACCACTTTAGCGAAGCGGGGGTACCTTCGTTTTTTATCTATACCAATGGCGGAAAAGGCTTCTACCATGATATAAATGATAAAGCCGGTGAGCTCTCAATGAACCATATTGATGATATAGCCCACCTGCTTACTGACTTTTTGAGTGAAATAAAATAATTACAGCATTTTAATGAGTTAATTCTTGTATTTTGCGATGTATTTATTATTTTTGAGTGCACAGCATAAATCAATTTTTATATATGAACAGGCATTCCCTCCGGCTACCGGTGCTTATTCTCTTATCCGTTTTTACTATTATTTCCTGTAAAAAAACGAATACCCTTAACCCTTACCCAAACAACTACAGGCTGCTCAATGTAACCCGTACCGCTACCCCATCGCTTTCATCATTACAAATAGTGAATGAAAACTATAGGTTTGTATATGATAATTATAACCGTGTAACACAGGTAGTCTATACCACCAACAACGCCGCCGCATCTAATACTATCAGCTATCTCACCTATGTGGAAGATACTATCTTTAAAACAACCAGGTTTGTGAATGAAACCTTAGCCGAAAAAGATACTTTCATTTCTGATTTGAGGGGGCACATAACCAAGAGTTACATACTGGGGCAGGTAACAAAATACGCATACCTAGTTAACCTGCTCAGCAGAGTAGACTATAATGATACCAATTATGTAAATTATACTTCTTACAACGGCAATTTCCTTGCTGCGGTTTCCTCACTCGGCCCTGCCTATAAAGGAACCTTCGAGTTTTTCACTGACAAACCAAATCGCAACGGCGACTACCTGCAATTGCTTTCCATGTTTAAATTCGGCCAGAATATCTACCAGAACAGTAGCCTTGTCCGCAACATCACCGTTCCCGGCACAATAGCAGACATTACCTATGTAATAGACGCAGACAACAAAGTAACCAAGACCACGGCCGTTGTAACCGATTCATCCGGCAGCTACCACACCGATGTCTACCAGATGCAGTACGAGACGTATTAATAATACCAACCATCATCAAAATTTATACAATAGCCACGGGCAACTGCCGGTGGCTATTTTTTTTATTGGGGGTAAAATTGATCAGGATAGCATGTACCCAATTACCCACCACCGCGAGTGTGATTACAGCGCTCTCGTGTCCACACAAATGAGCGGGTTTCTGAACCCGCCGAAACCACTAACGTTTGGTAACTATCGCTAAGATGGGATTAAATAAATAACTAATACGTAAGGCTAACCGTAAATGGTATGCCTTTATTAAATTGGGTAAATTATTTTACTCTTTGCCTAAAAGCGTCATTATTGATAATTTTCTTATTTAAATGTGTTAATCAAATATTTTTTTATGTCATAAAACACTTGCAGTTTACTCCTTTGAGGCGCACAATATGCATAAGCGATGAAAATTAAGGGAAAATATTGCATTGCTATTATTTTTTTCATAGTATTACATTCCATAAAAATATCGGCTAATACTATGTCTTTACATAAAAGTTTGGTGCCTGAAATAAAAGAGAACTATTCCCTTTACAGTGAATTATTAGGGGACAGAAAATGCGTCTTAGTAAACCCAATTTCCATTTCTCAGATAAAGAAAAATCAAAAAAACCTCCTATTTACCGATACAAACATACAACCCTTTATTTCATTATCAACAAATTGAGAAAAATCTTTTAAGAAATGTCGAACCTTATCTGCTTTGCATTTTTCAGCCCATAATTTTATTAGGTTTATTGTAAAGGTAGAGTGGTCTTTAATTATAATCTTCCTTGACTCGTCTATTGCTGATGGTGAATGACCGTAAGGTGTAAGATAAATAAGACTAAATCTGTTAGGATAATGTTTATCAAGCCAATCATAATAATCGCTGACCTGCATATTTTGGTCTGGGGCCCAAATTTTATTTTCAACGCCAATCGCATACCGATTGTCAAAAAATAAGACTATATCTATTTTCCTTCTCTCATCAGTTGGCTGCTCTCTTTTTACACGTACATTGGTATAAAACCCAACAATTTCAGTTAAGCCCAATTCTTTCAGAAAGATATCAACAAATAGTCGCTTTTGCCCGTGCTTTTCTTCAGGATCTAAAAAAAATGCGAGCATGTCAGATAACTGGTTTTCTCCCTTATCATAAAAATGGATAAGCGGATTGAACTCAAAAGCAAATTCTTCGCTATTGTTTTCCTGGTACTTTTTGGCATAGGCTATAGTAGCCTCCAAGCCTGAAAAAAAGGACGATATATCTGGATCTATCATAAAAAGCTGTAATGAGGCAATACTTAAACCTTCCTACTTCTTTATCACCCACAATATAACACCACCGGTTATCAGCATGTTTACTAATGCAAGCGGTATAAGGGAGCGCCAGCCCAGTTTCATCAACTGGTCATAACGGAAGCGGGGTAGGGTCCACCTCACGAACATAAAGAACAATATCATGCTTACCACCTTTACCATAAGCGCAGAAACACATACAATGCCAAACACTACTGAAGGCACAGCAGCCTGCACCTGGTCCATAAAGGGAAAGTTATATCCGCCGAAGAACAGCGTGCTGATGATAGCCGAACTCACAAACAGATTGATATACTCCGCGAACAGATAGAAGCCGAGCTTCATAGAAGAGTACTCCTGGTGGTAACCCATGTTCAGCTCGCTTTCGCACTCCGGCAGGTCAAAAGGTGCCCGGTTCAGCTCAGCAAAAGAACAGGTAAGGAAGATAATGAAGCCGAGCGGCTGCTTGAAGAAGTTCCAGCTAAAATACCCGTCTTGCCAAAAGCCATGCTGCTGCTGTACTATTTCGCGCAGGCTGAGGGAGCCCGTCATCATAAGCAAGGCTATTAGGCTGATGCCCATAGCCAGTTCATAAGATATAGCCTGCGATGCAGCACGTATACTACTGAGCAGCGAAAATTTGTTATTAGACGCCCAGCCGCCCAGCATAATGCCGTAAACGCCAAGGCTCACGACAGCAAAGACAAAAAGAATTCCAATATTAATATCAGCCACCTGTAATGAGATAACATGATCGCCAATAGTAATATCAGGACCCCATGGAACGACAGCACTTGTCATTGTAGCGGTAAACATGGCCAGGCAAGGGCCAAGAATGAATATGAAGCGGGTAGAACGGTCAGGGATGATCTCCTCTTTAAAGAAGAGTTTAAGACCATCAGCCAGTGGCTGCAATAAACCACACGGCCCCGCCCTGTTAGGCCCTATACGATCCTGCATTACCGCGGCAACTTTACGCTCTGCCCATGTAGCGTACATGGCTATACCCAAAGAGCCCATAAGTATAACAGAGATAAGGATAACCTTTTCTATAATCAGGGCCATTTCAACTTCTAATAACAGCATAATACCGCAAAAGTAATTTAGTTAGTTAAAAAATATCACCAAGTAGCCTTAGTTGACGGAATTATATTTTCCGATCGGCCTAGGAATGAAAAAACCTTTAATGCATTCGGCGTTTCTTACGCAAATTTGCATATGTAATCTTGAGCTTATAAAAGAATTTGAATATGCTTGTTCGCCTTCAGGGAAAGCACACCTGACAGTGTCAAATTGAGGCTGATTATTTACTTTTTGGGTTTGATGAAGATATTCAATAACAGCACAATCTAATGCACGATTATTGCCATTAGTCACAGGCATTGCCTCGCCACTTAAATCCTTCAATAATTTCAGCCCGGTATATGCCGTACTTAAAATTTTTAATGAACCCGATTCGGTTAGATTAAGGCAATTTCCAAGATCAATGATTGCACCAATGACAAATGGAATTTCTATTGGTTTCTTATTGAATTGTTTTCTTTGCGCACTTTCCACAGCATATTCTACTGCTCGTAACGGATTTTGTTCCCAAAAATAGATACCTTCTCCTAACCAATCCCATGAGTTTTGACTGGGTAGCAATTCATCCTGACCTATTAAAACACGCATCCCAACGGCTTTATCGCAGCTATGGAAACCGATAACACTAAAAGGCTGGTAATCATGCATACTTTATGGTTTCTTTTTTTTGCCAAAACCTTCATTCCCTTTAGGGATACCGGCATCTCTCAGAAACTTGATAGCTGATTCCTTACTCTGTGCAGCTATTGCTGTAGCTCGCTTTATCATTTCAATCTGTTCCTTCACATTATCTGACATTAGTTCATTGACCATAACAAAAGATTTAATGCAAAATTAATTAAAAAAATAGTGGTTCGTTTTAATGTTTATTTCATTCTTCAGCCAAACATCAGCCTTCCTTTAGGTTCGGGTATATGCCAGCCTTTTTCTTTTGTCCTATAAATTCATCATCCAGCAACAGCACTTACTTCTTCCACAGCTTCATCACTGGTCTTGCCATGAGCAATACAATTCATTTGACTCTTGGTATATTTGCAATAAAGACGAGATCGTTTTTACTCTCTACCTAATCCTTAAAGTCATTAGAATGCGCCGGCCCCTTGATCTTTGAAAGCTCAATTTCTGGCTTGTTCACGTCACTTATATCGTGTATATCAAGCAGGAACTTAGGGTCTTTACCTATTACCTTGTCAATGACAATTGGTGTTTTCTTTGTGCCTTCGTAGTGGCCCTGGGCTATTACGCTGTTGCGGGCTACTTTTGTAGGGCCTTCTATTACCCAGTCTTTTGTCGATTTTTTCTGGAAACGGCATTCATTACAAATCCAGTCTTCCACCTCGCCCCACTGGTCTTTACGGGCAGTAACGCGATATACCTCATCGCCCCTCATCCAAAGGCGCACTTTGCCCTTGCAGCAGGAACAGTCACGGTGCGCGTCCATAGGCTTGGTGAACCATACCCTGTTTTTAAAGCGGAATGTTTTATCAGTAAGTGCGCCAACAGGGCACACGTCTATTACATTGCCAATAAATTCATTATCTAATGCCTTATTGAGCATGGTGCTTATTTGGGCATGGTCGCCGCGCTCCAGTATGCCATGCTCCCGGCGGTTGGTCAGTTGCTCTGCGGTATACACGCACCGGAAACACATTATGCAACGTGTCATGTGCAGTTGTATGTACGGGCCTATATCTTCTTTCTCAAAGGTACGGCGCGGGAACTCGTACCGGGTGCCTTCATTACCATGCTCGTAGCTTAGGTTTTGCAGGTCACACTCACCGGCCTGGTCACAAACGGGGCAGTCAAGCGGGTGATTGAGCAACAAAAACTCTACTACCCCTTTGCGGGCGTCTACTACCTTTTCAGAAGTAATATTTTTCACTTCCATACCATCCATTACCGTGGTGCGGCAGCTGGCCACCAGCTTGGGCATAGGGCGAGGGTCTTTCTCTGACCCCTTGCTTACCTCAACTAGGCAGGTGCGGCATTTGCCGCCGCTGCCATCAAGCTTGCTGTAGTAGCACATTGCCGGCGGGGTAACATCACCACCTATCATGCGCGCGGCATTGAGTATAGTAGTGCCTACGGGCACTTCAATGCTTATGTTATCTACTGTTACTTTAAATTTTGGTGTATCAGACATGTTGTTTTAATACTTTTATATCCGCATTACGATTATGTTCAAAGAGGTACGTAAGCCACAAAGTTAAGGTTCTCATTGTTCTGCTGTCACTATTTATTAAACGGTGACAAAAACTTATAAGAAATGGATCTTCATCTACTCTATCTGTTTTGGTTAGTTTACTAAGTCTATCCAAATCTTCTGACAGTCCAAAATCAGTTATGTTTATTTTACCTTCTCCTGCAACCAATAAAATCCATTTTTCTATTGCAGGTATTATCTGGATAATATAATGCTGTTTGTTTTTGTGTTTCCATAGCATCAAATTATTGCTTGTAATTTCGCAATGGAAATTATTGTTTATATAATCTAACTCTTTTTTATCCTTGTCAATTATACCCACGGCAAAATCATCTTTTAGTAACTTGCTTTTTCTCATTTCATTGACAACCGTGGGGCATCCTTTCTGATGATTTACTTTTTTAACTCGTAATATCATTTTAACCAAAACTGTGTCAAAGTAACATTCTGGTACGAAGTTCATATTTATCAGTCAAGGTAACTTTGGATATTAAAAAATAAATCTACCCCATATTGATAGACTTCATGCAATTCTTCGCCAGATAATTTTTTAATAATTGTTTCGTTATCCTTGTAATCAACCAAATATACGGATAAATCTTCCCGTGCATCCTCTAAAAATTCACCTATTACAAATGGACTATGGGTATTAATGAAATATTGATTATCGTTCTGCTTATCAAAAATAATATCTCCTGACAATTTGCTTATGTACGGTGGAAACATATGCGCTTCCGGTTCTTCAAAAAGCAAAACAGAGTTTTTATTTGAGACTATTGCCGCCATGTAAAAAATAAGACGTTGAAGAGTATCAGCTATTGAGCTTATGGGTAAAGTAAATATTTTTCCATTATTTTCTTTCAATATTTTCCCGACATTATCTTCAGTGTCATAAATATATTCACCGCCTATCTTTTCAAATTCTTCCTTTAAAAAGTTTCTTAGTTCATCATTTTCGGCAATAACATTATATAGATTGTTACCAAAAGGTGGAATAAGAGTTGAAAATGAAGTTTTTTTGGGTTTAAGTTTATCAATATTAAAATGGTATTTCAATATTTCAAATTTTCCAAATCCTCCGATTTTATTTGGTAAATTTTCAAATTTTACGTTTAAATCGTCATCAAAAAACATTTTGGGCTTTAACAATGGAGATTTTATTGCTGTATCGGAATTATCGCCTTTATATAAATATTCGCATTCCAAAGGATAGAAAGCTGACCTGTCATATATACCTGAAAAGATAAGTTCATCTTCATTAATCTTTACTTGAACTGGCGTAGTAGTATCGGTACCATAAAATAATCCAGGCAAATTTTTTAAGCGTATAAAATCGGACAGTTTCTTACTCCCCGCTATTTTTAAATAGGGCAATGTAAACATACCCAACGCCTCCAGTATATTACTTTTCCCCACATTAGGATAACCAATAAACACATTAATCCGCTTACACCCGTCAATTTTCATGTGGCGGATGGACTTAAAGTTGGTTATTTCTATCTGGTTAATATGACTGGTCATTATAATTATTTTACCTTACCTCTTGCTACATTAGGTGATTCGGGGTTTACACTAAGCTTAAACAATTTGGGAATTATTACCAGGTCCATATCTTCCATAGGTATAGCTCCGAGCAAACATTCATCTCCTAAAACCATTGCGCCCACAAAACATACACGATTCATAAACTCTACTTTTATCGGCCCTACATAAGGCAATAGTTTTGATGACCCGTCAGCAAGCTGAGCTTCTTTTTGGTGAAGTTCTTTTAAGCCTAATTGATTAGCAACATGCTGGGTGATACATAAATAGGTTGCGCCGCTGTCAACGAGGCAGTTGATATTAACAGGCATACTGCCTTGCAGTACCGGGTTTGACAATTGTATTTCAGCATAAACTAAGCCCATAATATTGTGTTATTTTATGTTGTTGCGCTAAAAGGTCTCGCATCAGCATAGTGCGCTATCCCAAAATTCCTTTTCTGAGATTCTTCAGGGTTTTTAACATGCCATTCAAACTCATCACGGAAGTGCCGTATAGCCGCAGCCACAGGCCA
>JACMPD010000151.1 GCA_014377675.1 Taibaiella sp.
GTCCGCAATACCAGGTATTCAGGTCAAGTTGATTGATGCCCACTGAGGTGCCGGTATGCAGGTAAGTCTCAAAATTTGTTGTAGTTCTTTTTCCTCTCAACTTTGCCGGGATGTATTCGGGGTACATGAACTCTTTTGAAGGAGCGTAGGCCAATACCAGTGTCTTCCGCAGTTTTTGAAGTGTGTCCTGTACTGCTTTGAGTTTTACCATTTGCCTGCGTATGGAGTCAGCGCCAATAAAATCGCGGCCATAATAACTATCAATATAGTCACTCATGTAAAGATAATTCTGTTCCCCTTCTATAATATGACCAGCGTGTATATAGTTAAAAACACTGTAGTTAAGCTGGCTGTTCACCCGTACAAAGTCAGCCCTGAACCCTACATTATCATCAAAATATTTGCTTTTTTTCTGTTGGTAGGTGCCCTCCCACCAATCAGCGAATGAGAAATTGACATCAGGCGCACTGCCTATACCACTTAGCGGTGCACTCTTCACGAATGGAAGGTATAGCTGCAGCAGTGGCAGTAATAGAACAGCGAAAAGAAAATAAAAGATGCCTTGTTTCACGCTGCTTGCCATTGGGCCCCATTTTGTGCAAATAACGGTATATTCTACATGTTTGTATAATATGGCGTTAAAATAATTACAAACTTCTCGTACACTGGTCGGAGCGTTTCGCTTGCTTACCGGACGTCTCTGTTAGGCGTAGTCTCCGACTACGTCTGACCAGTTGCCAAGCTCCAAATTGGCGAAATAATTCTACCGCGTAAAACACCCGTTTCCGCATCGTTCATTGCAGGCACTACTCCCATTCACCGACTCCATAGGAGTCCAGGGTTTGTAGCAAAAAACATATTCAATCCATGCGCTCCGTAGGTGCGCAACACCCGCCAAACTACCTTTAGAATATGCCCCTAAGAGCAGAAATTATTTTTACTTTTTCTCCTTTTGTTTTATATTCAATTTCAAGAGAAGTATTACTGCATTTTCGAAAAAAATGAATGACTGATGACTTTGCGTAATTCTGTGTATTGTAAATAATAATTGCGTGTTCCTTCGTTAGAAAACATGTATCGTGATATATTATAGCTTTTCTGTTTCCAACGTAAAGTGGCTGACAATAATTGAAATAGCCGCCAGTATCAACTATGGTTATATCTTCATTGTATTTATCTAAAAAGAACTGCTGTGAAAACTCTTTCCTTTCAATAGATTTTCTGAGAATCTCACAGTTGAACACTTTCTTTTGTGCAATGCTTATTGCAGGAAACCAAAAGGCAAGTAAGAAACTTAGTAATAATCTCATGTTCTTATTTTATCTGTTTAATGTTATTTTCCTCTCTAGTGGTCATAGGCTTACTGTGCCGTAAAATACGCACAAAAAAATTCAATCTACGCTGCCGTGACGAACTCCGTTGGAGTCCAAGGTCTATAGCAAAAATATATTCGGTTCCATGCGCTCCATAGGTGCGCAACAGCAAAATAAACTACATATATTACCAATCTGGCTGAGCCTTTAACGGAAGCGACCGCTTCCAAAATATTAGGTACTAGCGAGACGCTACGACCAGTGAAGGTGTCAAACAAATCAGCTTTAAAACCCCTGGCTCCTGGAAATAATGCGTACCTATCCAAATTTCGTTTATTTTACAACAGCTTTATATTTCAAGATGAAAAATGTTGCTAAAATATTGGTCGCAGTGTGTTGCGTTTTCCTTGTTGTGTTGTTGGTGCTGAAGCGCGTTAACAGGGACTATATTACATTCTGGAATGCCAATAGCATATCTGTTACGGTTGATAATCTTGATGAGACAAAGGTTAAAATAATAGCCGGTGTATCAATGTTGGGAGATACACACCCTGATGACACCTGCCCGGTACAATGCTATGGTGGAAAGCTAATATATAGCGGTAGCTTAAAAGAGCCCCTGATAAGTGACTATGGTGAAAATGACTTCATTATTACCTATGCAGACAGTTACTATTGCGCTTTCAGGCATTATATCTTCAACTGGCATTATCAGCACGGGCATTATTTTCACTTCAGCAGAAAGAGTGGGAAAATATTAATATCAGTAACTATTAAGGGTCAAAATAACATGTACTTTGCGAAAAACATGAACGCCTTAAAGCCCTGGCAGTATATCCGCTATCCAAAAGGGCGCTAAATTCTAACCGTAGCCCACCCGGTTGGTTTAATACTAATAAGTCTCCATTATAAAAAAAATGCAACAAAATATCCTTTTTTCACTCGGCCGGCAGGCCTACTTTCGCATGAGTTAAAGCAGGGAAAAATGAGAGCATATATTCAGGGTGTAGCGGCAGCGCTTAATTTAAGGCAGCAGGACGTGGCGGCGGTTTTACAGTTATTTGAGGAGGGGGCAACCATACCCTTTATA
>JACMPD010000152.1 GCA_014377675.1 Taibaiella sp.
CAGTCTTCCTTCCATGTGCAGTATTCACCACTGCAAAATAGACACCGCTCGGTAGCTGGGTAGTTATTTTAACTGGCTGGTTTGTTCTGCAGTATGTTTCGTACAGGCTCCTGCCGGTCAGATCGGTGATACTTAGAGTTGCGTCCTCGGTTATTGCCGACTGTACTGATATTTCAAATACACCATTGTTGGGGTTCGGCCTGATGGAAATTAAACCCCCATTTGGCGCAAGTGTTTTTTCACTTGTGTCTAAAATCATGCAAGTCTTTTCGACTTGCGGAAACAAAAAAGCGGAGAAACTTCTATGTTTCTCCGCTCTCACCTTTGTGCCCCTAACAGACAAAACTTCGAACCAAATAAGAGATTTCTTTTATAAACTATATCCGTTGAAGAAATTACTGTCATAAAAATTACGCTCAAAAGGAGCCCAAACTTTCAAAGATTGTATCTTTAAGGAAAAGGTCAATGTCAGCAATCATTTTTTTTAATTCTCTTTCCTTTAATAAATAATATTTTAGGTTTATTTTATTATTGTCCTTTAGGTTATTCAATGTTTCCTTTTCCAACTTTAATAAATGTTTCCTTTTAAAACTATCGAAGTTGTCAAAGTTTTTTTTACGTCGATCAAGATAGTCATCCTTTAAAAGATTAGGGTTATTTTGGTTTGTCGTTCTTTCAAGTGAATATCCATATCGGTCAAAATAAGAAATTGTCTGCCCAAATTGATATGTTGGTTTCTGACGAATAAACTGTTCAAAACCTGAAGATAAAAATTGAATCTCTCCTTTTTGCGTATCGATGGTCCAAGATGTTCCCTCATCTCCAACACTTCTTTCAATACTATCAATTTCCCCGACATCTTCAAAGGCAATGTCCAAATCGAAAGTTACTTGTTTAGGTCCTCTGAATGCTAAAGTTGCGGGTGCGAGCCAAAATGTAAATGGTAAGCCCTCCAAATCTGGTTGATTCCACTTGAAAATGTAGTCAATATCTAATTCCAGATCCAGGCCCAACCGAATTTTATATATTCTACAGTCATGCCAGCCCATGTTTTCAAAATCAGCATCTGTCCAAATATCCTTTTCTAATTCGTAATTCATGGATTGATACAATGGTATACTTGAAGGTCAAAGGTAGTTGAATAGTATAAAATTGAGGTATAGTTCGAACTTCCCGTTAGGGTAAAAATCAAAACCCGCGACCAGCGCGGGTTTTAATCATTGTGCCCCGAACAGGAATCGAACCTGCACTACCTTGCGATAACCAGATTTTGAGTCTAGCGCGTCTACCAATTCCGCCATCGAGGCTTGTATTAGTTAACAGCGGGCTGCCATCTGTTAACCTACTTACCGGGTTGCAAACTTAGCCATTCTTTCCTTAATTCGCAACAGGTATTTTTTACGGAAATACATATCTTTTTTTTTTTTTAGTATCTCTTCCGTTGGGGTGGCGGTGTATTGTGTTATGAGTGCTGCCGCTGCTGTGGCCCATGTTTCCAGTTGCTCGTCAAGAGTTTGCTGGGCCAGATGGCGGGCGGCTTCGTTGGCGCGGTCGGCTTCGCACTCGCTTACCGCTTCATTTATGTCCATCATCTCCATCAGGAAGGCGGGTGGCAGGGTATATTTCTCGTCATGCTCCATTACTCCGTTCAGCTGCAGCACATAGGCCATGGTAGCATCAGGGTCAGTGAGCGTTTTGTAGGCTTTGTTGACCTGGCTGGCCATGGTAAGGGCCTGCAGCTGGGTGGTATTATCAGCGTTGGCAAAGCGGTCAGGGTGGTAGGTACGGCTCAGCTCAAAATATTTCGACTTTACCTGTGCGGCAAGTGGTGTAAAAGATATTGGGAGCTGGTAAAGTTCAAAATAGTTATCCATTAATAAATGATGAAGTTGCAATGTGAATGTATATACTTTCATCCCCGTTGGGGGATTTCTTATCTTTGCACTCAAAATTACAAAAGATGCTCCGTATAGGACTGATAAGAGAAAGAAAGACTTTACCCGATAACCGTGTTGCCCTTACACCAAAGCAATGCAGCTATATACAAACCAACTTCCCCAATGTAAAAATAATTGTGGAGCCCTCACCCATCCGCTGCTTTCCCGATGCCGCTTACCTGCTGGAAGGCATAGAAATTAGCGATGATATGCAGCAGTGCGATATATTGCTGGGTATAAAAGAGGTGCCCCCGCAGCACCTGATAGAAGGTAAAACTTATTTTTTCTTCTCGCATACCAAAAAGAAGCAGCCGCACAACCAGGACCTGATGCGCGCCCTCATTGCGCGCCGCATTACCATGATAGACTATGAGTGCCTTACCCACACTGATGCGCAGCGTATACTTGGTTTCGGACATTTTGCCGGCATAGTGGGGGCGCACAATGGCTTGCTCACTTATGGTAAAAAAACAGGTCTGTTTGAGTTGCCAGCGGCGCATTCCGTTAACAGTTACCAGGCGTTGCTTGCGGCATATGAACATATAAAGCTGCCCAAATTAAAAATAGTAATGACGGGTAGCGGCAAGGTGGCCGCAGGTGTGCTGGAGGTATTAACACAGCTTGATATTGAGCCGGTGGAACCGCTCGATTTCCTCACCCACCAATACGAATACCCGGTGTTCACACACCTGAAAGGCCAGGGCCTTTATGCCCGCAAAGACAACGACACCTTCCAGCGAGATGACTTTCACGCACATCCCGAGGCCTATAAATGTTTGTTTTCAGGCTATATCAACCAGGCTGATATACTGATGAACGGGATATATTGGGAGAAGCGCATCCCCCGCCTGTTTGAAAAAGAGCAGGTGAAGCGCAATGACTGGCGTATCAGCGTAATATCAGACATTACCTGTGATACTGATGGCTCCGTGCCGCTTAATATAGGCTCCTCCACCATTGCCGAACCTGTGTATGGTATTACCCGCACTACGCTTGAAAAAACAAGTCCTTTCCTGCCAGATAATGAAATAATAGATATAATGGCGGTCGATAACCTACCTAATGAACTGCCATGCGATGCATCGCAGTACTTCGGGGTGCACTTTGAAAAATACATACTGCCTGAGGTGCTGAGCCCCGAAAGCGATATACTGACCCGCGCTACTATATGCACCAATGGAGCCCTGACTGCCAAATATGCTTATCTGGCTGACTATGCCGGAGTGGAGTAAAACCCAAAAAGAGAAATCAGGGCTGAAAGTTAGTCAACCCTGATTCCTCTTAATTATTATAACAATAGTGTTAATCTTTCATTTTAACTGAGAAACATTACTTACTGTTGGCCACAGCTTCCATGTATTCTTTCAGTTGTTCTAAAGATTCAAACTGAACTTTTTCTTTTCCGTAACCCATTTTCCAGAATCTGGACTGTGGATCAGGGTTATACATACCTTTCCATAATTTAATACCCAGTTCTTTGTGTTCGTAGTCAATTGATTTAGAGTTTTCCGTTACCAGTGGTTCAAAACCTAAATCGTATAAATCGTCTTGTGTTATTTCCAGGAAATTCATTGGCCAAAATTATGATAAACTGAATAGTAAATATAGCCCTGACAGGTATTTTTTTCTTTTTTCTTTCTTCACTGTCTTTTATATCTTTATGTGGTTATTTCTTTTATTCTCTAATGTGAAAGTATGCTGATGCCCGGCCCCCTGAAAGTATTGATAGTTGATGATGAAGCGGACGCGTGTGACAACCTGCACAACATGCTTACCGGCTACGTTGATAACACTATAAATATAGCCGGCGTAGCCCACGACACCACTGAAGCCGAGCGGCTGATAGCCGCCACAATGCCTGACGCTGTTTTTCTCGATATTGAAATGCCTGATGAAAACGCTTTCGCTTTTCTTTCCAGGCTGCACCCATATCTTTTTGAAGTAGTATTTGTTACAGCTTATGATACATTTGCGGTCAGGGCGTTTAAGCTCAATGCCATTGACTATGTTTTGAAACCAATATGTATTGAAGAGCTACAACAGGCGGTTGAAAAGCTGCGCCATAAAATAGCATTGAAAGGCGCCATATCTACGGGTGGTTATAATACAGATTTACTCAGTCAGTTAGCCGCAAGGGAGCAGACCACTAAAATAACGCTGAAGGGAAGTAACCATATAGACATGGTTGACGTTGCCGATATATTATTTGTGGAAGGTCTTGGCAGTTACAGTAAGTTGCATTACAGAAAAAATAACAGAACAATTGAAATGACAGTGAGTACAGCCATTTATGAATATGAAGAACTGTTGCCGGCTGACCTTTTTTTCAGGGTGCATAAGTCATACCTCATCAATTGTGCGCATATTGCTGAAGTAAATTCTTCAGCAAATAATATTGTAAAGCTGCTTGGCAGCGCAATTGAAGTGCCGGTGAGCCGCCGGCGGATTCCTTCGTTTATTGATTTTTTGAAAGCTAATAGATATAAGTTTGAATAAGTGCAGGATTTTTTTCTTTATTGTAGTGTTTTTTATATTCGTTTCCCAGCCTTGTTTGGGGCAGCGTTTCCCGGCATTGCATTATACGGTTGAAGACGGCTTGCCCAGTAACACGGTATATGCATCGTTTTGTGATATGGACGGGTTCCTGTGGGTGGCTACTGACAAAGGAGTAGCCAGATTCAACGGAATGAAGTTTGAAGTTTTTACCACCTTTAACGGCCTGCCTGACAATGAGATTTTCTCTATTAACCAAGATTATGAAAAGCGGATTTGGTTTGGCAGTTACAGCGGTGAGCCGTGCTTTTATGAAAATGGCGAATTTCATACTGCCGTTAACACGCCCTTTCTCAGGTTGCCTTTCCATGCCTCCTTTATTGAAAACATATTTATAGAACAAGATAGCAGTGTTACCATTAAATACTATGATAAAATACACTTTCTTAATATTAAGCATAATGCTCTCAAGTGTTACAACCTCAGCAATGTTCACGTTGATGACAATTCAATGGCTTACTATCTCCGCAAAGTGAGCGAGACAAGTTATTACATAAGAAGGGAACATGCTTCATTTATAATGGATACAGCCTACCATATCACCGGTCTTCAATATCATCAAAACGGCTTTGTAGGTTTAATGACGGGCATTGTAAGGCCGGCGGGCCGGTACAGGATGTATAAAGACACCTTGATAAAGGTGCCGGATATGGCAACAGCCCATCGGGACCAGCTATCCAGGCCGGCTAAAGAAAGGCGAAACTATTTTCAGGAAGGCGATGATGTATTCATTATTAAATCTGACGGTATTTTTACCAGAGACAGTACCTGCTTACTCAGGAAAGAAAAAATTTCAGGGATATGTTATAATTATCTGGGCAATTATGTTGTCACCACTTTAAATGATGGTGTCTATATCGTCAGCAAAGATCTTACTGCGCAACACTACAGCGATGTTTACCAGGGAGAAGTACGTTACGCGGTGAGTACCCCATCTGGTGTTTACATGGCAGCGAGCAATAAAAATTTGTACAGGTATCAAGACGGGAAATTTACCCTTGTGTTTAACTATGCCACTTTGGGCCTTAGATCATTACAGGGCGATATAGCAGGGAATGCGGCCTTTCTTTTACACAATAAGAGTTACTATTATTTTTATGTTAACGAGGCAGTTTATATACCGGATGTTACCGCATCAGTGCTTGTCAAAAAATATTATACTTCTCCACAATTTGATAATTTCAGTAAGGCATATATGGCTGATAGTAATGTATACTTGAGAAGGCCAGACGCAGTATATCGCGTCCGTACGAATATGGATTTTTTGACTCAGAAAAAATTGGTTGAAGTAAGACCACCCAACCTGAAGGAGCGGATAATAGGCATGGCGCAAGACCCCGAAGGCAGCATCTGGTTTTCAACTGTGCTTGGCATGTATAAAATAGCAGGCAACAAGCCTGTACTTCAAACTGCCTTCAAGCAGGTTTCATTAAAGTCTTTTGGCTTTTTTGGTAAGTACCTCGTGGGTTACACTGCGGCCAATAAATTGTTTATTTACAGTCATCTGGAGTCTGATTTGATGGTTGATTCAATTACCAATGAAAATTGCATCTGGGATAAAATTTACGCTCTTGATTCTACCCACATCATTCTAAGCACTAACCTGCACTATCGCCTGCTTACCCTTATGCCATCATCGCCCCTCACTAAAAGCTCACTCATTGTTGTGGAGAACTCGTTTCTTCCGTTGTATGCTGAAAGCCTTGTTTCTGATAGCAGGTTTTGCTATTTTTTTAAAAAGGGCTCTGTGGTAAAGCTACCGGTAACAAGCATAATAAGTGAGGGCACCCCACCAAGGATTTTCTTTAAACATTTCAGAACAGGAAATTCAATGCGCCAGGTGGATAGTATGGTCACGCTTTCTTACAGACAGGCTAAAGATGTTTCCATAGCGTTTTTAGCATTGGCTCCGGCAAATACCAAAGTTTTTTACGCTTATTCTATTTCTAAAGGCGAAGATAACTGGCTTACCACTACTGATGATGAAATAAATTTTTTAAACCCAACATACGGCACTTACATAGTGAAGCTGAAAGCACGCACAGCGGCCAGCAAATATTGTGAGCCCGTGAATTTTATATTGGTGATCGAAAGGCCGTGTTGGGCTACATGGTGGTTTATAACGCTGGTGGCTGCTACTGCGGCGGGGGCGGTAGCGTTATTGGTCAGGTACAATTTAAAGCAGGCTTTTGAGAAGAAAGAGAAAGCACATTTGGTAGAGGTAAGGTATCTGAAATCAGAATATAAGGCCCTTAACGCCCTTATGAACCCACACTTTATTTTTAATACGCTTAATAACGTGCAGGGGCTTATTAACAAAGACGAAAAGCGCCCCGCCATGGAGTACCTGAGGATTTTCGCCAACCTGATAAGGCAAAATATGCACAACATATCGCTGGAGATGATAACCCTGCAAAGCGAAATGGAACTTATACACAATTACCTGAAACTTGAAAAGCTCAGATTTAAAGACTTGCTCAACTTTAACATTAATGTTGCTGCCGATGTAGATCTTTCTGAAGTGATGATACCACCGCTATTGATACAGCCATTAGTGGAAAATGCCATAAAGCACGGGTTGTTTCCTAAAAAATCAACCGGGAATTTTTTGGGCATAGAAATTTTTGAACGGTCTGATTTCCTGGTGGTAGCGATAAAAGATAATGGCATTGGTTTTGATGCGGCCAATAGAAAGTCCAAGCTCCAGCATGAGTCATTTGGCTTATTAAACATAAAAAAAAGGATAGAGCATATAAGCGCTATACATAACAAGGAAATCTTTCTTGTATTTGATGAGCAGCGCGATACGGATGGTGTATTGTTATGGACTGTCGTTAGCGTCAGCATCAGCCTTCTTGATGTAGGGCGTACCATCAGGTAAGGGATTTTTAATTCAGGTTGGTGCTATTTTACAGTTGCAATAAGCCTGCCTTATACAATCCGTTAACGGGCTTATTATCCCAAAAAATATCAAAATCTTCAAGGCCGGCACCCTCGTAGTCTTCCATTACATCTTTTAATGTGAGGCTCTTCGTTGCGTTAATTGATAGCTTTTCAAGTATGGAGGCGAGCCAAATACCCTGTTTTTGTTCTACTTTTATGTTTATCGTTTCTTGCTTGCTGTAGAAGGTGATTGAAGCCATCTCCCAGGTATTGCCTTTTTTTGATTTTGTAAACAATTCTATTGCGGGTGGCTTTCCTGTCCATATCACTTTATCGGTTGGCTTCCTTACAATGTACTCATTTTCATTAAGTATATTGTTTATGTGTTCTGGGCTGACTGTGGTTTTGGGTACTTTCACTTCAAACCACTTTTGCAGCGGAAAATCAAAACAGGTGCCGTGCATATAGTTAAACAGAGATTTTTTCAGTCCGTCAGAGAACGACTCATGGTCTGCGCCCCTAGTGTCTATATGAACAATATCGTTATTTGCGAAGGTGCCGGTGGCATCTGTTTGCCTTTGTACGCCAAACTGCGCGGGGTTGAGCCCGACGGGGCTGTGAGCGGTCATGGCAAACTGATGCCAGAAAGCTGACTGCAATATGCCCGCCTTAAACATCTGCCGCACCATTTCTAAAGAATCGATGGTTTCCTGTGCTGTTTGTGTAGGGAAGCCATACATCAGGTAGGCGTGTACCATAATGCCAGCTTCGGTAAAGTTTTTATTCACTTTGGCCACCTGCGCAACAGTTATACCTTTTTGTATCAGCAGGAGCAACCTGTCAGAAGCTACTTCAAGCCCGCCTGATACCGCTATGCAGCCTGCTGCTTTCAGCAACATGCAGAGGTCGCGGGTAAAGCTTTTTTCAAACCGTATATTTGCCCACCAGCTAACGACGAGTTTCCGGCGCAGTATTTCAACGGACATCGCCCGCATCAACGCAGGGGGGGCGGCCTCATCGACAAAGTGAAAACCATTCTGCCCGGTCTGGGCTATTATTTCTTCCATGCGGTCGCAAAGCAGTGCTGCTGTTATGGGTTCATAACGCGCTATATAATCCAGTGATATATCGCAGAAGGTACATTTGCCCCAGTAGCAGCCATGCGCCATGGTTAGTTTATTCCAGCGTCCATCACTCCAAAGGCTATGCATTGGGTTCACTACTTCTATGGCAGATATATATTTATCAAGCAAGAAATCGCTGTAGTCCGGCGTTCCTACTTCTCCCTGTTTGTAGTCGGTTATTGCTTTGTTGTTAAAGTAGGTAACAACACCGTCCTGTACGGTAAAGGTGCGTTTCAGGCTGGTGCTGTCACTCTTGCCTTCTACGTGGCGCACCAGGTTTTCAATAGGGGCTTCGCCATCATCAAGGGTAATAAAATCAAAAAATTCAAATACGCGCGCATCAGAGACCGAGCGCAATTCGGTATTGGCGAAGCCACCGCCCATAACGGTTTTTACTCCCGGGCAGTTTGCTTTTATCCATTGGGCGCAACGGAAGGCGGTATAGAGATTGCCGGGAAAAGGCACTGAAACTGCTGCCAATACGGGCTGCACTTCAGCCATTCGTTCACAGAGTATGCCTATCAGTATTTCATCAATGTATGTAAGCGGAGCGTTAAGTGCCTCGTACAATTCATCAAAACTATTGGCTGACCGGCCCAGCCGTTCGGCATAGCGGCTGAAACCAAAGTGAGGATCAATGCATTCCGCTATGTAGTCGCTCAGGTCTTCAAGATACATGGTAGCCAGGTGTTTGGCTTTATCCTGCACGCCCATTGACCCAAATGCCCAGGTAAGATCATCGAGCTGCGCAAAGCGGGACGATTCAGGCAGGTAGTTTCTTTTAGCTATAAGGTGGGCGAGGGTAGGGTTGCAGCCCTGCAGAAAGGAAACAACAGCATCAATAGTATCAATATATTCATCCTGCAACGCGGTAATGCGCTGAATGTTCTCATTTATTTCAGCCCCCGTTATATGCGGCTGCCCGAACAGCCGCCGCAGCCCGCTTTTTGAAAAAACGGCTATAGTCACTTCAATGCCGAGGTCAGCCTGGAAAGAGGTTATTTTACGGGTATTTAAAAAGCCTTTCAGGTAGGCTGTGGCAGGGTAGGGGGTGTTGAGCTGGGTAAAGGGCGGGGTGAGCAAAAAGACAGAGGCACTCAAATGAATACTGTTTAGTATGCAAAAATAAGCATACGCAGCCATATTATGCACCAATCTTCCTGCCCGCCCAGTTTATACTTTTTCAGCCAGCGCGTGGTGGCTTTCGGCCAGCTCTACCTCTTTGGTGGTAGGCAACATTATCAGGCGAAGTGTGGTGTCGTTAGTAAAATAGCTGATGGCCCAGTTGATGAAGATCATCAGCTTGTTTTTTACACTGAGTATAAGCATTAGGTGCAGGAACATCCAGGTAAGCCATGCCAGCGTACCCTGGAAGCTAAACGACGGCAGGTCAACAACGGCTTTCCGTTTGCCAACGGTGGCCATGGTGCCTGGGTTTTTATACTTAAATGGCTGTAGCTTGGCTCCACCGAGCATATTTTTAAAGTTTGCCGCAAGGTTTTTGGCCTGGTTATTGGCTACATTAGCCAGCTGCGGATGTCCTTTAGGGAAGTCTTTGGTTTCCATATACGCCACGTCGCCAAGCGCGAAAACATGCTTAACTCCGGTCACTGCGCTGAACTCATCCACATTTATCCGGTTGCCTCTCACTATGCTGCCTACAGGTATGCCGGTGGGTACATTACCCATTACTCCGGCGGTCCATATCAGGTTTCGGGTGCGTAAAGTGCCGCCATCTTTGAAGGTGATCGTTTTACCGTCATAGTCCTGCACCAGTGTTTCCAGCCGCATTTTTACGCCAAGTTCTTCAAGGTACTGCTGTGATTTTTGTTGTGCGGCTGCGCTCATGTTTTGTAATGTATGCGGGCTGCCTTCCACTAGGTAGACTGACAGGCGGGAAAAGTCCATGTCAGGATAGTCACGCGGAAGTACATTTTTTTTCATTTCAGCCAGAGCGCCGGCAAGCTCCACGCCTGTAGGGCCACCGCCCACTATGGCTATATTCATTATCTCCTCCATGTCTTCAGCGGAGGCGGAGAGTGCATCTTCAAAATTCAACAGTATGCGGTTACGCAACGCTATAGCCTCATTGGTTGATTTCATAGGATAAGCGTATTTTTCAATATTCTTATTCCCGAAAAAGTTAGAGGTACAGCCAGTAGCCACCACCAGGTAATCATAACCAAATGAACCATCATCTGTATGCACAAGCTGGCCCTCGGTATCAATGCTGCTCACTTTTGTTATTCTTACATGTACATGTTTTTCGCGCTGAAAAACTTTCCGCAACGGGAACGATACTGCGCTTGGTTCCAGCCTCGCCGTCGCCACCTGGTACAGCAACGGCTGAAACTGGTGGAAGTTGTATTGGTCAATTACCGTTATTTCATAGTCGATGTCCTTTATTCTTCTAGCAAGCTGGAGCCCGGCAAAACCTGCCCCAAGTATAATTATTTGTTTTGGCATAATGTATTATAGTTATTATCTCAACCGGTAATAGAGTATCAATAAATTTTTACTCCAAAAATTGAGCCATTGGGCAAAGCTAGTATCCGATTTGGCTATTTACATTAAATAATTACATTTACCTAAAAATAGATCTTGGGCAATATAGCTTCAGTCATGCGCAAGCTTGGGGATGGGTTATCACATTTATTTTATCCCGCACTCTGTGAGGGGTGTAACAAACCCCTTGTTAACAAAGAAGTGGTATTATGCCTCGGCTGCGAGGCCCTGCTGCCTGAAACTGGTTACCACCACATTGCCGCCAATGAGACAGAGCAGCGGTTTGCCGGGCGCATACCGTTTAAGCATGCTTCTTCTTTTGCATATTTTACTGATGAGGGCTTGCTTCAGCACCTGATGCATGGCCTAAAATACCGCGGCAGAGCTGAAACGGGAAGTTATCTTGGAGGCCTGCTGGGGCAGCGGCTCAGCGCCGCAGGGTGGATAAAGGATATTGATTTAATAATACCTGTGCCGCTGCACCCAGCACGGGAGGCGGAACGCGGCTACAACCAAAGCCTGCTGATAGCTGAAGGGATAGGCGGGCAGGTAGTAAAACCTGTTTTAGACAAAACGTTGCTGAGGGCGCGCAAAACAGAAAGCCAAACCCAAAAAAGCCGTACAGAACGTGTAAATAACATGAAAGACGCATTTAAAGTGCAAGGGGCGGAGGGGTTAAAAGGTAAACATATTTTATTGTGCGATGATGTATTAACAACCGGAGCCACCCTCGAAGCCTGCGCGCTGGCACTATTAGCTGAAGAAAGTATAAAAATAAGCGTCGTAACCATTGGTATTGCCGTTTCTTAACGCTTATATTTGCATTCGTTTTTTGTGGGTAGGTTTGGTTAAGAAATAATTTCACCATACCTTACGCTGTTACTGTGTGAGAAGCACACCCAAAACACATTATTCAACAAATCTGGTTTATGAAGAAACATTTATTGGCGGCATCACTGGTACTCACTTCTTTTAGTTCTTTTGGTGCCGGTTACCAGTTAAACCTCCAGGGGTTACGCCAGCTGGCTATGGGCGGCGCGGGTACCGCAATGCCATGGGACGCATCCACCATTTTCTACAATCCGGCGGGTCTTTCGCGTATTAAGTCAATTCAGGCTTACGTAAGCGTGCTTGGGGTAATGCCCGCTACGGCTTATGGCAACTTTGAAGGCTCGGCCCGCTCTGTAAAACAAACGTTTACACCGTTTAATATATATGTTGGCGGCCCCGTAAAGGAAGGCGGCAGGCTGGCTTTAGGGCTGGGGATATATACTCCGTTTGGCACAGGTATTAAATGGGATGATAACTGGACGGGTAAGTTCCTTGTACAGTCTATAGAGCTGAAGTCAGTTTTTGTACAGCCAACTATCAGTTACCGCCTCAGCGAGACTTGGTCTTTTGGTGCGGGCTTTATCTATGCGGCGGGTACTTTTGACCTCCGCCAGGCTCTTCCGGTGCAGAACATGCTGGGTGAAGACGCTTCTGCCCACCTTCATGGTTCAGGCAACGGAGTTGGTTTCAATCTCGGTGTACACATGAAAGCCAGCGAGCGATTGCAGCTTGGCCTTACTTACCGCTCACAGGTAAATATGGATGTTGATGGCGGTTCTGCTAACTTTAATGTGCCTGTCTCTGTAAAAAATATTTTCCCCAATACAACATTTAGTTCAAGGTTGCCGTTACCTCAGGTACTTTCCCTGGGTATAGCAGTTAAACCGCTGAATAACGAAAAGCTGACTTTAGCACTTGATTTTAACTATACGGGCTGGAATTCCTATGATTCTTTAAGAATCAACTTTGATACCCACACCGAAATGCTGAAGGATATGCACGCCCCTCGGAAATACCGCAATACATTTACTACACGCCTCGGCGCAAACTACAAGATAGGAAAGGTGGTTTCTGTAATGGGCGGTGCTGCATATGACCCTACACCGGTTACCAACAACTTTGTATCACCGGAATTGCCGGATGCTGACAGGGTTATTGTTACCTGCGGAGCGGCCATAAAGCCAATAAAGAGGTTTACCATACTGGCGTCTTGTGAGTTCCTTACCTCGTTGAAGAGAAAATCAAACTATGCTTATGGTAACTTCAGCGGTACTTATTGGACACAGGCTATCACCCCTGGCGTTGGTGTTTATTATAATTTCTAAAAGAACAAAGATTAAAAAATGAAAAAAATATATATTCTTGGGGCTTTCGCGTGTCTTTTTGCCGCTTGTAAACCCAGTGTAAATATTACCGTTCCTTCTACTGCGGGTGATGCCGTTTTCACTAACTACCTGGCGATAGGTAACTCCCTGACCGCTGGTTATGCTGATGGAAGTCTGTATGTTACAGGGCAGTTGAATTCATATCCGCAAAGATTATTTGAGCAGTTCTCAATGATCAAGGACCGTGGCGCAAGAGGTCCGTTCTACCAGCCGTTGCTGAATGGCGATATGGGCTTTGGCCCGGGCTCAACCGGTACAGGCAATAACAGGCCCCGCAAAGTGATTGGTTATACTTTCAATTGCCTGGGTGATACCTCTATAGGACCGGTTGACTTACCTTACTATTCTGCTGACGCTGATGATGCAAAGGCATATACAAGCCCTAACCGCCAGGTCAATAACATTGGTGTACCGGGCATAAGGGTTTCCGACTACCTTGTTAGTTTTTATGCGTCGCTTAACCCCTATGCGGGCCGCTTTTACTACAGCGCTTCTGAAACACCACTTGATGAATTATTGTTCCGTGTAAATAACCTGCACCCTACATTTTTCACTATGTGGCTGGGGTCTAATGATGTATTGGGTTATGCCCTTGCGGGTGGCCAGGGCGATGGCAGCGGTAACGCGGGCCCGGGTGCGTTTGGTTTGTATAATTCAGCGGACATCACGCCAACTTCAGTATTTAAAATGAACTACGACACAGCTGTTGCAGTAGCTTCAAGCGTAGGTGCGAAAGGTGCACTGATCAACATTCCTGATATTACTTCAATCCCTTTCTTTACTACAATACCTTCCAACGGGTTGTACATACCCCGCCAGTCACTAGCTGATTCTTTAACTCAGTTCTACAGGAGTCTTAACTATGTGTTCAGCCTCGGATACAACCAGTTTATTATCAGAGATAATGTTGGTGCGCTCAGGCAGTCAGTTCCAGGTGAACTTATCCTTATTACCACGCCGCATGATTCACTTACCTGTGCCGGCTGGGGCAGCTTTAAAGCTATACCGGAGCAGTACGTGATAACTACTGACGAGCTTCAAAACATAAGGAACGCTACTACAAGGTACAATGAAATTATAAGGAGTGCAGCAGAGCGTAACCTTTTGGCGTATGTCGATATGTTCAGCTATATGAGTACTTTACAGAGCGGTATAGTGTATCATGGTGTAAATTACAATGCAAGTTTTATTTCCGGCGGCGCTTTCTCGCTTGATGCCGTTCACCTTACGCCACGCGGCTATGCTATTGTCGCTAATAAAATTATCAGTACCATTAACGAAAAATACCACTCAACGGTAACGCCGGTTGACGTAAATAAATTTCATGGCGTGTTATTCCCATAAGGGTTAAATAAGCCTGAGCAATAAAAGGAGCCCTCAAACGGGGCTTTTTTTATTGCTCAGTAAGTGCCCCCGGTGATGCTCATTCAGCACATTACCTCACTTCCAAAGCAAGTGGCAGCACCTTTAGTTTCCTGCCTGTTTGGCTAACTATATTTACCAGTGCCTCATAATGTTCTTTTAGCAATTGTACCACCTCAACATTGGGCCTGCGAACCATAGTAGTTACCCCACCTAACACAGCCAGGTAAAACACAGTTTGAATAATGAAAAATGTACGGGACGACATGAGTAATGATAAAGTTATGTGTTTCCAATATTGAATGCATTGCCTTTTCGGGATAAATTGCTGATTTGGCGTAAGAAAGCGCGAAGTAATTTACATTTGTATATGCCAATCCGTTACCGCTACTTTATGCTCCTTGCGCTGTGCTCCGTGCTAATGCACGGACGGCTTTTCGGGCAGGGGTGGCAATGGGCAAGAAACCCAAACTGTGGCTCGGTGAACGGAGGCAGTGAAGGGTGGCTGGTAAAAACTGACAAAGGCGACAATGTAATTGCCGCAGGTTATTATTACGGCGGCAGTATCTGCTTCGGGCCGTTTACATTCTATAATCCGGTTAACTCAGCAAATAACATACAGACCCTGATTATAAAATATGACAGCACAGGTAGCCTGCTGTGGGCCAGGGCAGGGAAAAACGGACAATCGCGCCCCATAGGCACAGCAGTTGACAGGTGGAATAATATATATGTGTTTGGCTTGTTCACCACCGATAGCATCACATTTGAAAATAATTTATTGGTAAATCCGGGTTTCGATAGGCTTGATCCCCTCACCAATAATTGCTACTACTTGTTGAAATACAACGAACGTGGTGACTTGCTTTGGGCAAGGAATGGCATAAGCAATATACACCCTGATGGCGACGCACTGCACCCCGGCGGGGTAACTGTCGACTCAGATGGTAATATATATATCAGCACCATTTTTAATTTGCCAACGTGCATTGTTGGCCGCGATACCCTCCGCAATGCCGGGGGAACCAACGGAATGAATGATTTTTTCATTGCTAAGTATGATTCGGCGGGTGCGGTGTTGTGGGCTAAAGGTTTCGGTGGCATCAGGGATGATTATGTATCAGATATAGCTTTTGGTGATGGTAACAAATTAGGGATAACAGGATATTTTCATTCTGGTTTTATCAATTTTGGTGCTACAAGATTGTTTTACAGCAATGAGAAA
>JACMPD010000153.1 GCA_014377675.1 Taibaiella sp.
CCATTATACGTTATTGAGCCTGTACCAGCAAATGTTGTAATAATACCTGTCACAGCATCAACTTTACGTACCCTGTTATAGTTCCCATCGCCAATATAAACGTTGCCATGTGAATCAACTGCTAAACTCGCAAAATAACCTATTGCGCCGGCTGTAGCAGGTCCGCCGTCGCCTAGACTAGTTGTGCCTCCACCAGCTATTGTAGTAATGATTTGTGCATGTACAAATACAGGAAAGAATAGGAGAAAAAGGGTAAACTTAATAATGCGCATTTTGATATGGTTTAATAGGTGAGTGATGTGCAACCTTAACTGCCGCAATTACTGTCATCAATAACTGTGCCAAAAATGTTAAATTTTAAGTAATTTTCAACACTGTGTCGATATGTTGTGTTTTGTTCTTGCTACAGTTTCATGACGAAATCCCTTATACCTCCTCCTCCGGCATAGTAAAGAAAGCGGCCATTCTTACCGGGTTTATAAAACCAAAGAACCTGTCTTTACCCGGTACCTTTTTATTCGCCATGGCTAAAAACGGGGTAAGGAATTCATTCACAAACTGTTGTTCCCGCTCGTTGAGCTCTTGTTTCGCGTATTTCTTTTTCAGGTATATATTCATGTAGGCCATGAAGTTGGTGCCCAATGCCGGGTCTACCACCTGGCGGGCATACTGCATAGGCGTTAGTGTGCCCCTGTTTATGCCTACCATGTGCATATAGTAGGTGGCCGCCCTATAGGCCCAGTATGCTTTGTTACCCTCCGCTTTGGTGTTTTTATAACGGTTTATAAAGTACAACAATACCAGCTCTGGCATCAGCAGCAATAGCAAAAGGAAGGCGGCGAGCATCCCTGCCGCTATACCGAGCAGTTCTGTTGCCGAGATTTTTTTGGCCGCTGCTGCGTTCTGCTTCGGTATTATGGTTTTCGCTGAATCTTTGTTTTTCAGGTACAACTCATCAACCGGCAATGGCGCAGGCAGCCTTTTCACCAGTGCAAGAGCAGTTTCACCCGGCATGGCTTCCATTTTCTTTAGCACTTCAGCATAAGACACGGCAGTGCCTTCATCGCCCTTCTTTATTTTTTGCAGGGGAATGGTCACGCTGTCTTTGTACACTACCGCCACTTTCATGTCTACGGTTATGGTTTCGGGCTTCCCAAGGTTGTATTCTTTATCATGAAACACGAAGTGCTTCACGGCAAGCTGCAGTTGTTTTTTCAGGGTATCGGTACTTTCCACCACCCCTTCCGCAGCAAGCCATGCCTTTGGCGGCTGCATGGGCGGGGTACCATCCGGTTGCGGGGTGGGGCGGTTTTCATCGGTATTACCAACGGTTGTATCAAAGTCGAGCCAGCCATAGCCGGGGAAGTAAACCTGTATCCAAGCGTGAGCCTGGTTGGCGTAGTACCAATACCAGCCTTTGTTTTTATCGCTCCTGTCTTCGGTAAGAAAGCCCACGGCAATGCGGGATGGTATGCCCAGTGACCGCAGCATAAAGAGTGTGGCACCGGCATAGTAGGCGCAGTACCCCTTGTGGTTTTCCGTAAGGAAGTACATCAGCTTTGACGCGTTAGGTATATCCGGCTCGCCGGGGTTATCAGTATATTTATACAGGTGTTCTCCGTTTTCGTTCTTCGACAGGAAGTAGTTGCGGATGGCTATTACCTTATCAACCGGTGTGTGCGCACTGTCGGTTACCTGGTGGGCCAGGTTGCCGATTACCTTAAATTTTTCATTCGAAGGCATTTTGGTGTAGTACTTCATAAAAGTACTGTCCACCTTTTCATATCCTTTTATTTCCCTCAGTATCCGGAAGCGTTCTTCCTGGAATTTGCGGATAACGGGCGTATCCATATTGTACACAAAGTAGGCGCTGTTCAGCGTTGATACATAGCTTTTGGTGCGGTAGGCCGATCTGAATTTCTCCCTGAAATCTTTCTCCACCGTTACCGGCTGCACAAAAAAGCCAACATTGGGCGCCAGGTAAGTATTGGCGGAGAGCTTACAGTTATAGATCTCTACTTCTACTATTGACCGAGCTTTATCGCCCAGGCTGTTGGTGATTACCGTTGTGTCAAACTTAGTACCGAACAGCGGTATTTTTGAGGGGTCGGGTTCAAACAGGTCGTTGAAGGGTATCACTTTATCCCGCTCAAAGGTTTCCGTAGCTGTGTCGAATTTAGTAAAATAAAAGGCAGTAAGGTAAAGTGGGTTGGGGTAGTCGGTGCCGGGGAAGTAGTTATTGATGTGGGCACAGAACAGCAGCTCCTTATCGCGGTTAAGCGAAGTGCTGAGCTTGCTGTAGTCGTTCAGATCAAAGGTGCCGTCTTTGTTCTGCTTCATCATGCTGTTGCTGCCCTTTTTGCCGCCGCCGCCATATTGGGCAACGGTTTGTTTTATGTTGCCATACATCAGCAGCACTACGCTAGAGAGGATAAGCCCGGCCAGCAGACCGAATAAAAACAGCCTCCTGACGAGGAACCACCAGAATTTTTTAGACTTATCTTTGTAATTATAGATCTGCTCGGCTGTAAATATATTGTAGATAACGTATAACACGGCCGGTAAAAAAGCCATAAGTAATGCCTGCACGGTATCCACCCTTGATGAGGCTATAAGGGCAATACATGCCGTGAGCATTGCCACAGAGATAAACACCGCGAAATACCTTATGCGGATATAACCCCAGCCAATAAACCAGCCTGCACCCACCAGTATAGCGAACGCCTGAAAGCGGCGCGCGATAAAAAACGCGTCAAATTCCCCGCTTGAATAGTGGTCAAGGCCGCGGTAAATAGCAGCAAAAGCGATTAGCAACGCAATGTAGGTAGGCAAAAATCTTACCCGGAATGAATAAAGCAATGCCGCCACGCCCATGCCAGCGGCAAGGTAAAAACTGTGCAACAGCGCCTCGTTTTGCAGCAATTCAAACCTGATATCGATATTGTACAATACGAAATAGCCCACCAGCGCGGTAGGTAGGATCAGGAAAATAAGCTTTGCCAGGAACTCATTGACAGGTGTGGCGCGTTGTACCCTCATATAACAGCATAAAAATAGCATTAAATGAATAATAGTATTTGTTAAAAAACGGGCGAAAACAGAAGAATAAGGGCACCCTACATCCCTGCGGGTAGTGTCAACGCTGTTGTAATCCGCTTATGGTTTTACACTAAAAAGGCGGCCATGTGATAGCATCACAGGCCACCTTTTCCAATTTTTTATTTTGGTTATTCCTTAACCAGCTTCTTAATTACTTTCTCATTGCCATAGCTTACTTC
>JACMPD010000154.1 GCA_014377675.1 Taibaiella sp.
CAGTTATAAACTGCCGAGATTATTGAGACACGAGTTTGCGCACGCACAGGGGCTTTGCTGCAAACTCGCGCCAGTGGAAATCTAAAATACTCATTACAGCAATTACAAACTGCGTGGAAGAGGGGCATTGAAATTCTAACTTATTTCTAAGAATATTCAACATGTAAAATAAATAGTGAAGGATAAACATCGCACGATTTATAAACACCGGCAAAGAGGTTTCAGTGCTCGAGAAACTCATGATACGGAAACAAAATTAATTCTAATTTCATCCTATCTGAAATTATCAAAGATTTCAGAAAACTTTTACCTATAGTCACGTTTCCAAATCTTGTTTTCCAAATATGTACTGGATTGTCACTCCGCATTCCCCAACTGGCGCGAGTTTGCAGCAAAGCCATTGTGCCTGAGCGAACTCGTGTCTGTATTATCCCGGCAGTTTATAACTGCCTTTATCCCTCCAAGCGCGCTTGACTAAACCCTTCGGACACATTGTTTTGAATTAGCAGTTTTTATCAGCCCATGCATATAAGGCTAAAAGAGTACAACCAATGCTGGAGCAACTTGTCTTTGAATGCATTGCGGGTATTTCTTTTTCATTTCCCCACACAGCAATTGTCCTGCAATCCTTTTTTGTCCATTGGTCATGGCTTGCATGTGTCCTTACTTTTGTAAATCCATTCAGTGTAAGGTATTTCTCCCAGCACTTTAGGGGTAACGGCCTGAAATTTCCCATATTATGCAGCTGACAAAGCGACTAATTCAACCTTATCATCTACTGCATTTAGATTTTTTAATTCGCCATCTACGTCCACATAAGCCTTTGAGAAGTCTTTTTTAAAGAATGTATTTTTCCATCCCAATGCACTAAGTAATAGTTTCATCTTATCATCGGAAAGTGTAATGAGGTGTTCAAAAAAACTATCCATACAGAATTTAAGCATTTGAAATGCCTTCTCCTGTGTTTTACCATAACCAGAAACATCCAATGATGGTATTATCATCACATACTGCTTCGTATCTTTATCAACAAACTTCAATGCATTAATTTCCCCAGATATATTACCCTTTGCGATGTTGAGATGAAGGGTTTCCGATTTTGTTGGTCTGGACTTTTCCGTAAAGTTGCTTTTTATAGCCATACTTACTATTGTGTTCTAATGTAAAAATACGCCGTAAAAACAAACAAAGAATTAAGTCATAAATTTAAATATTTGTTGGAGGTCTATTTTGTCTTTACCACAACAATCAGTCCTCATCTTTATCTTCGTCATCTTTCTCCTTCTCCTTCCCTTTCTCTTTGCCGGTTTTCATTGTTTTATCTTCGTCTTTTTTCTCTTCTTCGCGTTCCTCATTGTCTTTAGGCCGCTGGGCTGGTTTGGGCGTTACTGTTGTCTTGGGAGCCGCTCTTGGCGCCGGCCTGCTTATGGGCTTCCTTTCTTCTGCCGGTGGCTCCAGCGAAAAGCCGTTTTTGCGGGCATAGGCGCGCCTTTCATCATTCAGAGCGTCGGTTAGTGCTCTTTCTTTGGCCGCTTCGGTTTTCAATCTTTCCCTGCATGCAGCCATTTGTTCTTCTGATGTATTAGCACTTAGCTTTTCAAACGGCTCAAAGCCCGTTTTAACAAGTTCGCTTTCATAGTTGAGGAAGGCCAGCAGCGCGGTATTCAGCCGTTCTGACCCCGATATATCTTCCGTTTTTGAAAACTCTTTCAGCTTCTTGCTGATGATAGCCTGCAGTTCTTTCCTCGGTTTTGTCAGCCGGTCATATTCCTGGTTGCCGTTCATCTGCTCAATAAAAGTACTGCCCCAAAGCGCCGCCCCTGAATAGATGCTTATTGTCGCGGCCTGCAGCCTTGCGCTGTACTCTTCAGGTGTCTCCTGGCCATACCCGTTCATTGATTTCGCAAAGGAAAGGACTAACAGGCTAAATATAAATAATACACGCATAAGTAAAAATTGTAACAAAGCTAAGAAACACCCGCATATTATGTGGTACTAATTTTGCCTCTCACTCGTTTCTCGTTACCGGTAACCGGTGCCAATATTTTTGGCTCCGTCAGTGATCGTTAACAGTCAAACTTACGCAGCAGGTAGTTGCACCCTATAACGGTTTTTGCATCCATAAACTCCCCGGCATCAAGCGCTGCCCGCAAAGCTGGCAAACTGTAAGTAACGGCTTGTATATCTTCGCCCTCCCCCGTAGCCCCGCCGCCTGTACCGGTTTTCATGTGGCCGGTAACCTCAACGTAGAATAATATCACCCTGCCTGATGTGGCCCCCGGTGAAACGAAAAACGACGCTATTTTTTCCGGCGCGGATATGGTATAGCCCAGTTCCTCCATTACTTCCCGTGTTATAGCTTGTTCATGGGTCTCCTGCTCCTCTGCCATGCCCGCTATTACCTCTGTCAGCCACGCAGCTGAAGGCTGTTTGCTGTAAACCGGGTAGCGGAACTGACGCACAAAAACAGCCTCCCGCCTGTCCATGTCAAATATCACAGCCGCCACCGCATCGCCGCGGTCCAGGTTAAGGCGCACCACCGGCTCACTCATTTGGCCATTATATAGTTCGTGCTGCAATTCGGCACTTACAATCTTAAAAATATGGTCAAATACTTTTTCCTCTTTGATAATTTTTACTTTCATGTTATTTTTAAGGTTGCAGTAAAGATAGCACGATCATTGCTACCTCTATTGCAGTTATATGCTTATATTGTTCCCTGCTACAAAACATAAATGATGAAAACAACCAATAGTAAACGATGGAAAATAACCGCGACCCCGGCACTGCTCACAGCGGCCTTCTTCCTTATCTCCTTCATTGTACCGAAGGGATGGCAAAAATCAGGCCCGGCGGAAAATAAATACGAAATAGGCCTCTGGAAAGTCGGCGGCAATAACGATAGCAAAATGTGCGGTGTAATAAGATCAGGCGACAAAAACTACTATCCTGATGACTATGGCAGCATGATGCAAAAAGTCTCTTCGCAACAGTACTTGGGTAAGCGGGTAAGGCTAACCGGATTTATGAAAAGCAGGGCGGTAACCGCATGGGCGGGCTTTTACCTGCGCGCTGATAACGAAGATTCAAAAGAGCCGCTCACTTTCGATAACATGCATGACCGCCCTATTACCGGCAACACAGTCTGGAAGGAGTACAAGATAGAGCTTGATGTACCTTACAACGCTTCTAAAATAGCCTTTGGCGCCCTGCTGCATGGCGAAGGGCAGATATGGTTTGACGACCTGAAACTGGAAATAGTAGGCGAGTCAACTATAAAAGCCGACTATGTAAAGTGCGATACTACTTTAAAAAGAGTCCCTGAGAATCTCGACTTTGAG
>JACMPD010000155.1 GCA_014377675.1 Taibaiella sp.
AAGTGGAATAGCTAATTGAGTTTCATACTCGTAAATGCTATTATAATCAAAAAAACCTAAGACTCTGTTTATTAAAAAATCAATGCCATCAGATTCTTGAAAAAAGCCAATTTTAGTCAGCTTCTTTATATCAAAATTCTTAGCAATAAATGAGGCGTTTCTGGCTTTTTCTATTGACCCTATGTTTTCAGAATTTTGATTAGAAATAATCGTATTGATAATTTTATTATGATCAACTTCTAAAAATTCAGCTATTTTTATCACATTAATTAAAGTAGGCTGTTTAGCGTTTCCATTAATAATATCATTAAATGTGTTTTTATCAATGTCCAGCAATGATATAACCTTTGTCTTGCTAAGGTCATACTCCAGCATTTTTTTATCTAGCAGCTCCTTAAGGTTTATTATTTCTTCACCACTAAATGCCGCGGTCAGGAGATGTTGTATATATGATGTTTCGTTTATCATTAAGGGGAATTCCCCTCAAAGATATGGATTATTTTCAATAAAATTAAGAACAAAGGTGGAATTTCCCCTAAAAAAAATAAATTAAGAACAGAATTTAAATACACGAAACCCCCCTAATTGTTTAATGCCCGCAATATCGCATCTTTACACTATGAATTGGGAAACATTATATTCCCCGCAAAGGACAGGTGTTGCGGATAATAAAAAGAGAGCCTATGACCCGGTGCGCAACTCTTTTCAGAGAGATTATGACCGCATTATATTTTCTTCCGCCTTCCGGAGGCTGCAGAATAAGACGCAGGTTTTCCCGCTGCCCGGGTCGGTATTTGTGCACAACAGGCTTACCCACAGCCTTGAGGTGGCGTCTGTGGGCCGCTCACTGGGAAAGGCGGTTGGGGAAAGGATAGCCTCGGCGAATGGTGAAGAAAAACTGTTCAGGGAATTTTACCGCTATGAGCTACCCTCCGTTATCGCTTCGGCCTGCCTGGCGCATGACATTGGTAACCCGCCCTTCGGGCATTCGGGTGAAGATGCCATCCGCACGTTTTTTGCAGGGTTAACAGGAGAAGTAAAAGACAAAATCACCAGTTCCCTTACACCTCATCAACTCAAAGATTTTGAGCAGTTTGAAGGTAACTCTAATGCACTGCGGGTACTCACCCATAACTACAACGAGCCTGACCCCGGCGGCTACAAACTCACCTATACCACACTGGCATCAATTGTAAAATACCCTTGTTCGTCGTTTGCAGGTTTTGATAAAAACAGCGGCCTCATCGCCACTAAAAAATCGGGGTTCTTTGATTCGGAAAAAGACACCTTCCTGCAACTGGCCGAAACACTGCACATACCCCGCACACACAAGGAAGAACTGGTTTTCGCCCGGCATCCGTTTGTTTATCTTACTGAAGCGGCTGACGATATTTGCTACCGGGTTATAGACCTTGAAGACGCTCACCGGCTTCATATTACTTCTATTGAGAAGTTTATGGAGCTGTTTCTGCCGTTTTTTAAAGCGGACGGCGATGAGTACGGCACGCGGGCGTATATTGAAAGAAAAACAGCTGCCATCAACGACCCGAACCAGAAAGTGCAATACGTCCGCGCCCTGTGGATAGGGCTAATGACCGAAAAACTGGCGGCGGCGTTTATAGAAAATGAGGAGCCGCTGCTCAGCGGTACCCTGCAGCAAGACCTGCTGAAATGCCTACCTGCCGGCGACATAGCCCTGATAGATGAGATAAACAAATACTCCGTAAAACACATCTACAACTACCGCTCTGTGGTGGAGATAGAGATAGCCGGCTATAACATTATTGGTGGCCTGCTTGATAACTTCGTAAACGCAGTACTGAACCCCGGCCAGAGCCGCTCTGCCAAGCTGGTGCAGTTGGTGGCCGCGCAGTTTCCTCTACAACTGAAAAAGGAGACAGTGTACAGCGACATACAATCAATAGTTGACTTCATTGCCGGCATGACTGATCTTTATGCCATTGACCTGTACCGCAAAATAACCGGCATTACCATACCTGAAATAAAATAATTATGCATCCTAACCAACTGAAAATAGAGGAATTTACCTACCCGCTGCCTGATGAGCGCATAGCCCACTACCCTCTTGAGCAGCGGGACGCGTCGCGCCTGCTGGTGTATAAAAGCGGCGCTATTGCAGAAGATACGTACAGCAATATAGCCACACATATACCTGGTGGCAGTATGATGGTTTTTAACCAGACTAAGGTAGTACACGCCCGGCTACAGTTCAATAAACCTACAGGCGGAGCGATCGAAATCTTCTGCCTGGAACCACATGAGACTCATACTGATGTAACGACCGCCATGCTACAAAAAGGACAGGTATGGTGGCATTGCCTGGTGGGCAGCGCTAAAAAATGGAAAGACGGCATCAGCCTGCACCACGTATGCGCGGAAAGTGGCTTCACGCTCTCCGCCACAAAAGTGAACAAGGTGGAAGGCTACTACATTATACAGCTTGACTGGGACAACCCGGAGCTTACCTTCGCTGAAGTGCTGCACCTGGCGGGTAAGGTACCTTTGCCACCCTACATAAACAGGGACGCCGAAGTGAAAGATGAAAGCACCTACCAGACCATCTATGCCACCGACGAGGGCAGCGTAGCCGCACCTACGGCGGGGCTCCACTTTACCCCGGCCATAATGGAAAGTTTCCACCGGAAAAATATCGAGGCACTTTACGTAACGCTGCACGTTGGCGCGGGCACCTTTATGCCCGTAAAAACCGCTACCATGGCCGGGCACGATATGCATGCCGAATGGCTTGATGTAAGCCGCCAAACCATACAGGCGTTACTAAGCCAAACAGAAAGCGAGAAAACCATAATAGCAGTCGGCACCACATCGCTCCGCACCATAGAAAGCCTGTACTGGATAGGCAATAAGCTGGCGCAGGGCATAACCCCGCAATGGGCCGGCATAGCAGTAAACCAGTGGGACCCGTATGACCTGCCAGCGACCTGTACTACTGCCGGGGCGCTGAATGCAATATTAAAATACATGGATGGCACGGGCACTGAGCGGCTGATCACCAAGACACAGATACTGATAGCGCCAGGCTATATTTTCCGGCTTGCGTCAGCGTTGGTTACCAATTTCCATCAGCCACAGAGCACGTTGTTACTGCTGGTAGCAGCATTGGTGGGTGATAAGTGGCGCGGCATTTATGACCATGCGTTGCGGGAGGGTTTTCG
>JACMPD010000156.1 GCA_014377675.1 Taibaiella sp.
AGCTTTTCCAGCGCAATAATATAGGTATCCGGTTTGCATTTCCTTTATCATTTAAAACTAAATAATCATGGCAACAAAACACACATTGAAAAACGATTCGGCTGAATTCACTATCAAACATCGCGCAGTTTGCGATGAAGGCGATTACACCGGCCCTTGGCGTGCTAATCTGGACCAGGCTTACCAGGATGCCGACGCACATCAATCTCAACCCGGACACGCATTGCACAAAGTGCAGATCATTACACAGCAAACGCTGGCTATGGAATTTAAACCGCAGTAGATCTGCAAAGGGGTTGTCTTTGACTTTTGAGATAGCCCCTTGTTTTTCCATTCACAGCATCAACCTTATTGCTACCTGATAAATTTTCACCAAGTCCTCAAATATTTGGTTCGACATTTCCCCGGTCGAGCCTACAAATAAAAGGAACACTTAGCTGTCCTTTTTATTATTTTAGCCAATCTGGTCGTTAATACAAAACTAATACGCTCCAATTGTTGTTTGTGTCTGAAATAGTACGATTGTCTATTTTTCGGGGGTTTGAATATTCGGAAGCGTCAAATAAGCCAAAGAATTCAATGATCCAAAGTTAACGTTCTGAAATCTGAACGCATTGGTCTATAAATTTCATACGAAAGCATTAGGTTTGTACTCATGCTGTTCGCAGTCATATTATGAGTTTGCCCAGAAAATTACCTGCATATATTTTTAGAGGGACGACAATAGGACATCCGGGAAGTCATAATGCACAAACATTTCCTTACACATGTACTTCATTGCATCCGGTAAAAGCGCTCTGGTTTGCATTGGCTTGTTTACAAAACGCCCCTAATGACGCTGTGGTATATGTCGCAAGGACGGAGAATCTGGTTACCTTTTCACCAATCTATAATGTGTTAAAAAAGGTGGAGGACGAAGTTGGTCTTACAATGAAACCTCTTGATTTCTATCCGTATTGCGAAGGGTATATACATGTTGCTGATTTTCAAAAAATATTACAAGACATGAAAATTGAAGCTTACAATGTAGCGAGAATAGATAATATATCACGGTTATGTAGAGAGACGAAGGATTTGACCGTTAAGAATGTTATAACTTTAGTGGATGAAATGCAACAGTATTTAAAAAAATCGTAAATTGCTATTATGTTAAAGGAAGGAGCAATTGTCTTAACTATAGAAGGAAAAGCAAGTAGCAAGGTAATAAAAAAATTTATTCCTGGCTATGTATCCAGCAAAAATTCAGGATGGTATTTTGTTGACTTTGCGACGCATGAAGTACCTTTAAATACTAGGTTTGATGTGTTACTGGAAGGCGAGTCAAAGAAATTAATTTCAGGCCCAGGATCTATGTCAATAAAACTTGTGGGTTGTTTGGATCAGTTTGGCAACAAGCTTTCTACAATTCCAAGGGGTTACAATACTATATGTAAACTGAATTTTTCATCACAAACCCCCAGCATTATTAATAGGCTGCTACCTACTCTCGCCGGATGGGATTACAATCCCAATGCATTATCAATTGCAAGACATGTTGATATCGAATTGGCAACGCCAGATGTTATTTGGAATGACATGTTCACGATAATATATTTCGATATAAAAAGTAGATTCAGCACCCGACATATTAGTAGGTTCTCGCGAAATGAATTCACAACCTATCTTGAAGGAATTTATCATACTCAATTACATGCTGATAAAATTCTTGAAAGTCTGATGCAATTAGGAAAGGTGACAAAGCAAAAAGACGATCTTATGGAATTTGTAGAACAAGAAAGTTACTGATAAGGTGCTTGATATGTTTTCATAAGCACCTTAAATGGCAACAAATAAACTACAGATTATAATTAAATTTTTTTAATAAAAATATAAATTTTCAATCAAATCATCCCATATTAAGTTCCACATTTCCCCTTTACCTTCAACCACCATAGCTTTGCGAAGGTGGTTCAGCAAAAAAGGCAATCAGAAATGGTTGCCTTTTTTATGGCTGCCTGCCTGCCTCCTAAACTTTATACTCCATCCCCTGCCTTACCTCCCCCCCCTCCCTCAATTAATTATTCCGCCACATCATAAATTTAATTTAATTTTGCAACGGTTATTCTTATTAACCATTCCTTATGGGCTTCATCATTTTCGGTATCCTGATTTATGTTATAGGAACCACAATCGCCAAAATCAACTTCAAATTCCAGTTTCTGGTTAACCCCATAAAAATACTTGGTGCCGCTGTAGCCATCCTCGGCTTTCTGGCAGCATCGGTGGTGCAGATTGATGCCGGAAACGTAGGCATAAAAAAACTATTTGGCAGCGTACAAAACGATGTGCTCTACAGCGGCCTCCATATCATAAACCCGCTTATGGATGTAACCGAGGTGGAAACCCGTACCCAAAACTACACCATGAGCGGCGTACACTCTGAAGGCAATGTGCAGGGCGATGACGCTATAAGGGTACTCAGCGCCGATGGCCTTGAAGTAACAATTGACCTAACTGTACTGTTTCGCCTTATACCACAAGATGCCCCAAACATGCTCAGGCAAACCGGCCTCGACTATAAAGACAAAATAGTGCGCCCTATAGCTCGCACAAAGATAAGGGACAATGCCGTCTACTATGATGCCGTTGCCCTCTACTCCACCAAGCGTGATGAATTCCAGGCTCGTATTTATAAGTCTATAGAAGACGAATTCAAAAAACGCGGACTGATGCTTGAAAATTTGCTCATAAGAAATATCAGCCTGCCGTCATCGGTAAAAAGTGCCATTGAAGCGAAAATAAACGCCGAGCAGGAAGCCCAAAAAATGCAGTTCGTACTACAAAAAGAACGCCAGGAAGCCGACCGTAAAAGAGTGGAAGCCCAGGGTATTGCCGACTATCAAAAGATAATAAGCGAAAGCCTTACTGACAAGCAACTGCAGTACGAGCAGATAAAAACGATGAAAGAACTCGCACAGTCTACCAACTCTAAAATAATAATCATGGGCAAGGGAAACTCGCCCATGATATTGGATACAAAATAATTATTAAACAAAATTCCGCAGGGTACTAATCGTTGGTAACTTCTGTGCGGGTAGTTACAGTGCGTTTTACCTCACTGCTGCTGTTTGATTTTGAGCTGAACACGGCTATAAGTATCAACAGAAGCACCACACCTCCGCCTACCCATATCCATGGGTTGCTCATCCAGGCATTAGATGCCGGTATTGACTCCGATGATGATGAAGTATGAACCGATGAAGACTGCGACTGCACGTCTTGCGCCACTGCGCTTATGCTTGCGAATACAAATATGCAAACCAGCATAAAGTTGTTACGGATCAATTGAATTCCTGATTTCATGGCTTTTAAATTTATGTGTTACTTAGTTAACTATTAAAATGATGCCACGGAAATAAAATGTCCTTTGGCATGATTTTAAGCTATTATTGTTTTCAAAAAGCCACAATTATGAAATTTTCAAGACTATTAGCCTATGGGGCAGCGGGCATTATCGTTGGCCTGCTTATTGAAAACAAAGCCCTCATCCTCAAACAGGCAGCCGCAGGCAAGGCCAGGCTACTCAAAAAGAAAGCCGGTGATCTGTTACCAAAAGGATAAAAACCGCTGATTGCCGGAACACATAGTGGCATGTTTTTAAATACAGTTATAAAAACGAACGTTTATGAAAAACTCACGAAACCAGGAAAATGAATAAACTAAAAACTTTAAACTAAAAGCAGGGCATTATGCCCTGCTTTTTTTAGTTTTACGGGGGGATGAAACTTATTCTCGAACTATTGATTTCAACCTACCCCAGTTAAACATTCCCCCAATCAGGAAGGGCAGGTATTAAACTGTCAATACACTAACTCCGTTTGGCTTAGTCTATAACTCGGTTTCACGCGTGGCCATTGTCCGGACTGCCTGAAAACTTCCCCGGCCCTTTACTACACTATTTATTAACATTTATATTCCGCTTTATTCACTACATTTGTTCCATTATTTATTGCTGTGTTCCTTCCCGGGGGTCAGTTCAAACATACAAGTAAGTACAAGTCCGGTAAATTTTTATTTGGTTTCGTCTCACACTTTTGGGTTTTGAATTTTGAATTGTTCTGGTATTGATACCCAGCGCTTTAATTTTATTTATGACATTCAATGACTTAAACCTCATAGAGCCGATATTAAGGGCTCTAGAGACGGAAGGGTACACCCAACCAACACCCATTCAGGAACAGGCCATTCCGCACCTGCTTAGCGGAGATGATCTGCTCGGCTGCGCCCAAACAGGCACCGGCAAAACCGCCGCGTTCGCCATACCTATACTACAGACACTCCACGCACAGCACGCCGAGCGCGCGCCAAAAGTGATCAAAACGCTCATTCTTACCCCTACCAGGGAGCTTGCCATCCAGATAGGTGAAAGTTTCGCCTCTTACGGCAGAAACCTGCGTATAAGACATACTGTTATCTTTGGTGGTGTGCCGCAGGGCTCGCAGGTGCAGCAGCTCAGAAATGGTATTGATATACTCATTGCCACACCCGGCCGCCTGCTTGATTTGATGAGCCAGGGATACATACACCTCAATAACCTGAGCATATTTGTGCTTGACGAGGCTGACCGTATGCTCGATATGGGCTTTATACATGATGTAAAGAAAGTCGTAGCCAAGCTGCCCGCAAAAAGGCAGACGCTGTTTTTCTCCGCTACCATGCCGCCGGAAATTCAAAAACTGGCCAATACCATACTGGTAAGGCCGGTGAAAGTGGAAGTTACCCCGGTATCCAGCACAGCTGAAACCGTAACCCAGTCGGTTTATTTTGTCGATAAAAAAGACAAAAAACAATTGCTCACTCATGTACTGAAAGACTCCGGGATAAGCCGCGCCCTTGTTTTCTGCCGCACCAAGCACGGCTCTGACAAGGTGGTAAAAGACCTCGAAAAGGCAAACATCACCGCGGAAGCCATACATGGCAATAAATCGCAAAACGCCCGCCAGCGCGCCCTTAACAACTTTAAAGATGGTAAAATAAGAGTGTTAGTAGCTACCGATATTGCCGCGAGAGGTATTGATGTGGACCTGCTCTCTCACGTTATTAATTATGAAATACCAGAGGTACCCGAAACATACGTGCACCGCATAGGCCGCACCGGCAGGGCAGGCGCAAGCGGCATAGCCATGTCTTTCTGCGACGCCGAAGAACGCGCCGACTGGAAGAACGTAGAAAAGCTCACCGGCCAGCGGATACCCGTGGAGCAGGGCCATCCCTACCCTATGGCAGCCGAAGGAATGATACACATCAACCTCCCTAAAGGCAAAGACGTGGTGCGCAGACCTAACGCAATGCCCAACCCGAGGCGCAGGTTCAATAATGACCGCTCGCCTAACAACAACGAAAGAAAACCACTGTAATAATATAACAAAATCAAGACCACCGGGATACATATAACACCCGGTGGTTTTTATTACTCCTCACAATTTTCCGCCCGGTCGCTGAGCGAAGCCGAAGCCCGGTCGCTGAGCGAAGCCGAAGCC
>JACMPD010000157.1 GCA_014377675.1 Taibaiella sp.
GCGTCAGCGTTGGTTACCAATTTCCATCAGCCACAGAGCACGTTGTTACTGCTGGTAGCAGCATTGGTGGGTGATAAGTGGCGCGGCATTTATGACCATGCGTTGCGGGAGGGTTTTCGGTTTTTAAGTTACGGAGATGGAAGTTTGTTGTGGGGGGAGCGGGGAGCTTAGCGTCTGGGGGTGTTTGAATTCCAAGGGGTTTTGCTATATTTCCAAGCGCCGGAAAGGAGAGCAATTGTAAGGGCTACAGCAACTAAAATTCCTAACGGAGTGATGTGGTTGGCGGGCACTATAAAGCGAAATGGCGCGGAATTGCTAAAAAAAACCAAAAGAGCGATTGTAGCGGACGACCGAAGAAACCGGCAATTTCCCGTAACTTTGAAACTGGGTAATGACACCCTGCACTTGCAAATTCATCATAATGTATACTACTTATCATTTGAATTCTGCTTCCGAAATCACCGCTGACGTAGTGGAGGCTATCAAGGCCGCTTTCAAGGAAAAGCCGATTGTGCTTACGGTAGAGGAAGAATGGGACACGACCGCTTACCTGATGAGCAGCCCGCCTAATAAAATTATGCTCGATCAATCTTTGCTACAGGCTAAAAACGGTGAATTTATCGAAATAAAGCCAGAAGATTTATGAGGAAAATTCTATTCACTCCTATCGCTTTTGAACAATATAGTGATTGGCAAAAGGAAAATAAAGTTGTTTTTGAAAAGCTCAAAAAACTAATTAAGGAGGTATGCAAATCGCCGTTTGAGGGCACCGGCAAGCCCGAAACGTTAAAATATGATTATGCTGGCTGTTAGTCCCGTAGAATTACGGATGAGCACAAACTCATTTACAAAGTAAATAATGAATGGATTGAGATTATAGCATGTAAATTCCATTATAGACAGACTTGATAAAGCTGTTAGACTGTTGTTGCGGTAGCCAACCTCGGCCGAAAATGGCTAACTTTGAATGGCAGCTATACCAGGCGCCGGTGCTATGGAAAAACCTGTGAGTAGTGTCTTATAACAAAGAGATAGTATGAAGTATTCAATTTCGGTACCGGAGCCATGCCATGAAGCATGGGACAAAATGACCCCTGAGGGCAATGGCAGGCACTGCCTTACCTGCTGCAAAACCGTGGTTGACTTCACTGCATGGCAGGAGCAGGACATTATCAATTACCTTGGGGAAAACAGCTCCGACCAGGTTTGCGGGCGTTTTAGCAACGAACACCTGACGCCTCTTGAAAATGAGGATTTTATATATTCGGTTGTGCGGTCGGCATTGCCGCTTTACAAAAAAATAGCGGCTATTTTGTTAGTGGCATTGGGGTTAATTCAACTGAGCGGGACAACCGCAGTAGCGCAACAACACCAGGAAAAAGGGCGCATAACCAATGATTCTTCAAAACACGTCGTCCCCCACCAAGGTCTGCACAAAAGGCATCCGGCAGTACTTGGTGTGCCGATACCGCCACCAAAGCTGAGCGAGCAAACAGAGCACAAGAAGACAACAGATAAAGCGCAGAAAAACTCCCTGGGTAAAAATAAAAAATCGCTAATTGCTGCGCCTGCCCCCCCGGGGGTAACTGCCGGGGCTCCGCTTATGGTTCCGGGACGGGATGATGACACCTTACATAAGTAAAAGAAGTATTACCGCACCCGGAAGCAAGATATATTTCGAACGCAATGCCCGCACGCCGGTATTGCGACGGCACGAGTCAACTCGGCTTTGGGAAAACATGCTATCTGGCATGCAGTCTTAACGTTGCTAAATAGGTATTTTAATTAAATCGCTGCCGCCATAGCGTTATATTTGCCTGATAGTTTCAGGCTCAACAAAAATTTAGTTTTATGGCCTCTTATGAAATATTCACTTTTATCATTTGTCTTGCGGCGGCTTTTTCTTACGTAAACCATAAATTCATTAAATGGACCCCCACTATTGGCATAATGGCATTGTCTATATGCTCGTCAGCGTTGCTCATTGTAGCGGGCAAGCTGATGCCGGAGCGGTCAGAGCCTTTGATAAAGATAATAACATCAATAGATTTTCATAGCTTACTGATGAATTGCCTGCTCAGTTTTCTGCTGTTCGCCGGCTCTATTCACATAGATGCGAAAAGCATGAGAAAACAAAGCCTGCCTATTGTTACGCTGTCTACTATTGGTATTTTAATCTCTACTTTCTTTATTGGCACTGCGCTCTATTGGCTATTTATCGGCTTTCATTTCAACATAGCATATATTTATTGTCTTTTGTTCGCCGCACTTATATCACCCACTGACCCGATAGCAGTTCTCGCCATCCTTAAAAAGTCAGGTATTCAAAAGTCATTAGAATTAAAAATAGCCGGTGAATCGCTGTTTAATGACGGTGTAGCCGTAGTAGTGTTCCTGACCATACTTGAAGTATCGCAGACTGGGGTTGACAATTTGTCAGTGGCGGATATATCGGTACTTTTCTTACGGGAAGCCGGTGGAGGCCTGCTATGGGGAGGCATACTGGGGTATTTAGGCTATTATGCCATACGCTCTATAGATCAGTACGAGGTAGAGGTATTAATAACCATCGCCACCGTTATGGGTGGATACCTGCTCGCTGATAAGATGCACATATCAGGCCCTTTGGCCATGGTAGTTGCCGGTATTGTTATTGGGTCTAAAGGGCGACACTCCGGCATATCAGATATTACCCGTGATTACCTGAATAAATTCTGGGAGCTTGTAGATAATACCCTAAACGCTTTGCTATTTATGCTTATTGGTTTTGAGATGCTGGCTATAAAAATAAATATAACCATCCTTATCATTGGCATCATTTCTATTGGGGTTGTGCTGCTGGCCAGGTGGGTATCAGTGGCGTTACCGGTCACTTTTCTACGGCGTAAAGTTAATTTCGAGCGGCACGCTATTGCAATACTTACCTGGGGAGGGCTTCGGGGTGGGTTGTCAGTAGCTCTTGCGTTATCATTGCCTGCGGCCATGCACCGAGATCTGTTTGTATCCATTACGTACATTATCGTTATTTTTTCAATTGTAGTACAGGGTCTAAGCATTGGCAACTTATATAAAAAATTATCAGGCAAATAGTTGATTATGACCAATATCTTAATCACTTTGAGAAAGTTTATCGCTGCCCGTTTCAGTCTTCATGAAGATAGTGCTCATGATGCTGAAATCATTGAGTCCATAAGCAGGAATGTAGAGTTTAAAGGTGCGAATTTGTGGTCCCTTATTTTCGCCATACAACAAAAACCGATACGGCAATTCTGTTTATTGGGCATTCAATAAACCGAATGAGTGCTGCTGAAGAGCGAAAATTAGCCGCATGGTTGAAAAGCCGCATGAACATTAATAAAGATTCGTTAATGGTTGTTATCAATGTAATTAAAAAGCAGGCACCCACCCGCTAAAAGTGAATGCAGGCAGAGATATTGGGTAAACAAACTGCAACTGATACCCATTTCTATTCGCATTAGCGATAACTTTGCCGGCGCAAACGCTGAATTACATTTACATTATTGCTACATGAAATTACTTCTATCCTCTTTGTTATCGCTGGCAGCGGTAGCGGCCCACGCCCAGAACCAGGTGCAAACTATCAAAGGGCGTATATATGACGAAGCATCAGGAACGCCGCTACAGGGGGTAATTATATCCGTTACTGATCTTAGCCCGGTAAAAGGCACCGCTACCGACAGCGCAGGCAACTTTATACTGGATAGTATAGCCATTGGGCGGAGAACATTGAAAATTAGTTATGTATCTTACGAAAGCAAGACGCTTAATGATATAGAAGTAACAGCCGGGAAGCAGGTGAACCTTAATATTGGCCTGCAGGAAGAGGTAAAAACGCTGAAAGAAGTAACCATTACTTACAACCGCAGCAAGGATAAAAACAGTACGGTGAATGATATGGCGCTGGTGAGCGCCCGCTCATTTAATGTAGATGAAACAAAGCGCTATGCAGGCGCACTGGGTGACCCATCGCGCATGGCGGCCAACTTTGCCGGCATAGTAGCCGGCAATGACAGCCGTAATGACATAGTAGTGCGAGGCAACGCCCCCACCGGTATGCTATGGCAGCTTGACGGCCTCAATTCCCCCAACCCTAACCATTTTGGCACGCTCAACAGCACCGGCGGGCCGGTGAGTATGCTGAACAACAACAATATTGATAAGTCCGACTTTCTTACGGGGGCTTTCCCGGCGCAGTACGGTAATGCACTGGCGGGGGTATTTGATATAAAGCTAAGGGAAGGCAACCGCCAAAAAGATGAATATGTGGCCCAGGTAGGGTTTAATGGCTTTGAAGGCGGGGCGGAAGGACCGATAGGTAAAAACAAACGAACATCTTACCTGATCAACTACCGCTACAGTACGCTGGGCGTTTTTAAGGAGCTTGGGCTTAACCTTGGCACAGGTACAGCGGTGCCCATATATCAGGATGTGAACTACAAACTGGTAACCAGGCCGGGCAAAAAAAGCAAGCTGTCGTTCTTTGGGCTTGCCGGCGACAGTAAGGGCGATTTTCTGGGCAAGGATATTGATTCGACAAAGCCAGACCTGTATGGCGGCGACCGCTTTAGTAACCAACGGAGCAAATTCAGGACCACCATAACCGGGTTGTCTTATGACTACCAGCTTTCGGAACTGTCCTCTACAAAACTGATAGCGGGGTACTCCACTACACTACAGCACTACACCAAAGACTCCATAAGCGATGTAGACCGTAGTGAATACCCGAACCAGGCAGCGGACTTTATTACTGGAAAACTATCGTTGCAATGGCTGTACCAGCATAAATTCAACGCGAAAAACAACATACAAACCGGTGTAATATATGAGAACATAAGCTATAATACCGTTTACAAGACAATGACACCGGGCCAGCCTGACAATGTATTTCAAGATCAAAAAGGCAATATGGGCCAGGAACAGGCGTATATACAGTGGAAACACCGTTTCAACAAAGACTTTTCACTCGTGGGCGGTGTGCACTTTCAGTACCTTGACCTGAACAGCAGCTTTGCGGCCGAGCCAAGGCTGAGCTTCAGGTATGTTTTCAACAGCCGCCATTCGGTGGGCCTGGGGTATGGTATGCACAACCAGGCCCAGAACGTATATACCTACTTCGTGCGGACACCTTCAGCCACCGGCGCACTGCTGACCAATAAGAATCTGGGGTTCACCCGGAGCCAGCACCTGGTAGCTACCTACAACCTGAACGTTACACAAAATATGCGCATAAAGGCGGAAAGCTACTACCAGGCAATTGATAAGGTGCCGGTAACTTCATTTGCGTCTTCGTATTCAGCGCTTAATTCCGGCGCGAGTTTTTACCTTGATAACCAGGACAACCTGGTGAACAAAGGCACCGGCTACAACTATGGCGCGGAGCTTACGGTAGAGCATTTCCTTACGAAGGGGTATTACTTCCTGGTGACCACTTCTTTTATTGAGTCGAGATACAAAGGCAGTGACGGCGTGGAGCGCAATACGGCATTCAACACAGGGTATGTAGCCAATGTGTTGGGGGGGAAGGAATTTAAAATAGGCCACAGTGGCAGCATATTGGCACTTAATATCAAGGTAGCCAAAATAGGGGGTAAGTACCTTACCCCGATTGATACCGGACTATCACGCCAGGCAGGTGAGGCGATTTACATAAAAGACCTGGCTTATACTGAAAAGCAACAGGACTATTTCAGGGCTGATTTTAAAATTTCGCTCAAAAAGGAATATAGAAAAAGCACACTTGAGTTTTCTTTGGACCTGCAAAATATAACCAATCAGAAAAATATCTTTGACCAAAACTATGACGCCCGCAGTAACAAAAAGATAACCAATTACCAGCAGGGCTTCTTCCCCGTGCCGTTGTTCCGGTGGACTTTTTAGTGGAGCGATATATTGGGAATATGAAATTAGGGTTAATGGGGGCACCGTGGGTGCCGGTCCGTAATTTTCCCCAAAAAAGATAGTAAGTTTACAGGCGCAAAATTACGCTGCTACATGGATCTGGAATTCAATAAAAACGAAGATGGAATGAAACTGGCTGTGAGCCAGATGAAACAACGCCATGCCCAGGTAAGCCTGGGAGGTGGTAAAAAGGCGATGGATAAAGCCCGCGAAAAAGGTAAGTTGCCCGCCCGCGAGCGTATAGAATATTTAATAGACAAAGGAAGCGTTTTTACAGAAATAGGTTCCTTTACGGGCTATGATATGTATAAAGAGCATGGCGGCTGCCCCTCAGGCGGCACCGTGGCCGGCCTTGGTTACATACATGGCCGCCAGTGTGTAATAGTAGCTAATGACAATACCGTAAAGGCAGGAGCGTGGTTCCCTATCACGGGCAAAAAGAACCTGCGCATGCAGGAGATAGCCATGGAGAACCACCTGCCTGTAGTATATATAGTAGATAGTGCGGGCGTGTATCTGCCGTTGCAAGATGAGATATTCCCTGATAAAGAACACTTTGGCCGCATTTTCCGCAACAATGCGCAGATGAGTGCCATGGGCATTACGCAGATAGCCGCCGTTATGGGCAGCTGTGTGGCAGGTGGTGCTTACCTGCCTATTATGAGCGATGAAACGCTGATGGTAGAAGGCAACGGCTCTATATTTTTGGCCGGCCCTTACCTGGTAAAGGCCGCCATAGGCGAAAACGCTGACCAGCAGGCCCTTGGCGGTGCTAAAATGCACACCAGCGTAAGCGGCATAGCAGACTATAAATTTGATACCGAAAAGGAGTGCCTGGACCAGGTGCGCCGAATAATAGATAAAATGGGCCACCAGCCTAAAATGGGTTATGACAGGGCCGTGCCCGCCCTGCCCGCGCGTGATATAAAAGATATTTACGGCCTGGTCTCAGCTCAGAACAACAAGAATTTTGATATTGTTGATGTAATTAAGTGTATCGTTGACCAGTCAGAGTTTGACCAGTTTAAAGAAGACTACGGCAAAACCATCGTTTGCGGTTACGGCCGTGTTGACGGATGGGCAGTGGGCATAGTGGCCAACCAGCGTAAAATAGTAAAAAGCGGCAAGGGCGAAATGCAGATGGGCGGCGTTATCTATAACGACAGCGCTGACAAGGCGGCCCGCTTTATAATGAACTGTAACCAGAAAAAGATACCACTGGTGTTTTTGCAGGATGTGACCGGCTTTATGGTGGGCAGCCGCAGTGAGCAAAGTGGTATTATTAAAGACGGCGCCAAAATGGTGAATGCCGTAGCTAACAGCGTAGTGCCTAAAATAACAATTGTAATAGGTAACTCATATGGCGCAGGCAACTACGCCATGTGTGGCAAGGCTTACGACCCAAGATTTATTTACGCATGGCCTAACGCCAAAATTGCAGTAATGGGCGGCGAAGCAGCAGCAAAAACACTGATGCAGATACAGGTAGCCGCGCTGAAAAGCAAGGGGGAAGTAATAGACCCTGAAAGGGAAAAAGAAATATTAAAAGAAATAGTAGACAAGTATGACAGCCAGACATCAGCCTACTATGCCGCAGCCCGCCTGTGGGTGGATGATATAATAGACCCCGCCGAAACCCGCAGCGTAATAAGCGAAGGCATCAATGCTGCTAACCATGCTACCGAACATAAGGAATTTAAGATGGGAGTTTTCCAGGTGTAGGGGTATTGGTGTTAATATTTTCGTTTTTTTTGAACTAATTAACCAATGGCTTAATTTTGTATATTGAAACGTGTTTGTGAAAAGGTAGTTCAAAGTCATGATGGCAAGGTAAGCATCTGTATTGATACCTTGAATAAGGATGAAATTTTGAAGTACATTTTACAGGATGAAAGACATAAAAAGATATGGACGTTTATTGCTGAAATTATACTTGGAAGGTATCAGAACCGCGAAGTATATGATAAAGAAGAAATTAATAGTAAATGTAGACATGTAACGGCAATGAAATTCTTTAAAGGTCAGGAAAATGACCGGATTTATTGTAAAGAAGTGAGGGGAATTGAAGGTGTAATGATTGTTGTTGCGGCAGTTTTGCATAAGAGGAAAAAGAGCACAGGTTTATCACAAAGAGAGATTACAATAATTGAAACGGTAGGAGGATATGACTATGAAATTCAATGAAAAGTATAAAGTAAGTCCGGGCTTTGAAGCTTTATTTGAAAGCACTACCGATAGCGAACATATTGAGCAAAACGCTAAAAATATGTCTGCAAGATTTTTGAGTGAGATAGAACGGCTGTGTGATGAAAGAAAACTTCTCAAAAAAAACCTTGCTAAAGAATTGGGTGTATCGGCAAGCTATATTACCCAGCTCTTTCGAGGGGATAAACTTTTAAACTTTACATTTTTATCAAAACTTGAGCTATACTTTAAAATCTCATTCAGCATTGCTGCTCATCCTGTACAGTCATTAAAAGTGAAGCGCTCTAATGTATTGCCGTTGCCAGATAATACACGGTCTGTTTCGTCGGCAAAATAATGTGCCACCGCTCTCCCACCTGAGGCTGCCATTGCATGGTTCCGAGTAGAAATTGATTGTTTATACTGATCATCTGTATTTGCTGTAATGAATATGAAATAAGTATGGCTATATGACTTGGCTGGCCGGATTCAGTAATCAGTTTTCGGATACCTTTATAAAAAAATGGAATAATTTTGTATTTTACGGGTAAGCAATTCCAAATAAGCAATTCAGATGCTTTCCTATCTAAGCGTAAGGAGCGAAACACTTCACATCATTTAAATCCGCTCACAAAAACAATTGCAAGAATAAAAACAAACATACGATTTAAGAAAAGGTACTGCAACCGGCGCGCCTTACTTGCTATTACTCATAGCTCTATTAATGTTTCCTGTCACAGTTTAGGTACATGCTCCTGCCGCTGGCTATGGATTAGTTTTTGTATCGCAATACATGGTAGCTTTGCCACAACTACCGCTAACATTATGATTGAGATAAAAAACGTAAGGAAAAGCTTTGGAGATAAGGTGGTGCTGCATGATGTATCGGCCAACATGGTAGCGGGTAAAACGAATCTCATTATTGGCACTAGTGGCAGCGGCAAAACCGTGTTAATGAAAATAATGATAGGCCTTATGTCAGTTGACAGCGGACAAATCATTTATGAAGGGCATGACATAACAAAAATGAATGATAAGGAACTGAAAGAACTACGCAAGAGCGTAGGTATGTTGTTCCAGGGCAGTGCATTGTTTGACAGCCCCAATGTAGAGCAGAATGTGATGTTCCCGCTTGATATGTTTACCAAAGACAGTTACACCACCAAGCTGAAACGTGTGAATGAAGTACTGGACCGGGTGAACCTGAAAGACGCCAACAACAAATTTCCGGCTGAGATAAGTGGTGGTATGAAAAAAAGGGTTGCCCTGGCCCGTGCCATAGTGCAAAACCCAAGGTATCTTTTTTGCGATGAGCCTAACTCCGGCCTTGACCCGCAGACCTCACTGGTTATTGACAAACTGGTAAAGGAAATAACTGTTGACTATAACATTACCACCATCATCAATACCCATGACATGAACACCGTAATGGAAAGCGGCGACCATATTGTGTATATGTACCAAGGCAGCAAGCAATGGGAAGGCACCAACAAGGAGATCATTTTCAGTAATGACGAACGGCTGAATTCATTCATCTTCGCATCAGAATTTTTAAAGAAGGCCAAGGAAATGAGTATGATGGAGGCCGGCAGGAAGTAAAGTACCGGCTAAACACTAAATAACGCACACAAATTATGATATTGCCCCGTAGGTGGCAACAGGTTTGTAGCCTGGTAATCAATTAAACAACACGGTGTGCCGTAGGTACACAGCAATTGTGAAAGTGATCTATTGCTTAGTTAAGTAAACTATCTACTTATACCACTATAAGTAAAGCATATAATTTTAGCATACCCTTTTTAGACTGTTGCCTATAATTGCTGTAATTTTACGGTCTAATTATTCTTTGAATGGACTTATCCGGTTTATATGCGCGGGCAATGCGCTTTGAGTTTCTGAGCATTGAAGAAGGGATGTACCTTTTTGAACACGCCCCGCTTGCCGACCTCATGTTTGTCGCCAATGAACTGCGGAAGATACAGGTGCCCCACGGCAAAGTAACGTGGATCATTGACCGCAATGTGAATACCACCAATGTGTGTGTGGCGAACTGTAAATTTTGTAATTTCTTCCGGGTTCCAGGTCACCCCGAGGCTTATGTAACTGATATAGAGACTTATAAAGTCAAAATAGAAGAAACATTTCGCTATGGCGGTGAGCAGTTGCTGCTTCAGGGCGGGCATCACCCTGGGCTTGGGCTGGCCTATTATGTAGATCTGTTCAGTACGCTGAAACAGCTATACCCTAACCTGAAACTACATGCATTAGGGCCACCGGAAGTGGCGCACATTACCCAGCTTGAAAAAAGTACGCACCACGAAGTGCTGAAAGCCCTGAAAGAAGCCGGCATGGACAGCCTGCCAGGCCCCGGGGCTGAAATACTGAATGACAGGGTGCGGCGCCTGGTATCAAACGGCAAGTGCGGCGCGCAGGAGTGGCTTGATATAATGCACGAAGCGCACAAACTTGACCTCACCACCAGCGCCACCATGATGTTTGGGCATGTGGAAACAATTGAAGAGCGGTTTGAGCACCTGGTAAAGTTGCGGGAAGTGCAGGCTATGAAACCTGAAGGAGCAAAAGGATTTATAGCTTTTATACCGTGGACATTTCAGGATGTGGATACCCTGCTGCAGCGCATCCGCGGCACCCGCAACCTCACCACATCAGAAGAGTATATACGCATGATAGCCATGAGCCGCATTATGTTGCCAAATGTGAAGAACATACAGGCGTCATGGCTCACAGTAGGCAAGCAGGTGGCGCAAATATGCCTCAATGCCGGCGCGAATGATTTTGGCTCTATAATGATAGAAGAAAATGTAGTGAGCGCCGCAGGTGCGCCGCACCGCTTTACCGCTAATGGCATACAGGAAGCGATACGTGAAGCCGGTTTTGAGCCACAGCTCCGCAACCAGCAATATGAGTTCCGCAAGCTGCCTGAAGCAGCTGTAGAACAGGTGATAACTTATTAATAAACTGAAAATAGAAAAAGGAACTGCCCGCACAGGTAGTTCCTTTTTCATGGGTAAGCGTACCATTATCTATGGTTTATCTGCGGTAGCCTCTTCAGCTGATTTTACGCCGTCAGGGGCGGTAGAGAGGTCTTTATCAATCATATAGAGCGCGTCGCCGTGAGCCTTTTCGCCACCGGCAATTTTCATTTTAGACATCAGCTTCATGGCCAGTGTTTCTTCTTCCACCTGCTCTTTTACAAACCACTGCATAAAGTTGAAAGTGGCCCAGTCCTTTTCTTCATGCGCAATGTTTACCAGGCGGTAAACTGCATTGGTATTGTCTATTTCATGGCTCAGCACTTTCTCGAAGCAGTCATTAAGGCTGGCCGGGTTTGGCGGGGGAGCCGGTATGGCGGTTACCTCCACTTTGGCGCCGCGCTGCAGTATGTACTCCAGCACCTTCATCATGTGGTTGCGCTCTTCCTGGGCGTGGCGGAACAGGAAGTTGGCTACCCCCTCGTAGCCTTCGCTATCAGCCCATGCGGCATACGAAAGATATATCTGTGAGGCGTGCGCCTCTTTTGTCATTTGCTGGTTCAGGGCCTCCGCCATTTTACCTGACAACCTGTTGGTATTCATAGTGTCTGTTTTTATTCAGTAAAGGTTAGCGCCATTGCAGGCGTGTGTGTGTGTGTGTGTGTATATATATGCAGATAAATAAAAATCATGCCATGCATGACAGGGTGATGTTGTTCAGTTTAGGAGTATTAGAATTCCGAAATCGCTCTTAGCGGGTTGTGGTCGGTTGCAAATCGAAACCTCGGAAAATAATGCTAATATTGGCATTCAATTTATGAGTAAAGCACCGCCGCCACAGTCCATAAAACTTTCGGAGTTAACCGCCATTATCAACTACACTATTGAAGATGTTTTTGACGGGAAAACGTTTTGGGTTGTGGCCGATGTTACCAGCCACAACCATAAACAGCAGGAAGACAGGCACTTTTTCGTACTGGTGGAAAAAGGTAACGGAAGCAACTCCATAGTAGCTAAGGTGGAGGCTGTTGCCTGGAAGGCGGGGGCAGGGAAAATAAGAAATTTTGAAGCCACCACGGGTCAGAAATTTCAGAATGGTATTCATGTGCTGGTGAAGGTAACGGTGTCCTACAGCCCTGAATACGGCCTCAAACTCACGCTGGTTGATATTGACGTTAACTTTACCATAGGCGCCCTGGAGCAGGAAAAACAAACTATACTATTGAGGCTGGAGCACGAATGCGCCGCATTCATAACCAGGGAAGGCGACCGCTACATAACCCGCAATAACCAGTTGGCACTTAGCGCCGTTATACAACGCATAGCCGTGATAGGGGCGAACGCTACCGCGGGCTATGAAGATTTTATGCACATACTTAAGGAAAACCCCTATGGCTACAGTTTTAGTATAGATAACTACTTTACCGCGGTGCAGGGCGAGGGCAATACACACCTTATAAAGCAAAAACTGGTGGATATCTACCTGAGTAAAATACCTTATCACGCAGTGGTTATTATACGTGGCGGTGGCGCCAAAACTGATTTTCTCATTTTTGAAACTTTCAGCCTGGGGCAGGCTGTGGCTAAGTTCCCAATACCAATTATTACCGGCATTGGTCATCAGCGCGATGAGACCATTGTTGATATGATGGCGCATTCCCCCGTTAATACCCCCACCAAGGCGGCCGAATATATAGTTACCCACAACCGCCGTTTTGAAGAAGAACTGCTTGCATTACAGGCCAATATACTTGATGAAGCCGGCCACATGATACAGTACCGGCAGCAGCAGCTAACGCCGGTGATAGCTAATATAACTAACTTCAGTAAAATATACCTGCACCAGCAGGATAGCCGGCTGGCGCATTTCTCGGCCATGTTCCTTGCGGTATCGCCCCGGAATATGCTGAAAAAAGGGTTCGCTATCGTGAGCAGGCAGGGCAAAGGAGTTGCCGCCGCCGCATTAGCGGCGGGCGACCATATAGAAATTGAAATAGCCGGCGCCGAAATAACCGCAACCATTAATACTATACAATACATACATGGAACAGATACAGAGTTATGAAACCGCCTTTGCCGAGCTACAGGAAATTGAAGCGGCCATAATGGCCGAAGACGTGACCATTGACGAGCTGGCAGGTAAAGTAAGGCGCGCCGCCGAACTGATAGCCTACTGCCGCACCCGCCTCCGCACCGCCACAGATGAGGTGAATGGTATTGTAAAGGAGATTGGAGAGGAGGGATAAAAAGTTACATGCATGAAACTATCCATAAATCAGGTGTTTCTCTCGCATTAGCGGCTTCCAAATGCACTAAAAAACGGGCTCTATATCTCTATAGAACCCGCTCCTGAAAAGTATAAGTCGGTTTTTATTATTTTAACTGCCCGAGTGCCTTGCGCATGCGTTCGGTAGCCTCTGTGAGGTTAGCCATGGAGGTGGCGAATGAAAGCCGGATACAGTTGGGGTTACCAAATGCAGTACCGCAAACGGTTGATACATGGCCGGTATTGAGCAGGTACATACTCAGGTCGGTATCGTTATTGATCACTGTTTCGCCGTCCGTTTTGCCAAAGAACGAGCTGATATCGGGGAAGGCGTAGAAGGCACCGTGAGGCAAATTGGCTTTAACGCCGGGTATCTGTTGCAGTTCACCTATTACATAGTCCCTGCGCTCTTTGTAGGCGGCCACCATCTTGTAAGTTGGGGCAAGATCGCTGAGCAGAGCGGTAATAGACGCCCGCTGCGCTATGGAATTAGCGCCTGAGGTCGTCTGCGCCTGCAGCTTTTCGCAGGCCTGCACTACGTCGCGCGGGCCGGCCATGTACCCTATGCGCCACCCTGTCATAGCAAAACCCTTGGCCATACCATTCACTACCATTACCTGGTCTTTTAGTTCTTCAAACTGGGCTATGCTTTCATGGCCGCCTGAAAAATTAATGTATTCATATATTTCATCACTGAGGATATTAACGTACGGATGTCGTTTAAAAACCTCCGCCAGGCCCGCCAGTTCAGCGCGGCTGTAAACGCTGCCGGTTGGGTTGCAAGGTGAAGAAAACATAAAGAGCTTGGTCTTGCGGGTTATTGCCGCTTCCAGGCACTCCGGCGTTATTTTAAAATCATCTTCAATGCCGCAGTGCACATACTTCACTATACCACCGGCCATTTCCACTTGGGTGGCATAGGTCACCCAAAAAGGCGTGGGGATAATTACCTCGTCACCCGGGTCTACTATGCTTGTAACGGCGTTGTAGATCGATTGTTTGGCGCCGGAAGAAACAATGATCTGGCTGGCGGGGTAGTTAAGGTTATTGTCCCTTTTCAGCTTTATACTAATGGCCTCAAGCAGCTCAGCGAAACCGGCGACCGGCGGGTATTTTGAATAACCTTCATTGATAGCTTTTATCGCGGCTTCGTTAATATGATCAGGGGTTCTGAAGTCAGGCTCTCCCAGGCTAAGATCAACAATATTCACTCCTTTGGCCTTCAGTTCACGGCTCAGCTTGGCCATTTTAATTGTCTGAGGTTCAGTAATATTACTCAGTCTTTGTGCTAATTGCATCAGTATTAATAAAATGAGAAGGGGCAAAGATACTGAAAAAACTGTAAGTAATAAGTGATAGTTAAAATGGGGAGCAATTCGGGGGCTTATTTAAAAGGGGGTGGAGGGAAGGTGGAGGTGGTAATAATCTCCGCTCGAAACACCCGATAAGCAGGAAAACACAATTTATAATTCATGCTTTTTTATATTACATTTGGGTTGCAATAAATAAAATGGCAAAAGTAATCACCTTTGGAGCAGAGTTAGAAGACCTCGCTAAATACCTGAAAAGTACTGACAATGAAGATGCCAAAAGGCAACTGCTGTTCCCGCTTTTCAAAAAATTGTTCAAAGAAAAATTCGTTACCGAATCTGCGGCAGCAGGGGCTGATGTGTATATTGAAGGGCAGATAATTGTGGAATGTAAAACCGATTTCCCGCAATGGCTGGAAGGTTTTTACCAAGCACTGCACTATAACAAAAAGCATGGTCTTGCATTTAATTCCGTAATGGTGATCGCGCATAATTTTTGCGCCATCTGGAAATTGAAAAAGCTACCCGAATTTGCGGTAATTCTTTCGCGGACTGCTGATGTAAATAAAGCGCCTAATGCAATAGGCAAAGAAAATGCGAAGAAAACAGCGATAAGGGAAAAGAACGAAATTAAGGAAGCCGCCTTTTACTGGATAGACCCAAAAGATTTTGAAAATACTATTTTCTCTGGTGGTGGAAAAAGTTATACAATTGAGAGTTTCGAGATTCTTAAAATTCTTAAAAACCTGGATAGCGACCGCCTACAGGTAAACAAGCATAATTTCATTCAGGTAATAGAACGGATGAAGGGCTATTTTGAATACGCAATTGATGCCGTTCATGCGTTTTACTCCATTATACCCTATTGGGATATTACATCAACAGTTGCCGATAACGACAATGAAGGGTTGCGGCTCATTGGGTACAGCGGCACAAAATACAGCGATAACATAACTGTTGCACGCAGTCATGTGCGCGACTTTAGAAAATTCATAGAAACCCAATATATTTTTACCAACGAAGGTTCCGGGCTTACCGTCGACTATTATTTCAGCCGCTTTGATGAGGTCCTGGCTATTGTAGACCCCGAATATGTAAAACAACACGGTATTTTTTTTACCGATGCCAACCTCAGCCGTTATGCGCTCTGGTTTGCCAAGCACCACTTTCCCGGCAATATTAA
>JACMPD010000158.1 GCA_014377675.1 Taibaiella sp.
AAGACGGAGTGATTCCGCTACTTCTCAATGCCAGTAAGGGTTTCAGCCTAAAAAAGGAAGAAGGAACAAAAAAATATGTTCCTTCTTCCCAAGTGGTAGTCCCGGCTGGATTCGAACCAGAACAAACAGTACCAAAAACTGTTGTGCTACCGTTACACCACAGGACTATCAATCTCGTGTAAGGGAGTGCAAAAGTAATAAAGGTTTTTTAATTGGCCAAATATTTCCAAGTTAAAGTTGCATATTATTTGTCTTCTTTTGTCTGGGCTTCCATTACGGCCATGGCTACTATGTTTACAATTTGCCTTACACTGCTGCCTAACTGCAGCACGTATACCGGTTTGCGCAGGCCTAAAAGTATGGGGCCTATGGCTTCGGCACCGCCTACTTCCTGCAGCAGGTGGTAAGCTATGTTGCCGGCGGCAAGATTGGGAAAAATCAATACATTGGGCCCTTCATTCACCAGATCAGAGAAGGGATAATTCTCTTTCAGCAATTCTTTGTTAAACGCCACACCAGCCTGTATTTCGCCATCTATTATCAATTCAGGGTGCGTTTTTTTTATACTGGCTACAGCGTTACGCACTTTGTTTGCCTCGGGGGAGGGGGTGCTGCCGAAATTTGAATAGGACAGCATGGCTATGCGGGGCTTAATATTGAAGTGTTCTACTGCCCTCGCAGTAAGCAGGGTAATATCCACCAACTCCTCTTCTGTTGGGTTAAAATTGAGTGTCGTATCTGCAAAAAACAGAGGCCCTTTTTTCGTGAGCATAATATACAGTCCGGCTACCCGGCTGGTGCCTGGTTGCATGCCTATTATTTCCAGCGCGGGCCTTATGGTATCAGGATATTTGCGGGTAAGGCCTGATATCATTGCGTCCGCTTCGCCCCTGTCCACCATCATACAGCCATAGTAAGGGCGCTCTCTCATTATTTTTTTCGCCTCGTAGAGGTTTACTCCCTTGCGCTGCCTTTTTTCAAAAAAGTGGGTGCCATAGATGCTTCTTGTATATTCTTCGTCATCACTTTTTGGGTCAATAATCTCCACTTCATCCAGGTGTATGTTGTTTTCCTTTATCAGGCATCTTATCTTTTCCTCATTACCAAGAAGTATCGGGATGGCTATACCTTCATCTTTAGCTATTTGCGCGGCCTTCAGTATTTTTATATTCTCAGCTTCACAGAAAACAACACGCTTGGGGTTCTGCTTGGCTTTATTGTTAATATAGCGCAGCAGCATGTCGTCAGTACCCAGGCGTTGGTACAATTCGGCTTCGTAGGTCTCCCAGTCAGTGATGGGTTTGCGGGCCACTCCGCTTTCCATAGCTGCCCTTGCTACTGCTGTTGATACGGTTACCAGCAGGCGCGGGTCCATTGGTTTGGGTATTATGTAGTTGGGTCCATACTCCAGTGTTAAGTCATTGTAGGCCACGTTTACAGTGTCAGGCACAGGCTTTTTTGCAAGGGCTGCCAAAGCCGCAACTGCGGCCAGCTTCATGGGTTCATTTATAGCAGAGGCTCTCACATCAAGCGCGCCACGGAAAATGTAGGGGAAACCCAGCACATTATTTACCTGATTGGGGTAGTCGCTGCGGCCGGTAGCCATTATCAAATCTGGGCGGGCGGCAATGGCGGACTCATAATTTATTTCAGGGTTGGGATTGGCGAGGGCGAATACAATAGGTTTCGCCGCCATGTCTTTTACCATTTGCTGGGAGACCACATCAGCCTTTGATAGTCCTATGAATACGTCGGCGCCTTTCATGGCATCTTCCAGTGTTATAGTTGCTACATCCTGGGCAAATTGTTGCTTATATTTATCTAAGTCAGTACGGCTTTTGATTATCAGGCCCTTGCTGTCAAACATAAAAATATGCTCCACCAGTGCGCCTAAAGCAAGGTATATTTTGCAACATGAAATTGCGGATGCGCCTGCTCCGCTTACCACGAACTTGACCTCCTCTATTTTTTTGTTTACGATATCCAGGGCATTCAGGAGAGCGGCACCTGATATTATGGCTGTACCGTGTTGGTCATCATGCATTACGGGTATATTGAGCTCCTGTTTTAGTCTTGTTTCTATCTCGAAACATTCCGGAGCCTTTATGTCTTCAAGGTTTATGCCGCCGAAGGTGGGCTCCAACGCCTTTACTACTTTAATGAACTCTTCAGGATCTTTAACGTTAAGCTCAATATCAAATACATCAATGTCAGCATATATTTTAAATAATAAACCCTTTCCTTCCATTACGGGCTTGCCTGCTTCGGGACCGATATCGCCGAGGCCAAGCACGGCTGTTCCGTTACTGATTACAGCAACCAGGTTACCCTTGGCTGTATATTTATATACATCATCAGGGTTATTGAAAATTTCCATGCACGGGTCAGCTACGCCTGGGGAGTAGGCGAGTGCGAGGTCGCGTTGCGTTTTGGTTTCTTTTGTAGGTACTACTTCTATTTTTCCCGGCCTTCCTTTAGAGTGGTATTCCAGTGCATCTTCTTTCCTTATTAGTTGTGCCATGAGTATTGTTTAATAAGAGCGTAAGGTACGGATTTGAAGTTTTCATCTTGTTATTTTCCTCGATGGTTGTCGGGATACTTTAACACTTTTCTGGCATGGTTTTTTTAACCTCTAACTAAACTTTTATCCTAGCAATAGGCTGCACCATCATGTATGGCTGTGATGGAATTGAGCAGTAACCATAACAATTCTGCCCGGTTCCAGCCATATTCGAGTACTTTTTATGTTTCAACCAATACTAAAACGATAAGTGTAAATATTTTTAAAATAAATTTGTAATGAAGAAAAAAACGACTGCGAGAGACAGTGCCAACAAGCAACCTGAGGACCTGCGTGTTGTAAATCCTGAGAACGCTAAGACGGAGGGGCTTGCACCCTTTACGGCAGAGGCAACAGGCGAGGTAATGACGACAGATCATGGTACTAAAATCAATGACGACCAGAACTCATTAAAAGCCGGGGAGCGCGGACCTTCTTTACTTGAAGATTTTATACTGCGGGAAAAAATTACCCACTTTGATCATGAGCGTATACCTGAGCGTGTGGTTCACGCCCGCGGTTCTGCGGCTCATGGTGTGTTTAAAGTTTACGAAAGTCAGTCGGCACTTACAAAGGCTGGCTTTCTGAATGATACAACTATCGAAACACCCGTATTTGTTCGTTTCTCCACTGTAGCCGGCTCGCGTGGATCGTCAGACCTGGCGCGTGACGTGAGGGGTTTTGCCGTGAAGTTTTATACACAGGAAGGTAATTTTGATCTCGTGGGTAATAATATGCCTGTATTTTTCATACAGGTTGCTATGAAGTTCCCCGACCTTGTACATGCAGTGAAACCTGAACCGGATAATGAAATGCCGCAGGCGGCTTCGGCTCACGATACCTTTTGGGATTTTATTTCCCTGATGCCTGAAAGCGCGCACATGATTATGTGGGTAATGAGTGACCGTGCCATACCGCGCAGCTACCGGATGATGGAGGGTTTTGGCGTACATACCTTCAGAATGATCAACGAGGCCGGTGTTTCCAGCTTTGTGAAGTTTCACTGGAAACCACTGCTGGGTGTGCATTCCGTAGCTTGGGACGAAGCGCTGAACATTTCAGGCCGCGATCCGGATTTCCATCGTCGTGACTTATGGAATGCAATTGAAAGTGGTAACTTCCCTGAGTGGGAGCTTGGCGTACAGGTGATACCTGAAGCAGATGAGCACAAATTTGATTTTGATTTATTAGACCCGACCAAGTTGGTGCCAGAAGAACTGGTGCCTGTACAGCGCATTGGTAAAATGACATTGAACCGCAACCCTGACAATTTCTTTTCGGAAACCGAGCAGGTTGCGTTTCATGTGGGGCATATAGTTCCGGGTATTGACTTTACAAATGACCCGCTGATGCAGGGGCGTTTATTTTCCTATACCGATACACAGCTCATAAGATTGGGCGGCCCCAACTTTCATGAGATACCTATCAACAGGCCTGTAGTTCCGGTGCATAATAACCAAAGGGACGGGCATATGCGCCAAACCATAAATAAAGGGAAGGTAAGCTACAACCCTAATACGCTTGATGGCAATAGCCCGGCCCAGGTAAGCCAGGCGAACGGTGGTTTCACATCGTACAATGAGCGCATCGATTCCCGCAAGATAAGGGGCCGGAGCAAAAGTTTCTTTGATCATTTCAGCCAAGCGAAAATGTTTTTCAATAGTCAGTCGCAGCCCGAAAAGAATCACATCATTGACGCCTTGAGCTTTGAACTTGGTAAAGTGCAGACGATAGCCATCAGGGAACGTATGCTGCGGATACTGAACCATATTGATGCCGGTCTTGCGGCACAGGTGGCCACCGCGTTGCGGCTTGATGTGCCCGCTGATAGTGGGGAACCTCTGAACCAGGGCGTGCCGGCAGATGGCGACCCCGAACATTACAAATCGATAAACAAAGACCCGGCGACCGCCACTTCGGCCGCACTGAGCATGGTCAATACCGTAAAAGATAGCATACGCACCCGTGTTGTAGCGGTGCTTGCGGCTGA
>JACMPD010000159.1 GCA_014377675.1 Taibaiella sp.
ACTTAATAACTTAATTTTAGTCTCAGGAGCATCCATAGGTATATTTCCTGTAAATATAGGTAAACCGCCAATACTTATAAATATATACAATAGGATAATATGAATTGTGAAGTGGCAGCATTTTGATGAATACAACACACTAAATCACCCCTTCACATACCTCAAAGCCACATACCCAGACTCAAATACCTTAGCATCCACAAGTTTTAATTGCTGCATTACATGTAAGTTGGTGTCATCTAAAAAGCGGCGGCCTGCCCCGGCCAACATGGGCTGAATGACAAAATGAAACTCAACTACAAGGCCCAGCGCTATCAGCTTCGGTGGTATGTCTACCCAGTAAATACAATTTCTCCTTTGTTTTCGCAAGTGGAAAAGACTACCAGGCACAAAAAGCGAAGAGCAACACTTCCCTTTCTCATTTTTCCCTTCGCTCTCGCTCTGCTTCCCGCTCTAAAACTTCATTGTTTCCCTCCCATCACTTGACTCAAATTCCTTAATTTCATCGCGAGGTGGGGCAGGTTCTATTTACTTGTGGGTGCACCCCGCAGGTAGACACATCAATTATTTCTATCGCTCCTTTTTTTTCTTCGTTGAGACAATTGCAGGTAACGGCAAGCATAGGCATAACTCCGTCTTCAATATTGTTTCTAAGTTCGCTTTTTTCAAAAACGAACCTTTCAGGAAACACAGACCCAATAATTTGACGTTCTGCATCCAAATTGCAAGTCTAATTGAACTCTAGTGTTAGTCTCCTTCACAAACTACAACTATATAAGTTTTACTGATAGCGGTATAGTATACAAAAGATTCTTATTAAAACTTGACAGACTATTTTTGTCCAATATTTTACACTAAAACTTAAACAAAATGATCAAGGCATTTTTATTTTTGATTAGAGGCCCTGACAAGTGTAGTGCTAAACCTGCGAAATCTAAGTTGATTATGTGCTGATTATCTTCCTGAAAATTGGCTTAGACGCCGAAGTAGTCATTTTTTCTAATAAGATAACTAATTGGTAAATAATTTATAATATTAATTTTAACTAAAAACAAAATATTATGTCCTCATTATTTCTTGACATTCACGTAATAGCCAACAATAATTATGTTGCGTTTACTTTCTTCGTTGGCTGTATGGCCATGCTGGCCGCGTCTGTATTTTTCTTTTTTGAAGTTTCGAATACCGATAAAAAATGGCGAACATCGGTTTTGGTATCGGGGCTGATCACGTTTATAGCTGCTGTACACTATTATTACATGAGGGAATACAATCTGGCGACTAACGACTCGCCTACTTTTTTCCGTTATGTGGACTGGATTTTGACTGTGCCACTCATGTGCGTAGAGTTTTACCTGATAACGAAAAAGGCAGGTGCGAAGATAGGTCTATTGTGGAGGTTAATTGCAGCCTCAGTGTTCATGTTAGTGACCGGTTATATCGGGGAAGCGATTTATCCGGCAGAAAAGCAAAGCTGGATTTGGGGTTTTGTTAGTGGCATTGGTTACTTCTACATCGTGTACCTAATATGGTTTGGCGAGGTAGCAAAACTTGCTGAAAGCGCAGGGCCAGCAGTTGCAAAAGCAAATAGAGCGCTTGCCTGGTTTGTATTAGTGGGTTGGGCTATTTATCCCATTGGTTACATAGCTGGTACTGAAGGTGGATTGTTCGGCGTAAAGATATTTTCAGGTTTATCGATGGACATTATCTATAACATCGGCGATGCGGTAAATAAGATTGGTTTTGGTCTTGTCATTTACGCATTGTCTCAGTCTGATAAATCAAAAGAGTAAGCAGGGTTCAGTGCATCGTTCTTTGAACGATGCACTGAATTTTCAATTAACTGAGCCATAGACAATACAGTTAGAACGATTGGCATTTGAATTGGTGGTGAATAATCTTATCTAAATAATTAGTATGACACGTTCTGTATTTTTTATCATCGGATTCATCACTGTTGTGTGTCAGCTAATTTATTTGCCGATACCTGAGCAAACCCAACATTATTTGTTCTTCTCTGGTATCATTTTATTAGGTATACCACATGGCGCGGCAGACTTGTTAGTGGCGGGAAGAACAGCCGGAGAAGAGAAAAAATCATTTTCGAAAATGCGCTTCCTAACTGTTTACGTAAGTATGCTTTTGGCATTTGGCGCACTGCTATGGTTTTTCCCTCTGCTGGGTGGCATTTTGTTTATTCTGCTTTCGGCCTATCATTTTGGGGAAACTGATTTAAATTTTGTAAATGTAGGTTCGGTCTTAGGAAAGTTGCTGGTGACCAGCTACGGTATCCTCATTATTTCTGTTATACTATTCAGCCATTTTGAAGAAGTAAAGCTACTGCTGGAGCCATTCAATATTGTGCTAAAAAACAGGGGGTTCATAAACTGGTTGAGTGAACAACGGTATTACCTAATGTCATTTTCAGTGTTGATTTTCTTCACTAGTTTATTTTTGTACCTGTTTAAAAACGGAGTGGAAGTCTTTCTCAGCAAAGATCGATTTCTGATTGGTTTCGCAAGCATGGTGTTTATACTATTCAATTTGCCATTGCTGCTTGGTTTCACATTTTATTTCGTCGCCTGGCATTCCCTGTTTTCTTTGAAAAATATTGTAGGGTACTTGCGCAAAAGCGAAGATATCTCTCCGATGTTAATTGTGCAGAAAATGCTTTTATATAGCTCCATTGCTATTGGCGGTATCGCAATATTTGGGGTAGCAAGCTTTTTCTTTTTCACAGGTGGTTCTGCTGTCATCTATCCTTTCCTGGGGCTTGCGGTACTTACTGCGCCGCACATGCTAGTGATGCACGATATGTACAATCGAATAAGAATCGATAATTTGGCGGTAAACTAATTATTAAATATTATATAACAATAATCAAGAGTTTTTTTTAACCAATAAAAGTAAAAAAATGAACACAATTAAGAAAATCGCGCTGTTTGTAGCAGCCAGTTTCGTTGCCAGCAATGTAATGGCACAATCAAAAGACATCGTTGACGTAGCATCTGGTTCGAAGGATCACACAACCCTGGTTGCTGCTGTGAAAGCGGCAGATCTCGTTACCACGCTGAAAAGCAAAGGACCTTTTACAGTATTTGCACCTACCAATGCTGCATTCGACAAATTACCTGCTGGTACAGTAGCAACTCTACTAAAACCCGAAAACAAGGCAAAGCTGGCGGGTATTCTTACCTATCATGTAGTTGCCGGCAAATTAGACGCTAAGGCAGTTCTGGCAGCCATTAAAAAAGGACATGGTTCTGTAACATTAAAAACAGTAGCTGGTGGTGATTTAAAGGCCTCGGTAGTGAAAGGTAAAGTGGTGTTAACTGATGTAAAAGGTGGAAAAGCCACTGTAACGGCTACCGACTTAGAGGCAAGCAATGGAGTGATTCATGTCATTAACAGCGTCCTCTTACCATAATAACAAGCTGTAGACACAGAATTTATTTTTTAAAAGCGACAGAAAAGAATCATGGGAGCTATTAGTTTCCTGATTCTTTTTTGCTTTTGTAGCAAATCTGTAAAACCGACGCTTTTATGCCACCTATTTCAGGAGTATCCACCCCAGCCGTTGTGACAAGGTATTTTTCACTTGA
>JACMPD010000160.1 GCA_014377675.1 Taibaiella sp.
ACATTGGAAGCGGTAAGGAAGATGCTTTAGGTTGATGATTAAAATACTATTGTACAAGAGTGCGACGCAACGGCCGCTAAATTTATAATCAAAAGACCGGTCCAAAAGCTGCTACATAAATGACAGAGAAGCATAAAATTATTTTAGGTTGTATCCTGCAATCCCGGTTTTAATAATCCGGGCAGGATTGCCTGTCACAACCGTATTGTCGGGAACATCTTTTGTTACCACTGCTCCACCACCAACAATTGAGTTAGCGCCGACAGTCACTTTGGGTAGTATGGTTGCATTAAGTCCTACAAAAGCACCAGTGCAGATACGTATATGACCACCAAGCACACATCCCGGACCCAGGGTAGCATAATCCTCTATAAGTACGTCGTGCCCAATGGATACACTCCTATTTACAAGCACATGCTTTCCTATGGTAGTATTTGCGCCAATAACTACTCCGGCATTTACATTAAAACCTTCTTCCCATTTTACTGAATTGGCAATTATCGAAGAGGGGTGTATCAGGCTAAAGAAGGAGGTGATACCATTCTGAATTAATTCATTTTTTAGCAGCTTTCTGTAACCGGGTGTTATCAATGGAATGACAACCGGAGTTGTACGAACACATTCATTAATCTGATGAAACCTATAAAGTGGATTTAGATCCATTGGACAGTCGTCGTTGTTTTGATTATGGATGTAACCTTCAATCAACACGCCTGCTCTGTTAGCTATTTCTATACATTCATAAGTATAAGACGACGCAATTCCATAAAAATATATTCTACTCAACGCAGCATTGTTATCACTCATATAGCCTCCCGTATTTACCATTACCTTCCTGTAAATTCAATAGTTTTCTTAAATCGGCAGGCTTCATTATTTGTCGCTCATTTACTTCAGCCATAACATGCACACGTTTTATTAGATCGATATTTGAAGCCAGCCTGGTCCTGGCCGTATCGTACCAAATATTATCTTCAAGACCTACACGTACGCCGCTGCCCGCTGCTATGGCAACAGAGTTCATCATCATTTGACAATCGCCAATACCACCCAGGCTACACACCGAACCAGGAGGAAGTTCTTTTATCATAAGACCTGCAAACAGCAGATCTGCCTGTACACAGGCAACATTGCCGAACAAAAGATTAAAATAATGCGGTGGTTGTAGCAGGTTTTTCTTTTCCAGGTATTTGGCATAATTTATCATGCCCAGGTCAAACGCCTCAAGCTCCGGAAGAATGCCTTTGGATTTCATTTCTGCGGCAAGCGCCATAATCATATCAGGTGAGTTTATACTTTCCACCTTATTAAAATTGAGAGAGCTAAGGGTGAGGCTGCCCATATCAGGTTTCAATTCACCCTGCAGCTGTAAGGGCTCGGCACGATGCGCAAATTCTTTTATTCCCCTGCCACTTAGCGACACACATACTATTAGTTCTTTATTAAAGGCACGAATACCTTCTATTATTTTACCGTACACCTCAGCGCGGTAGGTTGGCAAACCTGTTTGTTCGTTTCGGGCATGCAAATGAACAATGGTAATGCCCAACCTACTGGCTTCATAAACATCTTCAACAATCTCCTCAACCGTTACAGGCACACGGGATGTCATGCTCTTGGTAGGGATCATTCCCGTTGGTGTAAAATTTATTATAAGGTCCATGTTACCATTTTCTTATGACTATAATTTTATAAAAATTTTTTAATAAAAACGAATTAATTAAAAATGTAGTATCCGGTTGGTGTTCTTCATCAACAGCTCTATGCTTACATATTTTGGCAGATGAAGAACACGTGCAAAGCAAAAAGTTTTACAAAGAACGAAATAGGTTGTACTCTGATGCCTATTGGACAAACTGTATAAGTGTGCTACGTCCACCCGTGCCGGTACGGACAGGCAACTATGGGCTGTAGTAGCAAAACAGCCAGACCCCAAAAAATCATTGCACATTTTTATGCGGCGTGAAGTAAATGTTTTTATCAGGCTTATTTCTTTAGCTTTCAAAAAGGTTGGTCTCTATAAAGTCATTTCGCAGCTTACCCTTAGGATCATATAAAGCGACCAGCTTTTTAAAGTCATCCATCTTTTCGTAACGCAGGGCCAAAACTTTTGGCGGCATGGTAAACAACTTGCCCCAGTGTGGTCGTGCGTTATACGGCTCAAGCTCCTTCTCAATTAAAGGAAGCAATTGCATAACAGTATCCACATCCTGTTTCCAGGTAAAGTGAATGGCTACTGATGGCTGGTTACGGCAGGGGCTCATCCAAAGATCGTCGGCGGCAATGGTGCGTATTTCGGATATAAAAAGATGTGGCCCTATTTGTTTACCCATGCGCTGGATAGCAAGAAGGGCATCTACAGCGTTTTGCTGTGGAATAAAATATTCTGACTGCAGCTCAACACCACTGCTGGGTGTAAAACCCATTTTAAAATGAGGCATCCTTTCGTACCAGGCTCCTGCAACACCCATTTGTTCCGTACAGTTTTCTGCCGATACTTCAGCAATGGGATGAAGGTTTTTAGTTGCTGCC
>JACMPD010000161.1 GCA_014377675.1 Taibaiella sp.
AAGAGTTAACTGATGCTATTGTAGCATCTGCTGTGCTCCACGCACCACCGGTGCTGTCATTGGTCAGTGTGATTGTTGCTGTTTCGCAGACAACGGTAGAACCGCTGATAGTCGCAACTGCCGGGGTTGCGTTCACTGTAACAGTAGCAGATACACTGTTGCTGCCGCAGCTATTGCTGATGGTATAAGATATGTTTGCTGTACCAGCTGTGATTCCCGTTACCTGCCCAAAAGCATTTACTGATGCAATCCCTGCTGCGTCAGTCGTCCACGTACCACCAGGAACCGCGTTGCTGAGCGTTGTGGAGAAACCTGTACAAACAGTGGTGATGCCCGCTATGGCTGCCGGAGTACCCGGTGCTGGGTTAACGGTGATGCTTGCGATATCAGTTGCAATACCACAGCTGTTCGAAATCGAATAGGTAATATTGGTTGTACCTGCAGTAACACCGGTTACAAGGCCTGTCAAAGAATTTACCGTAGCTACTGTGGCATCAGCAGTTGTCCAGGTGCCGCCGGTGCTGTCATTGGTTAATGTAATGGCTGCTCCTGCGCAAACATTGGTGGGGCCGGCAATAGTAGCAACCGCTACCGGGCTCATATAGCGGGCACTAATGAGCGAGTTATTATTGATACGCAGTGTGCCTATTGCGCTTGCTGCACCCCAGCCATATAACTTAAATGTGGCTGCGACAGAGGCGCAAAGGTGAAGGGGGGATGATGGGATAAATGTTAAAGTAACAGGCGTAGCAAACGCGGTAACAGTTACTGCACTTCCGAAGGCTATATCGGCGCCTCCGAGATTATACATTAGCTGTACGTCAGCAGGACCGCTGGCGGCTACTTGCGATTCCAGTACAATGCTGTCAATAATGACCTCTGTACTTGCGTCTGTTGAAACTGAGAAAAAAATGTATGAGTTGCTCGCCTGGGCAATTGCAAGGGAGCCACCTACCTGCCAGTTATTGGTGTTAAAGCATGAAGCTGTGGCAGTGTTGCCAAGCGATCCCGCCCTGTTCCATTGTGAAACATTCACCGCTGAAGACCCCGGTGTAGTGGTTGCGGGTAATGAGGTAAATGTGCTTGGGCCGATGGCAGAGGTGCCCGAACCTGTCCATGTAGTAGGATTTATTAAAGCTTGCCCCAATGCTGTTTCGCTTCTAAGAGCGAAAAGCAATACTAGCGCCAGAACGCTAAAAGAAAAAACATTTTTTACCCGCAGCATAAAACTTTTCTTCATATAAATTCTTTGTTCAGTAAATGAGTAACAGTCATTCAGATTAACAGTAAATTTTGATAAAATAACCAAAATAACAGGCATACGGAGTCTAATTACAAGACACACGTCGCCAAAATCAAGGTTGAAGGTAATTAAATTTATTACATCCGGCCTTATCAGGCGCAGAATTTTTTTAAAGAAAATTAACAGATGTGAATAACACGGTAATAGAGGAAGTAAACCTTTACCAGAACATCATATTACTACCACTTAAGCGGGTTCCGCCTGTGAAGCCATATATAATTTTTTATGTTCATCCAGAATGCCAGTACCATATATATAATGAGTGGAGACCCCATAGTAAGAAACGATATGTATATAAACCATAGCCTGATGCTTGAAGTGGCCACACCGAACCGCTCCCCTATTGCTGAGCATACACCAAATGCCTTCCACTCAATAAAATGCTTTACATCAGCCAGGTTACGCATAATATCATTTGTACCGTCAAATATACAATAAAGAATCGATTATAAATAGTTCTGTGATTCCGGACAGCAAATTTCACTGGTAACTCAGATCATGTTTTTTGCTGAATGCGGTTTCAAACCCTGGTAATCGGCACAATAAAATATAATATATATTTACTACCTGATTAACCCTACTTCAACACGTGAAGAGCGTATGCCCGCTTGCCTCAGTATATAGGCAATATAATTATGCGAATTCTTTTACTAAATTCTCTCATTTAGTTTTTAACATGTTGCGCAATCAATGTAAATTCGCAGCCTTATTGATTAAATAAATTTTATGGAACAGCAGAATAACGAACAGCAATTAAACATTGAATTATCAGAAGAAATGGCCGATGGTACCTATGCCAATTTAGCCATTATCACTCATTCATTTGCTGAATTTGTGATGGATTTTGTAAACGTAATGCCTAATGTGCCTAAGGCAAAGGTAAAATCACGTATCGTAATGACCCCGCAGCATTCAAAAAGGCTGATGAAGGCGTTAATTGATAACGTAAAACGTTTTGAAGCTCAGTACGGCCCTATCAAGGACCAGGAAACTCAGGCTATGCCATTTAACTTTGGCTCACCTGCAGCACAGGCTTAAAAAAAGCGGCGCCAAAAATAAAATAGCCCGGGTTACGTAGGCAGGCTATATGCTTGCGGTATCGCTGCCACTATACACTATAGCCGGCAGTGCTGCCGGGCATAACAATGACTCAGCCCGTACAAATAGTTTTCAATTATTTGTACCATCTTTATTTTTACTCACTTCTTTTACCCCTGATGAACGACAAAATATTAATATTAGACTTCGGCTCACAATACACCCAGCTTATAGCCAGGAGTATCCGTGAGCTGAATGTTTATTGTGAAATACAGCCATGCACAAAGGCTGTTCCCGCCAATGACCCCACGCTTAAAGGCGTCATTTTTTCGGGCAGTCCTTTCTCGGTCAACGATGAAAAAGCGCCAAAACCGGACATCGCCGCAATAGCGGAAATAGCACCGGTACTGTGCGTTTGCTATGGGGCACAGCTCCTCGCAAGCCAGAGCGGAGGCGAAGTCGGCAGGTCGGCACACCGTGAATTTGGTAGAGCCCACCTGCGCGATGTAGTCCCTGATGTTTTGTTCTCCAACATCACTGACGGTTCTCAGGTTTGGATGAGTCACAGCGACACTGTAAAAAGACTTCCCGAAGATTTTAAAGTAATAGCGCGCACGGAAAGCATTCCAATAGCGGCCTTCAGGGCGCCTGACGGTTTTGCCGCCCACAGCGTACATGCCATTCAGTTTCACCCTGAAGTTACCCACAGTACTGACGGCCGACAACTGCTCAAAAACTTCATTACCGATATCTGCGGTTGCGCACAAGACTGGACACCGGCCGCATTTGTGCAGGAGACAGTTGAAAAAATAAAAATACAGGCTAATGGCGGTAAAGTAGTAATGGCGCTTAGTGGTGGCGTAGACTCCACGGTAGCCGCCATGCTTATTAACAAGGCCATAGGCGAAAAATTGTACTGCATATTTGTTGATAACGGTCTTTTGCGCAAAGATGAATTTGCGCAGGTGATGGAAGGCTACAGACACCTGGGGCTTAACGTAAAAGGTGTGGACGCGCACGAACGGTTTTACAGGGAACTCGCCAATGTGCAGGACCCGGAACAGAAACGTAAAATCATCGGCCGGCTGTTTATCGAAGTATTTCACGAAGAGGCTGTCAGCCTTAAAGATGTGAGTTTTCTGGGGCAGGGCACCATATATCCTGATGTAATTGAATCCATGTCAGTACACGGGCCATCAGCTACCATTAAATCTCACCACAATGTCGGCGGCCTGCCTGAAATAATGCATCTTTCGCTAATTGAGCCGTTGCGCGCATTGTTTAAAGATGAAGTACGCCGGGTAGGCAAAGAAATGGGCATTGATGATATATTCATTTCAAGACATCCATTCCCGGGTCCTGGGCTCGGCATCCGGATACTTGGACCTGTTGATGCCGTAAAAGTAAATATGCTGCAGGAAGCTGACGCTATTTACATTCAACACCTTCGCGACAGCGGCTGGTACCACAAAGTGTGGCAGGCTGGAGCCATACTACTGCCTGTACAAAGTGTGGGTGTAATGGGCGATGAGCGGACTTATGAATTTACTTGTGCCCTCAGGGCAGTATCTTCGGTTGACGGCATGACAGCTGATTTCTCCCACCTGCCACATGATTTGCTGGCTAAGATATCTAACGACATTATTAATAAAGTCAGAGGCATTAACAGGGTGGTATACGACATCAGCTCAAAACCGCCGGCGACTATTGAGTGGGAATAAAACAATTTTCTGATCAAAATATCATTTAGCCTCTGGGTTGCATCTGCTCTATTTTTATGCGCAAATACTTAGCCTTTTTACTATTCACAATCTTCGCATCCGCCACGTCAATACCGGCGGAGGGCAGGTTTTTGAAAACCGCTTTCAGCAAACACAAAAAACACGCGAAGAAGAAAAAGCACAGGCAGCAAAACACAACAATTGCAGAAAGCAATACACCACCGGAAGAAACCCTGGAAACAACGGTAGTACAACAGAAAAGCAAAAGCCAGCTAAAAAAAGAAAAGAAAGGAAATAAAAGAAAGGAAAAAGCAGAGCGCAAACTATTAGCACAAAAAGAGAAAGAAGAACGCAAACAAAAAAGAAAGAATAAAAATAAATCCACAACTGTAAGCCCGCAGCCGGTACAACCCGTCATTAAAAAATGGGCGGATATCGAATACCCTGAATCGGTGAGGAAAACACATTACCGTATCGATATTTTGGCCGCTATGTACCTTGATGACCTGGTAAGAAACGGGTACGCGGTTAAAGATATTCCCCAAAAAGCCGTTGAAGGGCTGAACTTCTACAAAGGAATACAGATAGCATCTGACACTTTAAAAAAGGCCGGCTTCGATATCGATATCTATGTGCATGACGTTGCCACCCTGCTGGAATCTACAGAGATGCTGGTAAGAAAAAATGCCCTGGATTCTTCAGACCTCATAATAGGCGCGGTAAGTGATAAGGACGTAGCAACCCTTGCGGCCTACGCCAAAAAAATGAAAGTGAATTTTATATCAGTGGCCTCTTCAAATGACGCCGGAGTCACTGATAACCAGTTTTTTACAATATTGCAGCCCTCGTTGAAAAGCCATATGGAATGGCAGTTCAATAAAATGGAGCAGGATAGTAAAAGCACCCCACTGATGTTGTGCCGGACCATTAACAATACCGACGCCATAACTAATGGCTACATAGCTGACCTCACAAAAGGAAAAACAACACTCAACAAAGTTATTTGTAATAGCCTGCCGCAAAAAGCAGATCTGGCGCGGTACGTAGACTCTACAATGCCTATAACGCTGTTTGTACCCATAACAGATATAAAATACGCCGATACCTTACTTAAAACCGTCAGCGGATACTTCCCTGATGTCCATTTTAATGTATACGGTATGCCATCTTGGACTGGCACGGCTGCATTAACCACAAAGGGCGCGTTAAACAGATGTAGCATCTATACCACCCAGGCACCCGAGGTGAATAGCGTTTCAGCAGGCGCTCTTTATGTTGATAAAACATACAAAAAAGAATATGGTGGTAAACCACAGGCTGGCGTCTATAAAGGGTATGAGGTACTATTCTGGTACGCTAACCTGCTCAAGCGCTACGGCACTATCTTCAATAAACAATACGCAGATAACGAAACTGCACCATTCACCAGATTTGAAATAAAACCTAAGTGGGACGCAGCCGGCAATGTAAGCTGCCACGAAAACAGATACCTTCTGATAAATAAATATGAAAAAGGTACTCGTACAGTTATAGAATAGCTTAACGAAAAGATTCATTCCAACCGTAAAAAATACCCGCGAAATAACATTCCACGGGTAAATTAAATAAATAAATTAAATAATATTTATTTCAGCGCCTGGAATGAATCAAAGAACCGGGCTATTTCAGGGTTCGTACCCTGCCCGCTCTTCGCAATTACGACAAGGTCGTACCTCCTGTTATTGGTTAGGCATTGCTTTACTATAACCGTGTTTTCGCCGGCCACTTCATATATAAATGCGCGCCCCGGGTAGCCATTGATATCAACTTCCTGAACGGCAATCCCTCTTTCAGTGAAATCATTTGCACGTAATTTAATGCTGCTGTCCAAAAAGAACTTTGTCTTTGCACTATCGCCAATTACTCCCGCAGGGCAATTAGTATAACTCACTTCAAAGAGCTTAAACTTGTCAATAGAAAAAGACGAAGGCTTCCATGTAATAAAATTTACTTTCTGCTTACCGAAAGCTGTCACTTCAATTTTCTCACTCTTCTGCGGCTTTGCAGGCATCTCCACACTAAACCCGCCTTCACCCGATGTGTAGACAGCCCACGTATCAACCTGATTACTACCGCAGGAAACAAGCTGTAGGCCAACTATAAATAAACTGAATGTTGTTACTATCGTCCTCATAAAATTTCTATTCGCTGATCAATTATTTGATTTACCTGAAGCCCCCCAACTATTATTTCTTTTTGGCCGCCTCTTTGTTGGCCTTATGGCGCATATCAGGTGTACCGTCTTTTTTCACCGGCCCGGCTGGTTTTGCGGTCTCCTTATTTTCCTTATAGCGTTTATCGGGCGTGCCGTCTTTCTTCATTTTAGCGCCACCCTTTTCTGCCATCTTTGTATCAGCCTTCTCTGTTGCTGGTTTGCCTTTCGTTGCACCTTTGCCCTGACCCATTGATGTACCCGCCATAATGACAAAAGCCATCAACATAAAAACAATCTTTTTCATATTCCGTTAAATTTATGCCATAAAGTTATAAAATAGAACGAAGGGAAGAAAATTTTTCCCTAAAACCACTACTATCAATTTATTAAACGTAGCGGATGGACAAAAAATAAGAATGCGCCCTCAGGTTATTTATTCACAAAAAGGACTGTTAATCGCTGTTCATTAAGCAAAGGGTTCAATAATGTGTACAACGTACGAAGCCCGAATTTAACTTTTATGAATTGAAAAAAGATTTTAGTTTGCAACATGCTATTGCCATCAACAAAAACGTTTTCTGCGGTCAACTGTGCAGCTACTATTATAATGCTGTTACTAAACGGCAGCACAAGCGCGCAGGTTGAAAACTGGGATGCCTACTTATCCCGTTACGGCACAAAGCCCGGTTCTGTACTGGTAGACATGAACCTGTATAACACTGCGCCCGACAAACGTTACCCATACCTGGTGATAACCGGCCCCCAAGCCAACAGCTGCGATAAAAACGGCATACCTGACAAAAGCGAAATACCAGTATTGGAAGAAGTACTGGATGCTACCACTGTGTTCCTTTCAGGCACCACAACAAGGGTATTGGCGGGTACTTTCACCTACAACTGCGAGCGCCTGAACTATTACTATTTAAAAGATACCGCCGGTGCACGCAACGCCATACTGCGCATGTATAACAGGAACTTTAAAGACTATAAGTTCGTTATAAACATAAAGCATGACCCGCAGTGGCGCAACTATCTTACCTTTCTATACCCTGATGACGCTACCCTTAACTGGATGGAAAACAATAAAAAAATAACACAATTACTACAAGCAGGTGACGGCCTGAAAGATAGAAGGGAGATAACGTTCGCGGCTTGTTTTACGTCTGATACGGCAAGGGTGGCATTCAGCAGCTACCTGGCAGGTAGCGGTTACACCACGCTGAAAACCCCAAATATAAAAAATGACAAGACCGCCTGCTGCATACTATTTAGCAGGAATACCATTGTAAATATTGATACGCTGAATAGTTACAGCGCACCCCTGAAAGCGGAAATAGCAAAACATAATGGCATATATAACGGCTGGGAGGCAGTAAAGAAATAGGTGGTTTCGGCTAAAGCTTTTCTCCCGATATTGCGGAGCTGACAGCACGCACTACAAGTAATAACAGTATAGCCGCGCTCAGCAATAACGCGCCCCACACGGGCCACCCAGGCACCTGCTGCAACATCAGCCCCCTTTCCTTTGCCGCTGAAGCCACAAGTAATTGGGCGGCCATGGCTGAAACAGCTGAAAGGATTAAAGCCCCTGACAGCAATGGTATAAACTTGCCCAACATGAACCTGCTCAACGCTGATGGGCTGTAACCAAGCTGCCCCAGCAACACAACCGAAGGCCGGGCACGGGCAATGGTCAGCTCAATAAATAAGACAAACACCAGAGTGCCTATAAACAGCAGCAGCGCTGCAATGCCACCGGTAGCGGTGGTAACTACCGTTACTATGGAGCGCATCTTACTCCAACGGAGGTTTTGCGCATTGGTGGTGTAGTTGTGTTGGCCCAGGTAGTCAGTAAAGCGTGTATCTGAAGGGTCAGCTGTCCTGAGTATCAGTCTAGAGGGGAGTGCCGGAACAGCTGTGGGGCTGTACCTGCTGTTGCCATAGTCAATAAACGACTGCGGCACCATAACGGAATTGATACGGTCAGAAAAGCCCGCCACATGGGCTATCAGCGTTTCTCCCCTGCCTTCCCCACCCACCTTAAGAGTGATACCTATAGCCTGTATTGATGACTGCGACAACTGCGGCAAACCCTGGCTGGGTGCAAACACATAATTATATATATCCAGGAATTGAGTGGAGACAATAACTGGCAAACTCACGTCACCGGGCTTCCAGCCCCACCCGCCGGGTATATTATCTAAAAAACTATCAGGAACGGCTTCCAGCGGCAGATCAGTGGCGAAAGCGAGATTGCCACCCATCATGGCGTACACCGGGAAGTGATTGGCGGTGATGACACCCACCTCCTGCACCTGTGGCACTGCCTTAACAGCGTCAATATCAGCAGAACTAAAAATAGTGGCGTTCTTCTTGCCCATATTGTCATTGGTCACCTTTTTGGCTATCACCAGGAAGGTGCTGCCCAGGCTTTCGCCGCTCCCCTTACCACTCAGCAACACGGTAAAATTCCACCATATAAGCACTGAAAGCAACAACAATAAATTACCAATAAACAATGCGGCGAGTGCAGCCGCAAGCCTGCCCCTGCCTGCCTGCAAAAGCAGTAACCTGCCCAGTATCAGCCGCTGCGTACTTTTCCCGCTCACAATAAAATGGTTTGAGTATATTGAAAATAACTATTGGCATCAAGATCCGCAAACACCATACCTGCATTGTTTTGCCCAGCCACCTCACTAATCAATGCGGCCGCCTTCAGCGTATTCGCCGCGTCAAGATGTGAGAAAGGCTCATCCATCAGCAACCACTCAAACGGTTGCAGCAGCGCCCGTATTATGGCTACCCTTTGCTGCTCGCCAAATGACAAGGTAGCGGCAAGAGCATCTCTTTTACCCGCAATACCGAGCCGTTCCAACCACTCTTCAATTCTGGCAACAGGCGTGCCGTCGTTAAGCGCACTCTTAATGGATAAATTTTCAATGGTCGTCAAAGCAGGAAACAGCCTCATATCCTGAAATATGCAACTCAGCTTACCTGCCCTCAGTTTCGCCAGCGCTTCCGCTGACATAGAGGACAACTGATTGTCTCCCCACTGCACCTGTCCCTCATAGTCACTCCGCAGACCATACAATATATTGAGGAGCGTGGTTTTGCCGGTGCCTGACGGAGCCTGCACAAATACCTGCGCTCCCCTGTTCAACACTAAATTTTTGCCCCAGATACCTGAAGCGGACAGGCCGGGTTTGCCTTTGAGGGGAACAGGAACAAGACTGCTGAGGGTAAGTTGCATGGGCGTTTTTTATCAGTGACCTATAATAACCGGAGGCGTAAAATTATGAAAATTTAATTCGCGATGGCCAGCACAGGCCATAATTTCACTTTAACCACTGAAAATACCTCCGTTATCAACTTTTTACTCTATTTTTCCGAAAATATAGAAAATGGTAACCAATCTTAGCTTTTCGCACTCATTGATAACAGAATGGATATGCGAGATACGGGATATAGATATTCAAAAAGACAGTATGCGTTTCCGGCGCAACCTGGAACGGATAGGCGAAATAACAGCTTATGAAATAAGCAAAACCCTGCCTTATAAATATATTGACACGCCCACCCAGCTTGGCGAAGCAACCTGCGCCGTGCTGGAAACCCAACCTGTAATAGCGACCATTATGCGGGCAGGTCTACCTCTGTTTCAGGGTATGCTCAATTATTTTGATAAGGCGGACAGTGCCTTTATTGGTGCCTACCGCAAGCACAACCGTGACGACTCTTTTGAGATAGATCAGCAATACATCACCTGCCCTGAACTGGAAGGCAGGCCACTTATAGTGGCAGACCCCATGCTGGCCACCGGCGCATCACTGATGCTGGCGCTGGCCGCCCTTACCGAATATGACCAGCCATCGCAGATACACATTGTAACGGCCATAGCCAGCTCAGTGGGTATTGAAGCCATTACAAGGCGCTTTCCTGAAGCCCATATATGGGCGGGCGCCATTGATGATGAGCTCACCGCCAAAGGATATATTGTACCGGGCCTGGGGGACGCAGGCGACCTGGCTTTCGGAAAAAAAAGGCAGTCGTGACCCAACTAAAAGCCACACTGATCTGTCTATATTATGTAGAAGCATGATTTTGTTATTAATTTTCGGCTAAAATCTAAAATAGCCCGATTATTTTTAGAAATTTGCGCAGCTGCGGATATATTGCCCTATATTTAACCATTAAATTTCGGATATGAAGAAGTTGTTACTTAGTGCCGGTCTTACAATAGCGCTTGCCGGTGCCGCCCTGGCACAGGATGTGCATTTTACACAATTCTTTACGTCACCTCTTACACTCAACCCTGCCCTCACCGGCCTTGTACCCGATGATCTCCGCTTCGCCGCTAACTACCGCACGCAGTGGTCATCAGTATCATCGCATCCATATACTACAGGCACAGCGTCTTACGATATGGCCATGCTGAAGGGTAAATTACCGGAAGGAGATGCCCTTGGTATAGGCGTTCTGGTAGTTTATGATAAATCCGGATCCGGCGGCTTGCGGAATACCACCGCAGGTATGTCACTTGCCTACCATAAAGGATTTGGCAGGGATAAACAACAACATTTTTCTATTGGCGTTCAGGGCTTCCTTGTTCAGAAAAACCTGGACTTCAAACTACTCACCTTTGAAGACCAGTACACCCAGGGGGCAACGACAACTACACTCGGCAACACGGGCGAAACATTCACGAATGCCGATCTCTCTTATCCTGATTTTAACGTAGGCGCCATGTATTCAGGCAAGATTGGCGAACACGCCAACGCCTATATGGGGCTTTCTTATTACCACCTCACTCAGCCGGTAGAAACGTTTCTCAATGACAACCACCAAATACACAGCCGCACAACGGCATACCTGGGCGGTTCATTTGACCTTAATGAAAAAACCGTACTGTACGCCAGCGGACTGCTGCAGCGGCAGGCCGCGGCAACTGAAGTATTGGTAGGAACAGCTGTAGGGTTTGTAATGAACGAAGGCCATGACCTTGAGTATCAGCGAAATACCATTTTTTACTTAGGCGCATGGTATCGCAATGGTGACGCACTTTCTCCTTATGTAGCTATTGAGTGGTCAAAAATGCGGATAGGTCTTACCTATGATGTAAACATATCATCATTCACCGCTGCCACCAAAAGCATGGGCGGCTATGAAATATCATTGTTATTCTTCGGCCGCCTCAACAGGCACGAAAGAGCCCCAAGCTACAACTGGTCTTGCCCTAAGCTCTATTAATCAAAATACTTGAGTACAATCCTTACACCAGGAGCCGCACGAATGTGCGGCTTTTGTATCTTTTGGAAACGGATGGAGAAGCTTGGCCCTCGCCACCCAACTTTCAATTTTGAATCTTTTGCGGTAGGTATATATCAGCAGTGCCACGCAACCACGAATTAGAGCAATTTATTAAAACTGAATTGAGAAGCCATTATTCATCTTAAAGTGTCAAAGGTGTTTTTAGGCGGCCCTTGACGGTGGACGGCGGCCATAGGCGGTGATGTAACGGTTAATGGCGGCGTAGGTGTCGTTATGGTTTATTAGGCGTTCGTAGTCTTTTTCATTGTGAATGAACCTTCGCTCATGCGGGAAAAGGCACCACTGAAACAGGTTGTACTGCAGCCATTTTGAACAAACATCTTTGCCTCTGAAATAGAAATTTTTATTGTATGCCGGTGTCCAGTTCCACACTAACTTGCCATATTTATCAAAGTCGCCAAGCGACACAGGCGGTGCAAGGTGGAAAGTCTGCTCGATACCTGCCGGGATGATATGCTCATACCTGCCGGTGCCAGATTCATGATGGTGTACGGGGGTGGCGGAATTTGATGAAGTTTGTCCATGTTGCGTGGTTGGCAGCGTTTGCGGTGATGCAATGAAAGTATTTTTTGCATGCAACTCCTTTGCAGGTTTTAAACCGGAACTACGAACATTAGAGTTACCGCTGCCTTTAACCGGCGGGGCAATGGCGGGAGCAGCAATTTTCTTAATCTTATCAAGGCATGCGATGAGTTTACGCATTATCTCTACTTCCTTCCCGTCAGGGAAGCGCAGTCCGGGCTCACGTGCGGCTATGTGGTTTTGAAACTCGAGCAACTGCCGGCAAATATTTGCTGCTATCGCGTCGTAAGTATCCGTTCCGGCATTCGGAGCTGTCCAGGAAAAATCTTTAATCCACGCGTCGAGCGTAAGAACATTAATATTTAGTTCTTCCGCAATAGCATTGAGGGTGAAGGTGCCGGTTTGATAGAGTTTATAGGCTTTTTGTTGCTGCAGGGTCATTTTGTCAATAATTTATACATTTACTGAGCAAAGGTAAAAATAAAAATTTAAAAATCCAAATTAAATGGCTAAAATAATTTCAGAACTACCTATATGCCATTTTTAGTGGATAATTTACTACATTTCGTTACCAGATCGCGTTACAAATGTTGATATAGATTCCTCGTCATTTATAGCCGAGCTTTCCTTCCACTATGATACAGGTAGTTAACACCACAGCCTTGCGTGAACCTGCTCCTCTTCACCCCGCACGCCCCCACGGCAAAATAATTGTATCTTCCGCCCCAATGGATTTTGACATTTTTGATGCCATATGGAAAGGTGTACTGATTGGACTATTTATGGCAATTTCGGTCGGGCCTACTATATTCGCTGTTATCAGGTACAGCATGGACCAAAGCTACAAAGCGGCTCTAGCCTTTGTATTTGGTGTTTCGGTGAGCGATACCCTATATGTAGTAATAGCCAATGTGGCCGCCAGCTGGCTGGTAATGCTGGGTACTTACAATACTTACATAGCGTACGTGGGCGGAGCGGTACTGGCGGTGGTCGGGCTTGTTGGCCTGTTGAAAAAGCCAGCTCCGGCTGCGGAAGTAAAACAAATACCCACCATAACCGGTGCACATTATTTGCGCATATTCACCAGTGGTTTTTTAATCAACACCATTAATCCGGGCGTTATTATCAGCTGGCTGGCCGCTGTTACCGCCTCGGCATCGCAGCCTGGCGGATACCGGTTTATTTTGTTTGGGGTGTGCCTGCTGCTTATTTTGGGTATTGATTTTCTCAAAGTGTTTCTCGCTGAAAAACTGAGAGTAGTGCTCACACCGCGGCTTATCGTTTACCTGCAAAAAATTTCGTCAGGTATATTAATGCTGCTGGGCCTGATGCTCATCATCAAAACAATGATGGGCAGTTAACTTGAAAATATGTTGATTTAGCAGTACTTTAACCGCACAAACAAACATTCATAACTTTAAGGAAAGAATAATTGTATAAAAGACTGGTTTTTTAACCTTAGCATGGTTTTTGATTAGGATTTATTTAACAGCATTTATTCTAAATTTGTTATTGATTATTTAAGTAAGGACTATGTTGAGATTCATGAAGAATAAGATTCTGATACCGCTTTTGATTATTGGCGCACTGGCCGCTTTTTTCTCTTTTAGATATACTTATGCAGGCAAGCATTCCTCCTCTCAGGAAAAAAGGAAACTTGTATTAGAAACCGTGATGGCCGCCGTGCAGCACGATCATTTTTCACCCCGTTCGGTTGATGACACATTTTCCACCCGCGTGTATCGTAAGATGTTTGATTACTTCGACAATGGTAAAATATTTTTTACCAAAGAAGACGTAAACAAGCTGGGTGCTTATGAGTTTAAAATTGATGATGAAATAAAGGCGGTTTCACTTGAGTTTTACGACTCATTCGACGCTATTTATCAGCGGCGCATAGCAGAGGCTGAAAAATACTACCAGCCGATTCTTGATAAGCCTTTCAGCTACACTGTAAACGAAAGACTGCAACTTGATAATAAGAAAGACGAGTATGGCAGCGGAGAAATGGGTATGAAAGAGAAATGGCGTAAGGTGCTGAAATTTCACTCATTAGAAAAATATGTTGATCTTAAAGACCAGCAGGATAAAAAGCTGATCGACTCCCCGAAAATTAAGACCAAGACCGATGCGCAGTTTGAAGCACAGGCAAGAGAAGACATTAAAAAAACCTACCAGCGTTTTTTTAAAAATATCCACAAACTGAAAGCCGACGACCGCTACACCACCTACATTAACTTTATTGCCGAAGCGGAAGACCCGCACACTTCATACCTGCCACCGGTTGATAAAGCCAGCTTTGAAACCATGATGAGTGGTAGCTTCTTTGGCATAGGCGCGCAGCTGAAAGAACACCCGGAATCAGGCAAAATAACGATAACGGCCATTGTAACGGGTAGCCCATCATGGAAGCAAGGCGAGCTGAAAGCTGAAGATGAAATAATGAAAGTAGCCCAGGGGGGCAATACACCAGTTGACGTTACAGGTTTTGAAATAAACGATGTAGTAAAGTTAATAAGAGGAGATAAGGGAACGGAAGTGCGCCTGACGATTAAAAAAACTGATGGAACCATTAAAGTAATCCCTATTCTCAGAGATGTGGTAAAGCTGGAAGAGACATTTGCCCGGTCAGCAATTATTAAAAGTGGTGAGGGCAAAATAGGGTACATCTATCTGCCTGAGTTTTATGCCGATTTTAACCATACAAGCGGTCGCCGTTGCGCTACAGACGTATATGAGGAAGTAAGAAAACTGAAAAGTGAAGGGGTTAATGGAATTATACTTGACCTGCGTAATAATGGCGGCGGCTCTCTGGGGGATGTGGTGGAGATGTCTGGCATATTTGTAGGCAAAGGCCCGGTAGTACAGGTGAAGAACAGCAATGCATCAGTAAACATATTGAAATCGCAAATAACTGACACTGCTATTTATTCAGGGCCATTTGCTATTATGGTTAACGAAGGCAGCGCGTCAGCATCTGAAATACTCGCAGCAGCAATGCAGGACTATAAACGTGCTATTATAGTAGGCGCACCTACTTATGGCAAAGGCACGGTGCAGAAGATGGTACCTCTTGATGAAATGCTGAACCCAATGACCCGGATACAACTACAAAATGGCCCGGACAGCAGCGACCCTACCCTAGGCTCGCTAAAACTGACCATGGAGAAATTCTACCGGGTAAACGGTGGCTCTACGCAGCTGAAAGGTGTAATACCAGATATCCAGCTACCTGACCACCTGGACTATATTGACGATGAAGACCTTGGCGAACGCCGCAACAAATCAGCGTTGCCGTATGACGAAATAGCACCGGCAAACATTCGCCCTTCTAACAAAATAACCAATGTAAATGAACTCTCATTAATGAGCAAAAGCAGAGTGGAGGGCAACCAGGTATTTAAACTTATAGAGCAGACAAGTGTATTGAGGAAGAAAAAACTTGATGACAAGTCAGTTACGCTCAATGAAAAGGAATACAGGAAAGATCAGGAAGAACTTAAAGCACTTTCAAAGAAAATAGAAGAGATACAGAAAAAGGCTACTACTCTTGACCTGATTAGCCTTGCAGCTGATAAGGAGAGGATAAATGTGGACAGCGTTTCTATCAATAAAAACAAAGAATGGTTAAAAAATATCAGCAAGGATATTTACATAGGGGAAACAGTAAACATAGTGAACGATCTTTCTAAATCAACGATGAAAGTAGGACTGGGAACAGGCTATTAGTTTTTGGTACAACTAAAACGCTACTAAAAAAAGACACATTTGCTATGGCAGATGTGTCTTTTTTTAGTAGCCTACTTATAATCTAAATAACCCAAAATGCTAAATTGTTGAATGTGCAACCTGGCATTAATCATACTTTCAAATTCATTTTAAGAACAAGCATTATAATTATTTCACTTCATCTTCTGACAAGCCAAGTGCTTTTGCAATATCCGGAACCGGCAAGCCCATCTTTCTAAGGGCGAGCGCACTTATCCTTTTTTCCGCTTCTGCTTTAGCCCGCTCTTCTATTTTTCCTTCTATTTTCCCTTCCTGTTTAGCGGTGTTTACAGCATAGTCCAGTACATTCTGGGCATCCCATTTACGTTTTAGTGCGGCGTTATACATGTTCTTTTCCTCTTTAGTCATATTAGTATATTCAGCTATGCTGAATACTTTCTCAAAAATGGTTTTGCGCATGAAAACCGGCATCTTGTCCATCAGGCATATATTTTTAAGTACATACAACCATTTGTCAAGATCATCCTCCAGCTCTTCTTCCTTCTTAGCAAAGTTAACTAATTCAAGGAAAATATATCCTAACCCTTCATAGAAAAGCTTGCCGGTGTCTCGGTTCACCAGGCATATATCCCGCTTGTACTGGCCGTCGCTGACGCTCTCAACTGAAAAATCTTCAAGGAGGGCTATAAAATAAATCTCAGGTAAGTCATAAGCCCACGCAGCTCGGTTTCCCTTAGGTGCCTGCCCGGCAGCCAGTAAACTTGTATAGTATATAGCACGCTTTTTGAAGTTAGCCTGCCGGCCCCGTTGCACTTCAATTATGAACCGTTCTCCATCTTCACCAGTGCAGGTAAGGTCAAAGATAGCTGAGCCTTCTGCTTTGATTTCAGCCGGATGTTCGTTCTTATTATATTCAAGGCTAACAATATGTTTGCGGCCGTTAAAAATGCTGTTGAGCAGGTCAATGAGCAGGTCCTTGTTCGGTTCGCTGCCAAAAAGCCGTTTGAACCCGAAGTCAGTCAGCGGGTCGATATATTTCTGTATTACGGGAGTTTTCGCAGACATACCACAAAAATGATTATTAATCCAGATAAATGAACATATTTTATTTCTCCGTTCTATTGACTTAATATCAAAAATACCGCCGGCGCTTTCTCCATAACGGGTATTTCCTTTTTCCAATCCGCAACACTTTTAGTTTTTACAAATGCATTGGGGGCGGTTATATTTTGAGCAATACATAGCCGGGTGGTAGCATTGCATTGTTTCAGCACTTCGGTGAGTAACTGGTTATTGCGGTATGGGGTTTCTATAAATGCCTGTGTCTGCCGTTCTTTGGCAGAAAGTGCTTCAAGTTCTTTGATGCGCTTGCCTCTCAGTGGGTCCTTTACGGGTAGGTAGCCGGTGAATGCGAAACTTTGCCCGTTAAGCCCCGAGGCCATCAGAGCAAGTATTATGGAGCTGGGCCCAGTGAGTGGTACAACATCAACCTGCATAGTGTGGGCCAGGGCAACCAGTTCAGCTCCGGGGTCGGCAATGCCGGGGCAACCAGCCTCACTCATTATGCCTATGCTGTGCCCTTCCTTTATCCACTGTGCAAAGAGCTTCCCATCAATACTATCATGCTTGCCGGTTTCAGAGAATTGCAGTGGTTCCACATTCATGGCCGGGTGCAGCTGCTTTATAAAACGCCGTGCAGTTCGTGCGTCTTCCACAAAATAGTGGGTGAGGCGCCCGGTATGCTCGGTTATCTCCGGGGAAAGTGTTTGTAACGCGCCCTCGGCAACAGGGAGTGGAATTAAATATATAGCCGGTTTTTTATTTTGTGTAGCCAAGTTAGTAGATTAATGACGCAAGTTAAAGGATTTAAAAATACCCATACTAAAAATGAAATCACGGTTTCACCGGGAGCATTTAATTTTGTAGTATGGTATTGCAGGAATCATTTTATACGCGTGCGGACGTGGTGCAGATAGCCAGGGATCTGCTGGGCAAGGTGCTGGTGACGCAGGTAAACGGGTTGTACACCGCCGGCATGATAGTGGAAACGGAAGCCTATGCGGGAATTGCCGATTTGGCTTCGCACGCCGCACATGGACGCCGCACCAACCGGACAGAAGTGATGTATAGCAAGGGCGGGGTTGCTTATGTATATCTCTGTTATGGTATCCACCACTTGTTTAATGTGGTGACCAATGCAGCAGACGTGCCGCACGCAGTGCTGGTGCGTGGTATAGAACCTATTGACGGAATTGATATAATGTTGCTGCGCAGGAATAAAAATAGGCTGACTCCGGCACTGACTGCCGGGCCAGGATCGCTAAGTGCTGCACTTGGCATCACTACCAACCTGACAGGCGCACCGCTGAGCGGCCCCGAAATTACAATTGAAGACAGAGGCATCATCACCGCTGATGCTGATATTGTAGCGGGTACAAGGGTTGGGGTGGGCTATGCGGGTGAAGATGCGCTGCAGCCCTACCGGTTTTCTGTGCGTGGCAACGCGTATGTGAGTAAGGGCAAGGAGATATAAGGAAAAAAAAACCGGCGCATGGCCGGTTTCGCAATTATACATTATAAATATACTAATACAATTTAGGGCAAGACCAGTTATAATCAGGGCCTTTCTGCTGCCGGTTTATTTTACCAAAATAAAGCAATGATATTTCGTAAGCACCGAGGCCGCGGGTAGCGGGGGTGAATGTAGAAACATTGACATCGTAAGTAAGGCCGATACGCATTTTAGACCATTCGATAGCTACATAAGGTACAAGCGCGTCATTATTTCTGTACCAGCTGCCGAGGAACAGAACAGTATTGCGCTGGTATTCGGCATCGTGACCGGGGTTCATAATGAACCCAACCGCTGCGCCTACAAGTACTTCAGTAGCGGCAGCCTGTGTCTGGTAAAGGGCACTGGCATAGAGTACGGTATTCTCGTTAAGATCAAATGAGCCACCTAAATAGCCTGTAGTACGGGCGTGTATCTGGTGGTTATCATTCAGGAATGTTTCCACCGGCTGTGTAAGGTGGTAGTAAGAGACGCCGGCATAAGCAGTGGCGTGCTCTGAAACCTGGCCTGAGTACATAACCCCTACGTTAAAATCAGGGTATGACAGATCAGCGTTGGTAAAGTTTTCATTAGTTGGATATGGGGTACCGCCGTTTGACGCGTCAAACTGATCTTCAAAAACCAGCTTGGCGAAATCAAGATGCTTTTGTACCAGGTAACCCTGAACACCTACGGAAATATGATGCATTTTCTCCCTGCCAAAACCTTTGTGGTAGGCTAAAGAAAGTCCCGCGGTAGTATTCTGGAGGCCGCCGGAACCTGATTTGTCATATAATACAATCATCCCGATACCCAGTGCGTCTCCCTCAGGCAGCTTGCCTTTCAGCATAGACATATCGTAAGACGCGGTGCCCGTAATGTAGGGGTTGCTTGATACCGAAGCCCACTGTGTGCGGAAATTGGCGGCAAACCTCAAGTCATCAGGAACCAGGCCGGTAAGCGCGGGGTTCAGGGTAAGAGGTGACGTAAAATATTGGGAAAAATGCACATCCTGTGCAAGTGCTGCACCTGCCATTAATAAAGATACACCTAACCCGAGTAATGATTTCTTCATTTTATTATGTTTAATTTCCGTAAGAAAACAGCACAATAACAGGCAATACACCCGCATAATACACCACATTCTTAAATCAGAAGCAAATTAAGTTAATTATTCCTTACAAACAAGACAAGGTAAAAAATCTTTTGGTTGGGGTGGGTGTAATGTATGTAGTGTATTTAGGATTTTTATAACTTTTGGGGTGGTTAGATGGAGTATTAGAATTGCGATAACCATTACTTAATTTTTTTTAAGCCAATTTCTTTTCGGGCTATGTTGGTCGCGTTAATGTCTATGGGGGTTAAAATATGGCTTGTTTTTGTAGCCTGGTCAAAATGCTCATTTACGTAATACAGTTCAGGCAGTTTTTTGGCTGTTCTCATTTTGTCATACATAGCCGCATATTCATAGCCTGGCAAGTTTCCATTTTTTACCTCTTCCATCAGCATTTTAAAAAAGTCGTCATTCATTAGGGTGGGTGAAGCGTGCAATAAGATAGTTGAAACTTTCCACGCCTTAACGCACTGCGGAAATCCATATCTATTAATTATTCCCGATAGTGTGAGAAAATTAAGGGAATCAATTTTGTCCTGAAGATGCCCGATCGAATCTTTCTGCCATTGTGAAAGTCCGGTTTTATTTTTCATAACATCTGTTATCCGCAAATTCATTAGGTTTTGGTCTCCATTTCTGAAGTCCATAATCTTTTGTTCATCAAGTTCCCCTAACATCATCATCCAGCGATATTTCTGGTCGCTCTCACACATAGTTTCTATCTCTTTCTTTAAGCTATCATTCTGCTGTTTATTAGGAGTAATATGTTTAGTTGACTGTGCAAAAGTTATAGATGATAGTAAAATCAAAATAAATACATTAATATAAATTAAAATTTTTTCATAGTATATTTTTATATTTTTTTAATTAATAAAATAATGTATTCCCATGTTGCTGTATATGGGTCGTAGATAAGCGTTTTCTGAGGCTCGCGGAGTACCAGTTTCATTGTCTTGAAAATACACAAATAACTGATACCCTAAAATATAACTGTAAACAGTTCTGCACAATGCCGAAGGTGTTCTTGCAGTCATATTGTTTTTAAAATATCTCTCCAACATAATTTGATATTTATCAAATTTTAAGCGGCTGTATGGCCGGGTGCGTTATACACACAACTATGCCCTGCGGTATACCATAAGGGCAGGCATATGCGCAAACAAAGCGGCATAAACATCCGAGATATGATTAGGGCAGCGGTTGAAAAGCAATGTCATTGACTTAAGAAAATAATCTCTATATCACTTTGGTAATTGTCCCTGCCTCAATAGTATTACGCCCTTTCAATCTTTCCCGCGCATTTTCCTGCCAAAAATTGGGTAGTCCCGATGGGACATGAACCCATTATCTTCACGTTTTGCTACAAACCTGTAGTCCCAAGGCGGACTGCATTTATTCGCGGGAGAAGGGCCTCACCCCCCGGCCCCTCTCCCTGCCTACCGGCAGGCAGGCACATGTGGAGAGGGGAGGTTGATGTCTTCGCTGTCGCTCAGGAGGTTGGGGGAAATTGCGCCCATGCAGGGCTTTTAGATGTTTTGTTTCGTTCGAGGGGCGTTGCCCGTGTGGGTGG
>JACMPD010000162.1 GCA_014377675.1 Taibaiella sp.
TTATCATTAAAATCAATCTCAAAATTCTCAAAACAGCGGTAGTTTTTAAGAATGAGTTTTTTTATTTTCATAAATGCATTTTTATCAAGCCCCGTAAAAAGCTACTAGTTCTTTGCCTTCGCTGTTTCTCATGCCGCGGTACATGCCGGCGGAGTTGAAACAAAAATCAAAGTTGTTATTGGCGTCAACGGCAATAAGTCCGCCTTCGCCGCCCATTTTTACCAGCTTGTCTTTTATAACCACATTGCAGGCATCGCTTAACGAAAGGCCTCTATACTCCATAAGGCAGGAAATGTCATGCGCCACTACTGCCCTGAGAAAGTACTCGCCATGGCCGGTGCAGGATATGGCGCATGTGGCGTTATTAGCGTAGGTGCCTGAGCCGATCACCGGGCTGTCGCCTATTCTGCCAAATCTCTTATTGGTCATGCCGCCGGTTGATGTACCACCTGCTATATTACCCATCATATCGCACGCCACAGCGCCTACTGTGCCAAATTTATGACCCGGGTTAGGGAGCACGGCTCCCTTAAGGTTATCGCCCTTATGGTCAAGCTGGGTAAAATTGGTATCTCTTATTTCCACCCACTGGTCATAGCGGCTCTGGTTGAAGAAATATTCATCAGGCGTCATTTCCATGCCCCTGTTAAGGGCGAACTCTGCCGCACCGCTGCCGCTGAGGAAGACGTGGCCGGAATGCTCCATAATTTCCCGTGCCAGGGCTATAGGGTTTTTAATGTGCCTTACTCCGGCTACGGCGCCGGCGGCCAGGTTGCTGCCATCCATAATGGCGGCGTCCATTTCGTTGATGCCTTTTTTTGTAAATACAGATCCGCGGCCGGCATTAAACAAAGGGTTGTCTTCCAGCACTGATATGGCGGCCACTACCGCATCAAGCGCGGTGCCGCTGCCTTTAAGTACATCATATCCTTTGTCCAGGGCGTCCTTCAGCCCCTGCGTGTACTGGCGTTCCAGTTCGCTGTCCATAATGGCGGGTGTTATATTGCCCGCTCCCCCATGTATTACTAATGTAAAAGGCATCTCTTATATTTTAAATTATAGTGTGTTTACGGGTTTAGCCTGCACTTATTGCAGGTATACCGATGTTATTTCACTGCCCTGTATTTCCACTTCAATATGCTCCTGCAAAGTGGTGGCTATGGTGAGCCCTACTATATCAGAGGCAACGGGGAATGACTTATGTTTCCGGTCAACAAGCACGGCCACCATTACCTTTTTAAGGTCGTATGAAAGAATGGCGTGGAGGGAATAAGTAATTGTCTTGCCTGAATTGGTAACGTCATCGACCAATATCACTGACTTGCCTGTAAGGTTTTCCTCAAAATCAAGGGCATGATTCAGCGGGTTTTTCTTGTTAATGGTTACTGACAACACGGTTACCTGCAGCGGGCAAATCTCCTTTACCAGCGCGGCCAGGTTATCAGCCACTGCTTTGCCGCCGCTTTCTATTCCAATTAGCGTTACAGCGGTTTCATCGCAGTTATGTTCCCATATTTCGTAGGCCATGCGGCGCAGCTTGTGCGCTATTCTTTCTTTATCGAGTATGATTACCCTGTTTTTCATGATACTTAATTTGTTCTGATGGCCACCACCGGATCAAGCTTTGAGGCTGACCTGGCAGGGATGAAACCTGATAAAATGCCTACGAATATAGATACGATTATGCCAACAAGGAAATTTTTTAAAGATAAAACTACTTCCATATCCAGCGCGTGACTGACCGCGAAGCTTAAAACCAATACGATAAATATACCTACAAGCCCCCCGATAACGCACAGTACTATTGCCTCCACCAAAAACTCCAGCATTATAGATATGCGCCGGGCACCTATTGCTTTCTTCAGGCCTATGAATTTGGTGCGCTCTTTTACCGTCACAAACATGATATTAGCAATGCCGAAAGTGCCGACGAGCAGCGAAAAGCCGCCTATAAACAGGCCCACAATGTCTATGGTACCAAACATGTCATCAACAATTTTTGAGATGCCGCTGAGCTGGTTGACTACAAAATCATCGGCCTGTGCGGGGCGCAGCTTGTGTATGCGCCTTATTATGCCTCTTATTTCGTCCTTCACCTCGCCAACGTTATTGGGGTTGTAGGCTTTTACTATCAGGCGCGGGTTATATTCCAGCGACTTAACGTCAACCAGTGGAATAACAGCGGTGTATGGAAAAATAACGCCATTGTCAAAGTCAAAGTCAGCCATGCTCTGGCCCACTTTTTTCATTACGCCCACCACAATAAACTTCCTGCTGAGTAACGAAATACTTTTGCCCAGCGGGCTGATGCCGGTAGGGAAAAGGTTGTTGCAGACATCGCTGCCCAATACAATGGTGTTGTTGCCGCCGCCAATTTCTGCCGCACTCAGGTAGCGTCCCTGCGCTATGTCAATGTTTTGTATTTTATCAAAACCGCTGTTTACTGTGTATGCCCTTATATTGCTCAGTTCATTGTTGCTGTGCTTTACGGTAAGGTTACCCACGGGCAAGCACAGGGTGGTGAGAGCCATATCATGCAGCTGTGCGTTAATGGCGTTGGCTTCCACATTGGTAAGGCTTGGGCGGCGCCAGTACTCCCACCATTTGTACTCGCCGTCTTCCATGCCCGGCCAGGGCCACCTGCCCACATACAATACATCGCTACCGAGGGTCTCCACGTTCTTCTGTATGGCTCCCCTGGCACTGTCAAGCGCAGTAAGCACCGCTATTATGCAAAAGATACCAATAGTAATACCGAGCAGGGAAAGCAAAGTACGCAGTTTATTCACCCGCAGCTCCTGCAGTGCCTGTACTATACTTGTACCTATTATTTGTACTATGCTGTTCATTGGGGCGGAAAGAACAAATTTAGCGGTTAATTTTTAACGGAGCTGAAAATTAGAAAAAGTATGTTGTATGCGATTATGATGTTAGCTATTTTTGAACCTTCCCTTTGAGTACATTTGTACTATTGCTGTGAGAAAATTATCTTCAAAAGTAATTTCATTAATTTTGCAATAGCTATGGCTTACCCGGCATTTAAATATACGACACTGCAACACTATCTGGCAATGGAGCAGGATGCGGTTGAAAAGCATGAATACTTTGAAGGGGAAATTTATGCGATGGCAGGCGCTACCGGTACCCATGTGCTCATTACAGATAACCTGGGAGGGGAGATACACAGCTTACTGAAAGGGAAAAAATGCAGGGAGTTCACATCTGACTACAGGGTATCAACGGAAGCGTTCGAAACGTATATGTACCCTGATATTTTTATTGTTTGCGGAAAGACGGAACTGAAAGCTAATTGTTTTGATACGGTAATAAATCCCTCGGTGATCATTGAAGTGCTGAGTCCCTCTACTGAAGAACGGGACAGGGTGCTGAAATTTTTCTTTTACCGGCAGATACCTACGTTTAATGAATACATACTGGTGGAAACCGCACATTGTAAAATAACCACTTACACCAAAAACGAAGACAGTACCTGGACTGAAACTGTGACCGAGGGGATAAATGCTACACTTTATATTGGCACTATAAGCGCTGCGATACCCATGAGCGACATTTACATGCTTACTGAGTTTGCTGCAGATGGCCCCGATGAATAAAATAGCTGTAGCCTCACGCTCAAAAAAAACATTAAGAACTCCTTTTCTTTTTAAATAATAGTTTTGCCGCAGAGAAAAACTTTTGCTTGCAGCCAGCCATTAAAAACTTAGTACATAGAAAAGCCAACGGTAACCGCCTGCTGGCCGGGTTGTACCTGCCGCACTACTACATACTGCTCAAAAACAAGTCGCTCCGGGTCCGCTTTTTCAGGAAATATCTGTTGATGCGTTTCTGCATTATACTGGCGCTGAACATGCAGGCAACCATTGTCAGTTACTATGTATACAAGCTCACCTTTAACCCCGTAACCCACAAAGGCGATGCGCTGGTGCTTGGGCTTATGGGCTTGTGGGAGGTGATACCCGCGATAGGTTTTTCCCTGTTTTCCGGCCACTTTGTTGATATCAGCGAAAAGAAAAAATTGTTAACTTGCTGCATTGGCGGCTACCTGCTGCTCACCCTCTACTTTATCATGCTCTCGCTGCCTGCCACACAGGGGCACATAGACAACAGGCATATTATATGGTGTATTTATGGTGGCATATTTGCGGGCGGTGCGCTGCGTGCTTTTATCAGTCCTGCTTCTTTCGCGCTCATGGGCATACTGCTGCCCCGTAAACTGTACACCAACGCCACCACGTGGAGTAGTACCGCTTGGCAAGCCGGGTTTGTGATAGGGCCGCTGCTGGGCGGGTTGCTGATTGCCGCAATTGGGTTCAGCTGGAGCCAGGTATGCACCGGGGCAATAGAACTGGTGGCCCTTAGTGCCTTACTGCTGATACCGGCGCAGCCTGTGCTAAAAAAAGTGAAGGAACCTATATTAAAAAGCCTCAGCGAAGGAATAAAATTTGTATTCAGCACCCAGCTTATACTGGCGGCATTGTCATTAGATATGTTTGCGGTGCTGTTTGGCGGCGCGGTGGCACTGCTGCCCGTTTTTGCCAATGAAATTTTAAAGACAGGCGAAGTCGGTTTCGGGTGGATGCGGGCCGCGCCCGGCATGGGCTCCATAGTTATGCTGATGCTGCTTTCTGCAATGCCCCTGCGGCACAAAGCGGGTATAAAGCTGCTGCTGGCACTGGCCGGCTTTGGCCTGAGTACTATTGTTTTCGGGCTGAGCGGGCAGCTGGCAGATACGGGTATTATAGGCACTTTTATGGGCTGCAATATATCGCCGGCGTTTTTACTGGCGTTTTTTATGCTGTTGCTCGGCGGGGCTTTTGATTCAGTAAGTGTGGTTATCAGGAGTACTGTACTACAGCTATATACGCCTGACAGTATGCGGGGCAGGGTAGCTGCGGTGAACACCATGTTCATCAGTTCATCAAACGAGCTTGGGGCCATGGAAAGCGGTATAACCGCGCGGTGGATGGGGGCTGTGCCGGCGGTTGTAATGGGTGGTTGTCTTACTTTGCTCGTTGTTGGGATAACTTATGTAACTTCGCCGCTTCTGAGGGTTTTAAAACTGGAACCACCGGATACTAAAAACTAACGTTGAAGGTGTTATAAGGGCGCTTATCAATATTTACCAATTACTCTTAAGGGAGGCGGATAAAATATTTTTTACATTTTTACTGTTTATTAAATATTTCCACTTACCTTTGCAGTCCTAAAAAAAAATTAAATCATGGCACGTGTTTGTCAGGTAACAGGCAGAAAACCGGTAGTAGGTCACAAAGTATCTTTCTCTAACAAAAAGGCGAAACGCCGCTTCCTGCCTAATTTGCAGACCAAGCGTTTCTTCATAGCGGAAGAAGACCGTTGGATCACATTAAAATTAAGTACGGACGCGATCCGCACGATTAATAAGAATGGATTAAGCACCGTATTGAAGGAACTCCGTGAAAGAGGCGTTTCTATTTAATTTTATAACAACAATTAAAGCATAAAAAATGGCTAAGAAAGGAAACCGCGTACAAGTCATAATGGAGTGCACCGAGCATAAAAATAGCGGTATGCCCGGTACCAGCCGTTATATAACTACCAAGAACAAGAAAACCACTACAGAGCGCCTGGAGTTGAAGAAATACAACCCGATTCTGAAGAAAGTAACTGTACACAAAGAAATTAAATAATCCCCCTAAAAATAATTTAAGCGATGGCAAAAGCAGCTAAAACCGCGATCAAAAAAGACCCGAAACTGGCAGCAGAAGCGAAGAACTACACCAAGGTGATCAGAGCGGTACGCAGTCCTAAATCAGGCGCATTTACCTTTAAAGAAGGTATGGTGCATAAAGATAAAGTAAAAGATTATTTGGCAGCGACCAAGTAGTGATACTAAAGCCCGCGCCTAATGGCCTGCGCTTATATATAATATTTATAAAAGCCACCCTGAGGTGGCTTTTTGTTATGGGGGTGGGTGGAAAGTCATAATAATAGCATCATTCCAACGTTTGTCCATTATCACCATACATTACCTATGAAAAAAATATGGAAACGTACAAGCCTCGCTTTCATTGCTGCTTTTACACTAATGAATATTATTGCCGCAACTCATGCTTACAAATTCACCCATTATAGCACCAAAGGGGAAAGGACAAAAAGCAGCGGGCAAACTACACTTCAAAAATTAGCGCTTTTATTCACGGGGATAGATAACCCAAGGCCTAAAAACCTGGAGCTACCCGCCCATCCCTACACTACAGTAAATATTAAAAGTAATGTAAACATTGAGTGCTGGCTGATTCCTGCACTTTCAGCGCCAAGGGGAACAATAATATTGCATCACGGCTACACATCTTCAAAAAGCCAGCTTTTAACGCGCGCCGAATATTTTTTGAGGAACGGCTATAATTGTATGCTCGTTGATTTTATGGGGTCGGGCGGCTCGGGCGGCAACAGCACTACAGTTGGTGTAAAGGAGGCCGGTGAAGTAAAAGATTGTTTTCAGTGGCTGCAACAGACCGGGGAAAAGAAAATATTTCTGTATGGCTCGTCGATGGGCGCAGTCGCCATCATGAACGCCATCAGCGATTTCGATATTGCGCCAAAAGCAATTATTATAGAATGTCCTTTTGCAACAATGTATCAGACCGTAGCTATAAGATTTAAAAATATGGGTGTACCCACTTTCCCTATGGCTCATCTACTTTTGTTTTGGGGCGGTGTTGAAAATGGTTTTTGGGGCTATTCACACAACCCCGTAGTGTATGCAGAAAAGATTAAATGCCCGGTACTGCTGCAATATGGCGAGAAAGATGACAGGGTAGCGCCGGAGGAGACCTCTGCTATATTTGAAAATCTCCATTGCTCAAAGCAACGGGTCAACTACCCGCTTGCCGGCCATGACGATTATATTAAGAAATACCCGGCTGAGTGGGAAAGCAATACGATACAGTTTCTACACGCGAATAATTGATATGCCTGCCTGTGGATATAATTTGGATATACAGAAATATGACAAGACCCACTTTAATGATATGGCCGATAAGCTTATATTCTTACTCAGGTACAATTTTAATTGTTTCCCGGCACCTTTTTGATATTTCTCCCAGCTTTACCTTCCTTACAGTTCATTTCACTAATTCCTTTATTTTTTTTCAACTATATATCATTTATCTTGTTGCTCATCATTCATTTCCTTTTTATCATACAATTCATATAACTCATGTAGTTTGGCTTGCAGCAGTTTTTTATCCGGCAGCACTGTTGTGTACTGGCTTATCAGTGTAGGCGATAAATGCCTGCTTAGGGCATATTCTACCACTTCCTGATCTTTATCCCGGCACAACAATACCCCAATGCTAGGGTTCTCATTTGGTTTTTTTACATCCCGGTCGAGTGCTTCCAGATAGAAATTGAGTTTGCCAAGGTGCTCAGGTTTGAACATAAGCGATTTCAACTCAAAGGCGACAAGGCTTTGCAATCCCCTGTGATAAAAAAGCAGGTCAATGAAAAAATCGGTATTGCCGACTTGTACACGATACTCTTCGCCTACAAACAGGAAATCCTTACCCAGCTCCAGTATAAATTGCTTCATATTAGCAATCAGCCCCTTTTGTAGGTCGCCTTCGGGGTGTTCTTCAGGCAAGCGCAGGAACTCCAATACATAAGTGTCCTTAAATATCTGATTTACATTGTCTTGTAAAACTCTCAGCGGTGCTGAGAGTTTTGAGGTGCTCAACATAAAACGCTCATATACCGATGCGTTTATCTGTCGTTCCAGTTCTCTTTTTGTGTACCTTTCCTCAACGCACAGCTTTAAATAAAACTCTTTTTCCTCAATTGTTTTGCTGCGGCTTAAAATTGTGATATTGTTAGTCCAGTTTAATTCTCTCACCAGTGGTGAGAGTTTTGCAGAATCCTTATATGTTTCGTAAAACTGCTTCATGCGCCACAGGTTTTTATCCGAAAACCCTGATATACCCGGCTCACGTTTTTGGATAAATTCAGCAAGCTGCAATACTGTTCCTTTGCCCCAACCTTCACTTTCTATACGGCGGCTAATGTACGCACCAATATTCCAATAGAGGTCTATAAGTTCCCTATTAGCCGCCTGATATGCCTTCGCCCGGCTCTGGCTGATGAGCGATATAATTTCGGTAAATTGATTCTCTACTGTCATTTTACTGCTTCCATTAACTTGTTCAACAACATATTGCTTTTCTCAAACGACTGCTGCAATTGCGCCATCAGCTCCACACTACCGTATTCGTGTATTTCTTCCGCTTTAGTTGGGTTTTTTATATCTAGGTCGTAGCCCCATTCTGCAATGCGCTCAATAATTAATGCAGGTAAAAGTACATATTATCGGTTAACCGGAGGAGACCAATGCTATATTTGAAAATCTCCATTCTTCAAAGCAATGGGGCAACTACCCGCTTGCCGGCCATAACGATTACATTAAAAAAATATCCGGCTGAGTGGGAAAGAAATAAGATACAGTTCCTAAAAGCGAATAATTGATATGCCTGCCTGTGGATATAGTCGGCGGCTGCTTTCCAGCCGCTACGTGTTTACAGGCCCTTGAAAAGCACACGGCAATAAACCACAGGTTCTATTGATACAAGGCCGAAATTTTAGCCACTAATAACTCCAGGAAAGCAGCATCTAACGCTTTGGCATTGGGTGGCGCTGCGGTCTCTATTACCCTGTAGTCCCGCTCCTCATCAAATTCTACAATCAGCTGCCGGTCATCAAGTTGCACATTGAACCGGTGCCCAAAACCCGTTGGTACAAAAACTGCTTCCAGCTGAAATTCCCTACCCTTATACGCTAACAACAGGCTATAGCTGTTTTCCATTGGCGCAAGGTTAGTTTTTTAATCTACGGTAGCATCACGCCTCAGAAATATATATACATCAGTTGCCATCCCCGCTAAGTTCGGCTGATGCATTGTTAGCGCCCGAAGGAGAGCAACCGGAAATAAATAAATAAGTTCATGCAACCTTTGAAGCTGAAATAGCATACATACTTTTGGAAAGCGGATATTCGCAGTTAAGGCAGTATGAATGAAGAACAGATAATTGCACTGTGCAAAAAAGGCGACCCGCCGGCGCAAAAAAAATTGTTTGGCATGTATTCAAAAGGTATGCTTGCGGTGTGCAGGCGATACATAAAGGATAATAACAATGCTGAAGAACTCATGCTGAATGGCTTCTTTAAATTCTTTACTACTATAGAACGCTTTAACTATTCCGATGAAAAAAGTATTGGCAGTTGGCTGAAAACAATAATACTGAATGAGTGTTTTATGTTCCTCCGCAGGAATAAAGACGAACAACTGCTTAGTGAAGACTTTGCCGTTGAGGTAAGTATGGATGAGGGTATACTGGATAAAATGGAGGCTGCTGAAATACTACGGCTCATAGCGGCAATGCCTGATGGATACAGGGTGGTTTTCAGTATGTATATAATAGAAGGCTACAGCCATAAGGAGATAAGCACTATTTTGGGAATAACTGAAGGCGCGTCTAAATCGCAGCTGAGCAGGGCAAAAATATTCCTGCAGAAAAAACTGGCAGCAAATGAAATGATGTATGAAAGATAAAAGTGAAGAGATTATACGACAGAAAATAAGCGGAATGGAGCTTAACCCATGCGTAAGTAACGACGCGGAAACGGAAAGGCTGTGGAGTGGCCTCTCCGCCCGGCTGCCTGTAAAAGCAAAGTCAACAAAACGCCGTGCATATCTGCGCTACCTGGCAGCGGCGGCATGCCTGGGTATTATAGTCTGTACTGCGGCAATTTGGCATGGGGAGAGAGGGGGAAGCAATTCAATGTATCAAAGCCCTATTGCGGCAATATCAATGCCTGCAGCTGCCGTAGCCGCAGCACCAACAAGCCAAACAATACCTGCAGCAATACCAAAAACCAACAGGCGATATGCCGCACAGAAAAATTCAAAAAATAAAATAAATAAAAATGCAGCAATAAGCATGGAGGAGCAACAATACGGACTCTATGCCATGCCTGTTGATACAAGGGAATGTTATAGTGCCAATGTAAGCAGATAAAAACTTTATAAAAACAAGAAGATGAAAAAGACAATTATTTACAGCGCATTACTACTGGGTTATTCCCTGCTCACAAGCGCGTATGACCTGCCAAAGGGTTGGTTCAAGGCCGGGAGCGCACCCGATAAATATGAAATGGGCATTGACAGAGGTAAAGGAAGAAATGGCGGCAGTTGTGCCACTATAAAATCAGGGAAAAACAAAATAAGCGGCTTTGGCACATTGATGCAAACCTCGCTCCCTGATAAATACCTTGGAAAACGCGTGCGCATGACTGGTTACATGAAATCAGAAGACGTAAATAAATGGGCAGGATTCTGGCTGAGAGTAGACCAGGCAGGGTCTTCAAGAAGCATCGCTTTTGATAATATGTCAGAGCGCCCGGTTAAAGGAACAACGGACTGGAAAAAATACGAAATAGTGTTGGATGTTTCAATCAAGGCATCAAACATAGCTTTCGGGGCACTTATAGGAGGCACGGGGCAAATATGGTTTGATGAAATGGAATTTGAAATAGTTGATCAATCAGTGCCTGTTACCGGTACCGGCGTAATACACAGCACCGAAAAGCCCAGCAACCTGAATTTTGAAGAATAGCATATCCTAAATTCGTCGTGCCTGGCCATAAACCACGGGCACGACTTTTTCCCCGGCGCAATCCCTACCTTTGTAACGCATGGCTATTATTACCATTAATACCCCTTTTAATATAGACCTTGAGTTTAAGGTGGCGGCTTTTTCGGCCAGGGTGGCGGCATGGATAATAGACGCGGCGGTTATCACCCTGTATTATTACCTGATGATACTGGTCATTTATCCCTTCCTGCAGATGGATGAAGCCATTAGCACTTCGGCGAGCCTGTTCTTTATTACGCTGCCGGTGATACTGTACCAGTTGTCTTTTGAAATAATGCTTAACGGGCAAACTCCAGGCAAAATGGCGCTCGGCATAAAGATAATAGACCGGGAAGGCAATGAGCCCACGTGGGGGCAATACATTACCCGCTGGCTGCTGAGCCTGGGTAACATAGTGCTCTATGTGATGCCTAAATACCTTATTCATGACCCGGCGTACTTTTTTATATTTATGCTGGTGTACATACCTGATGTGGTGGTGCTATTCATAAGCCCTAAAAGGCAACGCATAGGCGACCTGGCCGCAGGTACGGCAGTGATAGACGCCCGGTATAAAGCCAATATAACCGATACCATCTACAAACAGATAGAGGTGCAGCACTACACCCCCATGTTTCCCCAGGTAATGAACCTGACTGACCGGGATATAAACGGCATAAGCCAGTTGCTGGCTGAAGCAAAGCCCGATAAAGCCCGCAATGCCTACATGAATGAGGTGGTACGCAAAATAAAGAAAGTACTCGCTGTTGAAACCAGCCTTGAAGGGCCGGACTTCCTCAGGCAGCTGCTTTTCGACTACAATTTCTTAGCTGGCCGGTAAGTGGTGCGCATATTTTGTGGCAATAGTATACTTTTACGCTGGTTTTTGCAGTTAGGGAAGGGTGATGCAATGCCGCTGCCTTTTCCGGGTCGGGCGTTTCGGTACGGGTCTTATTTATTTTTTCATAGCCTTTTATCTTTGTCCCAATGACCCTAACTCTGCTTTATTAAACACACAATGCGCCGTTTTTTTGTAAAAAATATCCTTTTTGTTATTGCGGTAAACGTACTGGTAAAACCCGTATGGGTATTGCTTATAGACCGCAATGTGCAGAACAGGGTTGCCGGCGGCGACTATGGCACTTACCAGGCTTTACTCAGCCTGAGCATCATTTTCCAGATAGTGCTTGACTTTGGCATCACCAGCTACAATAGCCGGGTTATAGCCCAGAACCCCGGCAAGCTTGCCACGCTTTTTCCGCCCATGCTGTCCGCCAGGCTGGCACTTATGGGTATTTATATAGCGCTTGCATACGGCTGGGCCTGGGTTATAGGCTACCGGGGTGGGGAGCTGGCTTTGCTTACCGGCATACTGCTGTTCCAGTCGCTTAATGCACTGCTGTCGTTTTTAAGGAGTAATATAGCCGCGCTGCACCGTTTTAAAATTGATGGCATACTGTCCATAACTGACAGGCTGTTGATGATAGGCGCATGTGGGTTCCTGCTGCTATACCCCGCCACGGCCGGCCGTTTTAAAATAGAGTGGTTTGTCATTACCCAGATCGCCTCCTATGCCGTTACCGCCGTTGCCGCCTACCTGGTGCTGCGCAAGATAGCTGGCGTGCGGCTGCGGCTATCGTTCCATGCGCCGACAGTGGCAGGCATTATAAAAGAAAGCCTGCCCTATGCGCTACTTATTTTCCAGATGAGCATCTACAACCGGGCCGATGCCATAATGATACACCGCCTGTGCACCAACGGCAAGGAGCAGGCTGATATTTGGGCTTCGGCTTTCAGGCTGCTGGATATGGCTAATATGTTCGGGCTTATGTTCGCCACTATGCTGCTGCCGCTTTACGGGCGCATGCTCTCCCAAAAACATGATGTGCAGCCCATAGTAAAGCTATGTGTTAACCTGCTGCTGCCGGTGTCATTTGTGGTATCCACAGCGGGCATCTGTTTTAGTGGCGATATTATGCACCTGCTCTACAAAGGGGCTCAGGGCACCCAAAGCAGGGACCACCAGGTGGTGTTTTCGTGGCTCATAGCCAGTTTCCCGGCTTGGTGCCTCATGTATATCTACAGCACCTTGCTTACCGCCAACGGAAACCTTAAAACGATGAACTATATCGCTTTAGGCGGCGTGGTCTTTAACCTTTCACTCAACTACTACCTTATACCCCGCCTGCAGGCCACAGGTGGGGCTATTACCTCGCTCCTCACGCAGTCGCTGTTGTCGCTGGCTTTCCTGGTGGCGTGTTCCCGTATTCTTAAACTGTCTTTTAACGCTGGTCGGGTAGGTGGGTTGCTAGGCTACCTTGCATTTGTAATAGCTGTGGCCTATGGCGTAGTTAACTTTGTACACGCCCAATGGATATGGCAGGCCACGGTGCTGTTCGCCATCTCATTTGTTATGCTTTTTGTTTTCAGGTTTGTGAGTGTGGGGAGTGTAAAGGCGTTGATGGAAAGAGAGTGAGTACTATAATCGGCTTTGACTGTAACGGTTAAAAGATTGCCAATATTTATCTTTATAGATATTGTAGGAAACGTCAAACTGTCTTTCGCGACTTTTTTGAATTTTGTACAACGACAAAGAAGGTTTTCGGAAAGTAGTGCAGGCAAAATAAATTTCCCTTAAATTTCTGCCAGTTTGCCTGCCGATATTGAGGTAACTAGCAGCGTGTTTAAGTTCATCAACAATTTCCGTTTCAATTTCTTCAAGCATACTGTTCGTATTTTTGTCTGGCATTCCTTTGCCAATGTTTTCTTTGTATGGAATCGTAACGATTAAAATCCAGGGGTGGGATGCCTTTCTATCCCAATTTAATAATGTTGTGTTGATTACAGCTATTAGAGGATCACCGTTTTCATGATTAGCTTCCAAGAGTGAGTATTGGTCATTTTCAGTGTTATATGTTTGACGTTCATACTTTTCGACAAATTCCTTTTGCCGCCAGTTTAAATAATCTTTTAGCTTTCCGATTGCTATTAGTTCTTTATCAGCCTCTTTTCTACCAGCAACTTTTAAATTGTCAATGTTGAGCGCAAAGTCTAATTCGCCGAGATAATGGTCCAGGAAAATATAAACTCCAGTAGTTATTGCCGACTTATCTTCTTCACTATAATCATCATGAATCACAGTAATATCTATTTCATCAGGATAGCCAGCATTTTCATTTACACAAAAATGCAAATTTTTGCCTGTAAAGTTATGCCCTGCCATTTCAATATTTACATCCTCAATATTTAATGCAGGCTTGAGTGCAGTAAACTTCCAGCGATCAACCTTCGGTGCAGCGTTAATAAGTGCCTCGGTAAAGACAATATTTTTGATGACTCCTTCAGCAGAGATAATTAGTTCTGCGGTATTATCATCATACATGCCTGCGCTGTACCAAAAGCCATCTCTTAATTCGTTTAGTTTGGGAGAAAGTTTATTAAAGAAATCCTTCTCCGGATCACCTTTCCCTTTTATAACTTTATAAAAGGATTGTTCATTAGCGCAAAACCAGGCCCAAAATTCTTTATAAGATTGAATTGGCGTATTTTTTGATTTAAAGATATTTTTCAGGAAGTTCATGAAATTTGCATTGAATAATTAACACTATGACAATGAATTTGCCATAAGTACTACGCTAAAATAGTACTTTTCGTTACATTGCAACACAAAGTTATCAGACTATTTACGCAACTCAGCCATTGCAGATTAATTTACTTCCGGCGTTGTGGAGTGTGAAAATAACCGCAGGCACTGAGAATGTCGATGATTTAAGCTTAACATTAAAATAGTTGCCACTTTCTGTAGCACAACGTACAACAACGCACTTTCGGGAACCTCGTTATTAATGATGCGGACTAATTTTTTCCCCGTTCCTTCCTAACTTTACTACCTATGAAACAGGTACAGGATAACTTTTCAGGAGTGGCGGCTGAGTACGCTGCTTTCAGGCCGCAATCGCCTGAAGCGATATATGACTTTCTATTCAGCCATGTGAAAAACTTTGGAACCGCATGGGATTGCGGCACGGGCAACGGGCAGGTAGCCTGCCGCCTTGCGGAGCGGTTCGGGAAAGTATATGGCACCGATATTAGCGAAGAGCAGTTACGCCTTGCGCCTGCTAAAGATAATATTGCCTACCTGCGGGAGCGTGCAGAAGCAACCAGGCTGCCTGAAAACAGCATTGACCTGATAACCATAGCGCAGGCCATACACTGGTTTGACTTTGACGCGTTTTACAAAGAAGTGCGCAGGGTGGGGCGGCCCGGTGGGCTTATCGCCGCCTGGACTTATAACCTGCTAAAGCTTACCCCCGAATTGAATGCGGTGATAGACCATTTTTATTACAATATAACCCATGCCTACTGGGATAAGGAGCGCGACCTTGTAGATGCCGGCTACAGTACTATACCGTTCCCTTTTGCCGAAATACAAGCGCCGGAAATAAACATTGTGCAGCACTGGACTATTCACCAGCTGATGGGCTACCTGCGCACATGGTCAGGCGTGAGGCACTATATGCAGCAGGAAAAGAATGACCCTGTATTACTTATTGCGCACGACCTTGAAAATGCCTGGGGCAGCACTGAGCTGCTTGAGGTACGCTGGCCTGTTTTTGTACGCGCTGGCTTCATAAAGTAGAAGTGTTGTGGTTAGCGATGATATAAATTTCCGGGTTATGTGCAGTGCGGAGCCGGATTGGTATGATTATTATAATGCTATTTTGTTAGAGTTAGTTTCACGTGTAACTATTTCTATTCCAGCGATGAAGTAGCCGGTAATAAAATGAAAAAAGATGCCGGTAACGCAGGAGCACAAACGAGCAACACACAGTAATTTTATTTATATCACACACAAAAAATCATCACTATGGAAACGATTCATTCAACAGGAGCCGGGGGAGTAAAGCCAAGCCGCAGTATGCTTACAGGCATATTTTCAGACAGGGAAAGTGCCGAAAAGGCTTATCATACCCTGCACGACAGGGGCTACACCAATGCAGAGATAAA
>JACMPD010000163.1 GCA_014377675.1 Taibaiella sp.
CTACATTCTGTGGCTAAAGCCGCTCCTCCTTTTCCTTTTATCCACGGGTTAAAACCCGTGGCAACTTACAATTGTAAATATACCCCACACTGGCGCAAGCGTTAGACAGCACCCTCGTGCCTAAACAAATAAGCGGGTTTCTAAACCCACCGAAGACATTGCAAACCCAGTTAAGAGTAATCTCCGACTACGTTTCAGCGACGCAAATCTCTTATTTGCGAGGCAACAGGTTTGTAGCTAAAAAAACAAAAATACACGGTCTGCCGTAGCTACACAACGTTACGAAAAACGTAATCACCGACTAAGGTTCTCACTGGCGCAAACGTTAGCGCAGCGCTCCCATGTCTAAACAAAGGAACGGGTTCATAGCCCAATAAAAACCAATGTTACTATTTCTTACTCCCTGCAAGCTTCTGTACTTTTTCTTTCACCAGTTCTTTAAAAAACCAGCCGAGATATTTGTTGGTCGATTTGAGTAATTTCTTGTCATATGTGGGAATGTATTTCCGGCAATCTTCCTTATTGAGCATCCAATATAAAAACCCTTTCACATCCTTGGTCACTATTACCCGCATCATATCCTTCTTATAAAGACTAACTTTAACTTCACTTGGATATTTATTACTATCAAAATTTACAAGGGTAAGGTCGCCTTTACTTATTTTTTTTATCCCTTCCGAAAAATCATTGCCTGTAAAACGGCCATAATATATCCAGGAGTTAGGTCTTACATCTATTTCAATAAGATAATGTTTTTTATCTAACTCGTTGTACATGAAAGCAATGCTGGCAAAACCGTTTAACCCGATTGATCTGCCGATTTTTCTTAGTTCGGGAATTATCTCTGTATTCTGGCTGAAAAGTCTTTGTGTAGATAGACCAAATTTCCCTAATATCTTCAGCAATTTTGCGTAACTATATACAATCAGTTCCCCTTCTTTATACAACACTTCCATGTTAATGTCATAACCTTCAATAAATTGCTGGAATACAACATTATGTTTGTTTTCTACATTTTTAAGGTTGTCAATAAGGTCATGTAAATTGTCGCATTTAAATACCCCGGTTCCGGCTTCGCTCCGGTCCGTTTTCATCATAAACGGGAAGCCCATGTACTTGGCAATCGACTCGGGGCTTTGTCCAGCATCATAAATTAAAAATCGCGGAGTTTTTATATCATATTTGTCACACAAGTTTGAAAACCCGGCTTTAGAACCTAATAGTTCCCTGTTCTCTATTTTGGTGAGTGGCAGTAATTTATAAAATAATTTCTCGTCAGTAATCGTATCATTTAACAACCGGAGAATTATATCATCGCCGGGTATAATCCAGTCATATTCATTCCCATGTTTCCCGACAATATCATACAAGCCGCTCAAAAATGTTGCTTCGTTACTGCTTGCCTCTATCCATTTGTCATAAAACGAACTTTGCAAGATCCAGGAATCTTTTGCGCAATAGATATCCGTTGTGCATCCGGCCTGCTTAAAAACAGCAGGCAATTCCATAAGCGAGTCCCAGTTAGCGTAAGAAACAATTAAAATTTTATACATACGATATAGTGTTGTAGTTGCTGTAGAGTCGGGTACCCTGTTTTATTTCATTTTCCCTTATATACAGGAGGCAAATATACCTATGTGATATTTACTACGCAAATGAATATTGGTATAACTTTCATAACTACCCCAATATAAATTGTGCGGAACAGGCCAGGTAGTACGAGTAAAATATTCTTTGGGTGCACATCCTCTTCACTGGCGCGGAGCGTTCCGGCAATCTGGAGATTGCCCGCCGCAATGACGTAGTCGGAGACTACGCCAAACGCAGTATTATCCGCCAAACAGTTAATCGCCTTACACCCTCGCTCGCCACGGCACCTCCGGTGCGTTATTAATATGCCCTATATACCGCGCCAGCACAAACAGGTAGTCAGAAAGGCGGTTGAGATATAAGATAATAAGCGGGGGCATTACTTCTTCCTGCTCCTGCATGGCCACGCAAATACGCTCCGCACGGCGGCATACACACCGCGCTACATGGCAGGTTGATGAGGCCAGGTTGCCGCCCGGCAGTATAAACGACCGCATTTCCGGCAGCGTTTCATTCATGGTGTCAATATGCGCTTCCAGCCAGCTGGCATCACTTTCATGCAGGTCAGGCAGTTTCATTTTCACCTCCTTATCGGGGCTGGTAGCCAGCGCGGCGCCTATCGTAAACAACCTGTCCTGCACTTCGCGCAACTGCTCCGCTATAGCCTCAATACCTGCCATATCGCTCACCATACCTATGTATGAATTCAGCTCATCTACAGTGCCATAGCTTTCTATCCTTATATGGCTTTTAGGTACCCTTACCCCGCCTATCAGGCTGGTACCGCCCTTATCACCCGTTTTTGTATATATCTTAAACATGCTGCTGTTATATGCGTTTTGTTATTACTCCCCTGCTGTTACTGGAGGAAAATGAATTTGAATCGACCTTTTTGTTATTTGGAACCTGGATTTTGGATCTTAAAACCCGAAAATTTATTGCTAAGATTTTTTCCTGATGTCTGTTTCCACCAATCCGTCCTTTATTCTTATTACCCTGTGGGTGTAGTTGGCTATGTCTTCCTCGTGGGTCACCAGTACTACCGTATTCCCTTGCTTTTGTATGTCCCCGAAGAGCTCCATTATTTCGTCTGATGTTTTAGAGTCCAGGTTACCCGTTGGCTCATCAGCCAGCAGCAGCGAAGGGTTGTTAATCAATGCCCTGGCTATGGCCACACGCTGGCTTTGCCCGCCGCTCAGCTCATTTGGTTTGTGGTGGCCACGGTCTCCCAGGCCCACCTTGTTCAGCATAGCCCTGGCCCGCTCTTCTCTTTCGCTTTTTTTTATGCCGGCATATATCAGTGGAAGGGCCACATTCTCCCACGCGGTAAGGCGGGGCAGCAGGTTAAACTGCTGAAACACAAACCCTATCTCCACATTTCTCACGGCCGCCAGCATATCTTCTTCCATGTGGCTCACATCCTTGCCGTTGAGTATGTAAGTGCCGCCGGTAGGGGAGTCGAGACAGCCAAGTATATTCATCAGCGTCGACTTACCAGAGCCGGAAGGGCCCATCAACGCCACATAGTCATTATGATGTATAGCCAGGTCTATGCCCTTAAGCACAGGCAGGGCCTGCTTGCCTAAAAAATAGCTTTTACTTATATTGTTAAGCTGAATAACTTCTTTCATCTGTAATCCTTTTAACCGGGCAGCCGCTGAGGGCTGTACAGTAATTTATTACCGCAATATAGTCATAGCGCAATACGTTTTACACTACATTCCAAAATTACGCATAATTTCACCCTCTGTATGTTGTGCTTCCCCAATTGTAAAATTAATCTTGGCCTCTATATCACGGAGCGCAGGGCTGATGGCTACCACAACCTGGCTACGGTCTTCTATCCTGTTATGTTGCGGGAAAGCCTGGAGGTGGTGCCCGCGCCGCTCACTACCCTGCACACCACCGGCCTGCAACCCGGTGGCAACAGCGAGGACAACCTAGTGCTGAAAGCCTACCGGCTGCTCCAAAAACACTATCCCGAACAGGTAACGCCTGTTGACATATACCTGCACAAGGTGATACCCATGGGCGCGGGCCTGGGCGGCGGCTCCGCTGACGGCGCTTTTATGCTCACTCTGCTCAATGACTATTACAGCCTTGGCCTCACTGTTGATGCGCTGGCCGCTTACGCTTTACAGCTGGGCAGTGACTGCCCGTTTTTCATCTACAACAAGCCAAGGCTGGCCACCGGCCGCGGCGAACTGATGCAGGACATAGCTATTGACCTCAGCGGCTACAGCCTGCAACTGGTATGCCCGAAGCTGCATGTTTCCACCCGAGATGCTTTCTCTTATATACAGCCCCGCCCTGCTCCGTTTGACTTAAGCGGCCTCGGCACCCTGCCCCTGCCGGAATGGAAAGAAAAAATAAGCAACGACTTTGAAATTTCAGTATTCGCGCGCTACCCTGTGCTGGCGCAAATAAAGCAACAGCTGTACAACCACGGGGCTGTCTATGCGGCTATGACGGGTACCGGCTCCGCTATTTATGGCCTCCTCCCAAA
>JACMPD010000164.1 GCA_014377675.1 Taibaiella sp.
AAGTTTTGGTAGTTAGGTTGAAATGGGACATCTGCCCTTTACTTGCCTGAAATGCTATATAAGCAATCTCAAAGCCTAACAATACTATTACAGTAATATTAAAAACCTTTATATTAAAATCAGGCAGATAGTGGCAGTACCAGGCCATTGTCCAGGAATAAAGAAATATTGAAAATGCAAATTTAAAGGGCTTGTACCAGGCATTTATATTTAAAACCTGTGTACTGCTGTATTTTGATAGTACCAGGAATAAAAGGGAAAATACAAAACAAATTAAACCAAAATAATACAAAGCTTCGTTTCTTGCTTTTAAGTTCTGTAAGAAGTCTAACATAAATTTTAGTTGTTTTATCAAATTTTGAATTGCCTGTTTTATTTTTCCATTTTATTCACAAAACTACTGCTCCGGTAACTATAAACCTGCGCTTTAACCTAAAACGCTCTGCGGCCATACGCCCGGAAACAACAGTGAGACTTATAAAAATTTTATGACCAGGATCACCCCTTGGCTATGACCAGCGTCATAACTGCAGGGCCGCCACCCGTATAGCTTTGTAAAAAAAACAATGGGCAGAGTAAACATAAGCCATGTGAACAACATGCACAACCAATGGTTAAGAAACATGAACTTTTATAAAACGGAAGTGTCTATACTGAAGGGAATACTAACTGAAATAGCCGGGAAATATACGGGTAATGAAGTGTCAAAAGTAGTAGAGCATTTCGAAAATCAGTTTCTGATTCAAAACAACAATATTGATGCAATTTGCCATGACATTCATGCCAATATTGACAAGATAGCCCGTGAAGCGCAGCAGTCATCAGCAGGCTACATTGACGGTGCGCTGTTGGAAGAACATACGCTTTTAGGCAACAGGGCTGATGATGAAGAGCGCATAGCTAATGAGTTGGTACATTCCTTCCGCAAATTCGCTGAACGCTGGATGTAAGAATAGTGAACATACCCGAGCAAAAGGGATTCCGGCACCGGAATCTCTTTTTTAATGCCGGGTTAAGCAGTTTTAATGGTAAGTCCTTTCCGCCAGGCCAGCAGATTGCTGCAGCCACTGGAAACAATGACTATGCTAAGTGTGCTACAGGGCATAAGTATAGCCGCCACTACCGGCCGCATAAGGCCATGCACGGCAAAGTAAAGACCAGCTATATTGTATAAGACAGATATAGCGAAGCTGAGCCTGATGATGACACTTGATTGCCTGGCCATTTGCAACAGTGCCGGCAGCCGCGACAATTGATTAGCACTGAAAATGGCGTCGCAGGCAGGCGTAAAATTATTCACATCTTCTGCCAGTGTAATGCCTACATTGCTTTGCTGCAGGGCACCGGCATCATTTAAGCCGTCACCTATCATCATTACCTTGTGGCCCTTTTGTTGCAGCCGCCCAATGTAGTTCAGTTTATCTACAGGCTTTTGCTCAAAAAGCATTGTGCTTTGTTGACCCAGCAGGTTTTTGAGCAGTGATCTTTCTCTGTCGTTATCTCCTGATAATAAGGATAGCGCATATTTCCTCCTCATACCGGCTATAACCGCAGGGATAGCCGGCCTAAAAGAAGAACGTATGTAGAATGCAGTAACATTGCTATCAATTTGCACATAAAACGTGGCTTTTTCCGCCCCTTCTGTTTCGCTTTTCTGACCAGTAAACCTACCTGAACCCACCAGTATCTGCCTGCTTCCTTTGGCTGCACGAATTCCTTCACCCGGAGTTTCAGTCCATGAATCTAACTGCGTGGCATCACGTACCCCAAGCCACTGCGTCAGCGCCACACTATTGGGGTGGTTGCTTTGGCTGGTTACAGCATACAATAGATTCCCTTCACCAGTAGTGAGTGTGTGCCCGGCAGAGGTAAGCTCATTAGTTCCGGGTTGTGTAATGGTGCCGGTTTTATCAAAAACAATGTGGTCCGTTTTCGCTATTTGTTCTATAACCGTCGGGTCTCTTAAGTACAGCCCGTTAAGATTAAAAATACGAAGGATATTTCCATTGGTAAAAGTGGCTGCAAGTAATAATGCACACGGGCAGGCAACAATAAGCATGGCTGATACACTGGTTATGATCTTTGAAGGGTCATAATAATACCAGAATATGGTGGTGAGCAATGCAAGGGTAAATAAAACAATGGTGAAATATCTGCTGAGTAAGTGTATAGAACTTTTCTTGTCGTTCGTGTTCGTTTTGTTTTGTTTAAAGGCGTGGTTGTTCCAAAGTGAAGTAAGGTAACTTCCTGCTATTGGCTTTACAATTCTGAGTATCAGCTCTTCGCCGGTTTGCTTGCCGCCGGCATAAACCATTTCATTTTGTTTCACAACTACCGGTTCGGCTTCGCCTGTTACAAAGCTGTAATCAATCAACGCATTGTTATTGAGCACAACCGCATCAGCGGGAATTATTTCTTCATTGTGTAACACCACAATGTCGTCTTTTTGCAAGTCCTGTAGTTGCCTGCTGATAAGTCCTTCGGTTGTCCGCACATTTACGGCAATAGGAAAGTAAGATTTGTAATCGCGTGTGAAAGACAAGGAGCTATAGGTGCGCTCCTGTACTATACGCCCGACCAGCATAAAAAATACAATACCACTCATGCTGTCAAGGTAGCCGCCACCCGTCTTTGTTATAATTTCATATACACTTCGGGAGAATGTAATGAGCAATGCAGCAACTATAGGGGTATCTATATTCAGCGTTTTTTGCTTAATGCCAGCCCATGCCGCCGCATAAAATTCGGTTGCGCAATAGAAGAAAACGGGCAGGGACAAAAGGAGATTCAAATACCTGAACAGATGCGCATATTGTTTTTCAATACCTGTGTTGCCCGCCAGGTATTCAGGGAAGCTCATCATCATTATATTCCCGAAACAAAAACCGGCTACGCCTAACTTTATAATGCGCCGCTTGGTAAATGAAGAGGCCACTTTATTGTTCGCATTGTCAAGGCTTATGTATGGCTCATAGCCTACGGTGGCCAGTAGCTCCGCTATCTTTCTCAAAGAGGTTTGCTTCCGCGAGAAATGTATGGTAACTTCCTTGGCAGTAAAATTGATCCGGCTCTCGCTTACACCCTTGTCTAACCGGCCAAGGTGCTCCAGCAGCCACATGCACGAACTGCAATGTATAGCCGGTATATATAGGGTAACTATAGTAAGATCGCCATTGGTAAACTGATACAGCTTTTCGGCTATGGCTTCAGTGTCCAGGAAAAGAAACTTATCCGTTCTCAGTGGTTTCACCTGTGCCAGGCCGGGGTGGCTTTGCAGGCTGTAATAGTCACACATACCGCTGTCATTAATGAGCTGATAAACGAGCCTGCACCCTTCGCAACAAAAATATTTTTCTTCTGTTCTTATACTGGTGGTCATACACTCCACCCCGCAATGATAGCATATCGGGGTTGTTTTCGCCCTGGCTTTTGGCACTGCCACATCACTATCAACTATTACCGGCATTTATAGTTTTTTGTGCATCTATTACTTTAGGTATCAGGTAAGAACGCTCCAGGAAAAAAAGTTCTGTCATGTTCATCTCTATTATGGCCATACGGTTACGCAGTATGCGGTACTCATCAGGCACCCGTGTTTGCGAGTATAGCGGCAAGGTAGCCAGCTGCAACCGGTGCAATACCTTTTTCGCCGCCTCATTACTTTCGTTTAACTCCATCACCTGCATGTCATGCCTCAGCTTGCACCTGCCGGTACAGGCAGTACAGTCATGGTTGGCAGCGGCCTTTTCAGTCAGCTGATGGATATAAGGAATGAATTTTTGTTTTCTTTCATTCAGGTGCTTTTTTAAATCGTCAATTATGGCACAACACAACTGGGCATATTCTGACGCTGTGGTTTCTGACTCCAGCGTGGTCACCCGTTCTGCTTGCCGCTTGGCGTTGTTACTCAATATCTCTATTGAGTTGTAGTACTCATTACATAGCTTTTCTGTAAAAGGTTTTAACGCTTCCTCAGCGTAACCCGCATATTTCGCCGTCGGCATAACTTCATGGATTTTTGTAAAAGTAGGTTGCGTGTATGGCATAAAAAATGATTAAGATCATGTATGTCAAAAACCTGGAAGTCCTGCTTCGGGAAATATGCCAGCCCGCACTACTCTTTCTTTTTATGAATGTCCATATTTTTTAGCCCAATTTACCTATGCCTTATGTCCGTATGTTTGCGTTATGATAACTATTTATGGCATCAGCAATTGCGATACAATGCAGAAGGCAACGAAATGGCTGGCTGCCCGCGGTGTGCAGTACACGTTTCATAACTATAAAGAGAACGGCATAGATGCCCCCACACTGGCCCGCTGGCTCACCTACTTCCCGGCCAATAAACTGGTAAATACAAAAAGCACTACCTACCGCGCGCTTACTGATGATGAAAAAGAAGCGGCAACAGATAATGAGAAAGCTATCGAGCTGATGATGAAATTTAACTCGGTGATCAAACGCCCCGTTTGGGACTTCGGGAATGGCGATATGTACCTGGGGTGGAATGAAGAGGAAGTGAGTAAAAGAATCTGAGTATCTGCAGCCACATAAAATCATTAGAAAGTACCTAATGGCACTCTCTTTGTTGGCGTAGCTATATATTAAAATCAGCTTGTTATGGACAACGCATCAGATGTGAAAGAGTTATTAGCTGCCCTGAGCGGCACGACAAAAGAAATACAACAAATAGCCGCCCCTTTAAATACGGAAGCACTCAACAAAATACCTTTCCTGGATAGCTGGACCCCGGCCCAGCTGATGAAGCATGTTGCATTGTCAATAACTGGTGTGGCGCACGCCCTGCACGTACCCGGCAAACCTGCCAACAGGGCTCCAGATAAAAAGATAGAGGAACTGAAGACAATGTTTCTTGACTTTTCAAGTAAAATGAAATCGCCAAAGGAAATAGACCCGGGCAATGGTCACTTTGAAAAAGAACAAATTACGGAGGAACTGAACGCTTCAATGGCTTTAGTATTGGAAAACAGGGATGGCGCGGTACCCGATGAACTGATTGAGGATACACCGTTTGGCGAGATAACCAAACTGGAAGTACTTCATTTTATAAACTATCATACCGAGCGCCACCTGCACCAGTTGAAAAAAATAGTTGCGGCACTAAGGGGATAACGGGAAGCAACTCAGAGCGGCACGTATATCGTTGCCTGTAGTATGCTGGCATGGTAATAGCAGTACATAACTTAAAATAAAAATTACCGGCTATGGAACAAGCAAAATTACCCCGCCAGGAAAAAGCACCACTTTCGGCCCGTTTTAAAAAAGGCATTACTTACCTGGTTAATGGTGGCCTACAGCAAATATTTTCCCGTATTGACCAGTTAGGCATAAAGAAAGGAGTGGACAAAATGGGGATTGATAGATTCATCAATCAATGTGCGCTGCTTGCGGCTGGCTCAGGTGTAGTTACCGGCGCAGGCGGTTTCGCCACTATGTTAATAGGCGTGCCGGTTGATGTCATTAATGTTATTACGCAGCAGTTCAGGGTTACGCTCGCTATCACTTATCATGTAACAGGCAGCTATACGGTTAAATTCGAAGATTTTATAAAAGTGGTCTCCTCATCATTAAAGACCGATGCCGGTATGGCTGTAACCAAAAATATAATGGAAGACGTAGCTGAAAAGCTGCTGGCCAGTGTGGGCTCCAAAGCCGCCAGGCGGCTGATACCGGTTGCAGGTGCTGTGATAGGTGGCTCGGTTAACTATTTTTTCATCAAACGCATGGCTGATTCATTGCTGAAATTTGACGGGAAAAGGGCGTAGATAAAAACCCCATCGCCAGGGCGATGAGGTTTTTAGTAACTATTATGCATTACATTTAAGTATCGTGCGGCTCCGTTATTGCAGCATTACTTTTCCGTCAAATGTACCGTTTACGTTTGCGCCTTTTATCAGGTACATGCCGGCCGGCTGGTTACTCAGGTTCACTTTCAGTTTACCTTTTCCCATAACGCTGTGTACCACCTGGCCGCATGAATTTACAATCTCTACCATGGTTAAGCCTTCGGGCAACTCTATGGTAAAAGATCCTCTTGCAGGGTTAGGATAAATTGACGCTGTTAAACGGGTATTAATGTCACCAACAGCGGCATGGGGTGTATTGGTTATCCTTATGCTGTCCATTACCACATCAGTAACAGGCCTGTCGGCACTGTTGGTAGTTACATGGCCTATGTTCTGCACAACCGTAAAGTTGTTTGTTACTTTGCCAAATACGGTATAATGGTTGTCGAGAGAAGTATTGGTGACAAGGTTAATAAAAAACTGACTGCCATTGGTATTAGGGCCGGAGTTGGCCATAGCTATAGCGCCGGGTACATTTTTTAGCGACGGTACAAACTCATCAGGTGTTGTATACCCAGGGCCGCCATAACCGGTACCCAGCGGATCGCCTCCCTGTATCATAAAGCCATCAATAACCCTGTGGAACAACAGCCCGTCATAAAATTTGGCTCTTACACGTACCTTAAAACTGTCAACCGTACGGGGGGTAAGCGTATCGGTGAGCATCACCTTAAAGTTCCCCATACTGGTATAATAGGTCACCTCCGTCTGGGCTTCAGCACGCAGTACACCCAAGAGTAATAATGCCGGCAGGCATAGTTTTGTAAAAATTTTCATGCGCTTATCGTTTTTGTTACCACTAAGGTACAAAAAACATAAATGTTATTTTGGTTGTAAGCAATAAAAAAACGGCAATCGTTTTATGACTGCCGTTTTGAATTAGTTGTAGCGGGGGAATGCTCCAGAATACAATTTTTCGCTACTCATGTGTTTTGCGAAAAATGTTTAATTTATATTAATCTTTTGGGCCATAATGGTAACCGGTTTTCCATACGCGCCGCCCGCAATATCGTCCAGCGTATCATGCTCTATATCTTCCCAATCACCTATTTTGCTTGTCCATTTTCCGGACGGTAATTGCCTTGCCACGTGTGTAAAATCATTACTTTTATCGGCGTAAATTGCAATTTTTAGTATATTTTTTTCTGGCTGAGAATTGTCAATTGGTGCAAATCCAATTTCGGCAAAGTAGTTTATATACCTGCGGACGTTAATGTCATAATTCCCCTTTTCATCATATATAAATTGAATCCATTCATCTGCTATTGCACTAGCCCATGCAACACAATTATATTCATCTGTATGCGGGCTGGTATATTTAAAGTTTCCCTCTGGTACTAAATTTGGGAAATGTCTTTTTATATTAGCCTGATTCAATTTTATGGTGTGCAATGGTAACGATGCCATTAAGTGGATGCTAAATTAGATTTTTATTACGTCCCCAGTTAAGCCAGGCCTCCCTGATCTTTGTGCTTTTGTTTAGGTCCGTTTCAGGAACAGGATTATCCCTGGTTAAGGCTTTTAAAGCAGTATGCCAGTGCCCCTGCCCGTGTTCCATGTCTTTTAAAATGAATGGTACCACTTCCCTGCCCAATGCGATAATATCAAGATAAGAATCATTAATTACCTTTTGATAGGTAGTAGAATAAACTCCTGTTTCATCTTTCCACTTTTCGGCAAGCGCAATAAATTGTTGCTCCAGCTCATTATTATTCACCTCTTGTTTATTACCAATTTTAATGTGGTCGGGTAGCTTATCTTCAATCAATAAATAAATGGCAGACAGATGCTGTTCATCAGCTGTATTGATGTACTCATGTAATTGCTCTTTTATTACCTCAACATCCATTATGTTTATTTTCTAACAAATTTAAGCAATTTGCAGTTCAGGCAGGTTTAGCTTTTCCAAAATCTCGTGTAGTTTTTCATCAATATATTTTGCAAAAGTACCATTACTAATGTCTATATAGGTTTGGTCGTCAAAATATCCATACTTATCTAACTCTTTGTACCAGGGCCACACACTCTCAGGTCCATAACCTTTTTCAAACAAGGAATTAAATTTCACATGAAACTCATTATGGTTATCATTTTCAGAAGTAAAACCCCAATATCCGTCTTTGAAATATTTACCTTCCCACGAAAATGCAATTGAAAAAGGTAGGTTTTGCTCAATGGTGAAAGAGTAAGAAAAAATGCTATCCTTTCTATCCCTATTCATGTCAAATGTCAGCCTCAAATTGCGCTTTTTGGCCATGACATCAAGTTGTTTTCCCAGTAAGACAATTATCCGGTTATAAACCTCATCCTGTGTTCCATACAAAGATAAAGCCGCTGCAATTCTCATACTATCCCCTAAAATATAACTTACTATTTCGTCTTCCATAGTCATAAAAATGCTTCCCCACATCAAACTAACTGATGACATACGATTTATGATAGAGGTTAATAAACAAAATTACAAACGTTTCTCTTTTATTTTAAGGTGTATTACTTTGTCGCAAAGACCTTTTTTTCATTATGATAGTGCAGGTGCATCACATAGAAATTACGACGACAGTTTACCTTTAAAAGAACAGAAAGTTGATACACCACACTTTAATTGCTTTAAAGAAAGTGGATTAAGTTGGGCATACAAAACAGAGAAATTAAAAAATGAAAGCGAACGAATTGCCTTAGAAGATATCTACCTATGCAATCGCTCACTTTTGTGACGAAGCCAATATTAGAGTTAATAAAGATGCCTTTCCAACTATAACTATATTACCTGGAACTTTACAAATACCTTCTTTTAACGAAGACCCAAATCAAGGAGTGCAATTTTTATGATATTTGGAGATATATACAATGACGTAGTAAGCTCTTTCGGTAGTCTATGGAGCTATAAGGAACGGGGAGACTCTTTGGAGATTATTACACCATTTGCAACAACTTCAAGCAAATTTGTATCCGTTTTTATAACAAAAAGAGGGGATGAGTTTATAGTGTCAGATGGAGGCTTAATCGCAGATGGAGGCTATAACAATACCTTCAATAGAGATTTAGATTGTTACGACAAGGCATTTTTGCACTACACAGAGTCTTTTCAAGTTAAGGAAACTTACGGCATAAATGGAGTTCCATTTTTCTATAAAAAAACAAGTAAGCAGTTGTCTGTTGCTTCTATAATACTTGACATGGCAAATTATATATCCTCCCTTGTTAGCTTATCAGGTGTAGAATATGAAGTTGATAGAAAACCCTATGATTTGTTTAGTAAAACCGCAAATGACTATTTGTCCACTTTGTTTATAGGCAGATTTGATTCTCGCAGCTTCTTTGACAAAACAACCCAACACGTGAAGCCTAATGCAATAATTTCAATGGAAAACGGGAGCGTTATATTGCTGAACTATGTCACGGGGACAAATAGGTTTAATTTTCAGAATAGCATATACAAGGCGGCTGGCATTTTTGAATTAGCGGATAAAAGTCTACCTACTCTTAGGGATAAAATAGAAAACAAGATAACCTTAATTGATGATTTAGCAACAGGATACAAAACCGATATGAACTATGCTATAGAAAAACTTACCGATAAACCCAAATTGAAAAGAGTGGATTGGAGTAAAAAAGAAGAACTAAATGAACTGTTGGAAAAATAATCTAACTCTTCTTTCCTGCAACTTTCAATTCTTTCTTTATTTTAGGCTTTGGTTTTCCACTGGCGCGAGAGTTAGCGCTCTCGTGTCCACACAAATGAGCGGGTTTCTGAACCCGCCGAAACCACTAACGTTTCTGCCCATTCCTTAATCCTGAAAAAATGTCCCTTTAGGGACTACAGATTTGCAGCAAAATGTGACATAATGGGCTCATGTCCCATAGGACCTACCCAATTACCCACTAGCGCAAGAGTTAGCGCAGCACTGTCGTGTCCACACAAATGAGCGGGTTTCTGAACCCGCCGAAACAATAAACGATTCTGCCCATTCTTTAATCCTGAAAAATGTCCCGCTTGGGACTACAGGTTTGTAGCAATGTGTGACTATAATGGATTCATGTTCCATAGGACCTACCCAACTACCCACTGGCCCACTGGCGCGAGAGTTAGCGCAGAGCTCTCGTGTCCACACAAATGAGCAGGTTTCCGAACCCGCCGAAAACCCTAACGATTCTGAACATTCATTAATCCTGAAAAAATGTCCCTTTAGGGAATACAGGCTTGTAGCAAAATATCAAAATAATCGCCTCATGTCCCATCGGGAATACCCAATTTCAGGCAGGGACAATTACAAAAGTGATATGGGGACAATTTCCCTAAGCAAATGACAATTTTCCGACCAGGTAATTTCTTCTGATAATCATATGTCCAAATGCATATCTTTTACGGCCATTAAAAAAGCCGCTCCCAAACAGAGCGGCTTTTACTATAATAATATTGGTAACTAAAAATTAGCCATGTTGTATTTTATTTCCGCATTGCGCGTAACTGACGGTTGCAGCATCTGGCCTATATACTGGCGTAGCTGACCATCCTGCTGGCGGCGCTGCGCCATTATGTCGTTTTGCTCGTTCATAGGGTTCATTGGTCTGGTGTTCCTGCTCAGTACACTGATGAAGTAAACACCACCTTGGCCTATAATACCCGGTGAAACTGTATTAGGCTGGAAACCAGCGTTAAAGGTATAACCCACCACCTTTGGCTCAAAGCCCAGGTTAGGGATGTAAGGCGCCCCAAGCGTTACAGAGTCGCTCTGCTGTACCGGCTGGCTCGTTGTCTGGCCTATTGATTCCAGTGCGGCTCCTTTATACTTGTTCTTTATGGCTTCAGCTTTCTTTTCTTCCCTCACTCTCTGCTCCAGCTGCGGCCGGTTTGATGAGTTGATGCCCATAAGACCCTTATCATCAATAGCTACTAACTTCGCCACTACATAACGGAGGTCACCCAGGTGGAAAGGATTAGCGGAAACGTCACCCACTTTGTGCTCATACGCCCACTTTACAATTTCTCTTGCATTGCCAAGACCCTGTATCGTGAAGCTGTTTTCCTTTATATTCTCGCCAACCCTTTTGTCATAGCCCATTTTTTTAGCTGATGCGTCAAACTCGGCGGCTGATGTACTCTTTGATGTGAAATCATTGGCACGGCCGTATATGGCATTCACTGTACTGTCGGTTGGTGCCAGGCTGCGGGTAATAGTAGCTACCTGCACTGTTGGTGCCTCGCCCTTCTGCTCCAGTATTTCAATATAGTGGTAGCCTACATAGCCATTGGTCTTGCTGTTATCAGCTTTTACCACCTTTCTTTCACCTACTTTCCCTTCAAATATAAAATCACCAAATTCTTTTGATATGGAGACTCTCTGCTGCAGGTTAAACCAATATTCACCGTTAGTTGGCTTGCTGCCTTCATCGTCAGAGAACTTAGCCACCATACTGTCAAACTTCGCCCCGCCACTAATAGCGGCTGCTATGCTGTCAATCTTGCTTTTAGCGGCGCTGTCATTTAATATTTCTTTACCACCTTCGCTTACTTTTACCAGTATGTGCCTGCACTTGGTGCTGTCCGGCTGTACTTTTTTATCTATCACTTTACTAATGCGGTAGCTACCATTTTCAAAATAAGGCCCGAACAAACTGCCGGCAGGCTGCGCCATGATAGTATCGGCAAAGCGGGTAGCAAACGTTTTCTTGTTTACATAAGCCTCAGAATACGCGTTAACATCATCAGTTTTATTACCTACGAAAACTTTATTATCCTTCGTATCCCTGAATTCGGTCATCATTTCCTGCAGCGCTTCACTGGCTCTTGAGCTGTCAGCTGATGCCGGTATTATATCAAAGGAAACATAATCAATGGTACGGCTGGCCTGCTCATTTTCAAACAGTCCTTTATGCTTCTGCATATAGGCCTTCAGGTCATCGTCAGTTACTTTTATATCGTTATCAGGTATTGAAGTAAACGGCACCTTTACAAAACGGATGGAAGCCATATTGCCCTGCAACGATGCGTTGCGCTTAGCCTCATATACCGGCGAATAAACCGAACCGGAAACCATAGCGTTAAACTTGTCAATCCTGCTGTTGCGGATCACATAGTTTTTTACCGCGGTCCACTGCTCCATAAACTTGCCATAAGGGTCATTTTTAGCGCCGTTCTTCATCAGATCGTCCTCTATACCCTTTACACGGGCCGGGTCAAACTGGTTATTTTCGTTATTGAAAACCTGCCTGCCTTCATAGCTAAACTGCTTTACCAGCGGGTGTGCGTTCTGGCCATATATAAGGTCTTTCTTTTCCTGCTCTGATGTGGTAATGCCGAGCTTATCACACATTTTGTTTACAACGGCTTCATAGGCTACAGATTGTAATACCTGCTCCCTTATCTGGGCTCTTGCTTCATCAGTTATAGGGCCACGGTTGCTATATATATTAGTTAGGGTCTCATATTCCTTTACCCTCATTTCATATTCCCTGGCTTCTACATCTGTGCCGTCAACGGTAACCACATGGGTACCTTTGCCACCAAATACGCTGCCAAAACTACCATTTCTTGCATCCGAGATAATAAAGCTGACCAATGCGACACCGATAACCGCACCCGCTACCTTACCGTACCTGCTCCTGATTTGTTGTATTACTGCCATTGAATTAAGGTTCTATATCATTTTTATTAAGAGCGCAAATTTATGCGAAAAATTGAGATTTTTCAAGTTATTAACACTAAATACACGATTTGTAAAAAATTTTTGCCCCATTTGTGCGCTATTTTTGCTATACATCTGCACTTTATAACCATATAATTAATTTGCATTAGCTTAGCCGCATTCCTTTTTATACATCAGCGCATGATTAATGATTGTCCCCGCATGGTGTAAAGCACTCGCGGGTAACTATTTTAATGAGCTATCTGTAGCACATGCCTTTGTTAATACAATGGTTATATAAAGGTAACATGCTGTAGCGGCTTTGGTAATATGTGAAGAGTAGGTTTGCAAAAACATACACATGACCAATCGCACTATTCTAAGTTCCGCAATTGTTGCAGCGGTATCACTTGCATCATGCAGCAGGCAGGCAAAGGCACCCGCGACCGTAACCCCGCTGGCCGCAACGGCCACACAACCGGTAAAAGCAACTGCCGAAGCCTTTATATCAGGCGCTACAATGCTTTCAGCACCGGTTGCTGAAGCTAAAATGTACAAACTATTACCCGGTTATAACAGCTCTGATAACTTTGAAGCCAGCGGTGTATACTACATCGGCGGCTACTTCTATATAGCATGCGATAACATGCAGAAAATAGCTAAAATAAAAAGCACTCTACCTATTAACAGTTCGCAAAACTCACTACTGAGCACAGGCGCTCCAGGCTCCGGAAGCTCAAACTACGAGGGCATAGCTTATGACAACAACGGCACCCCTAACTTTTTTGTGGTGGAAGAGTCAGTAAACAACGGCAGCTACTACCAGCCCCGCATCAGCGAGCTCAACTCATCAATGAGCTACCAAAACAGGATGTGGGTAGACTATTACTTCACCTCATCAACCAGCAACAAGGCTTTTGAAGGTATAGCCTGGGTGTACCGCGGCGGCAATGACTACATGCTTGGCCTTGTTGAGGGCACAGGTAAAGTACCGGTATTTGTAAAAACCGGCAGCAACTGGTCATACGTTACTGAAATAACACTGCCATCTTCGGTTACGTTTACTGACTATTCTGACATTGCTATATATGGCAACCAGATCGCGATCACATCGCAGGTTGATGGTCAGTTGTGGATAGGCACACTCAGCAGCACCGCATGGTCCATTACCGGTGGCACCGCATATACCTTGCCACTCGGCAGCAGCGGCGGCGTTATTGGCGCAGGCAGCTACCAGCTTTATGGTAATATAGAAGGCGTTTCCTTCATCAGCAGCACCCAGGTAGTTATCGTTTCTGACAAAGCCGACAGCGGCCAACCATCATACCAGAGCTATAAAGATCAGTCAGTAGCTATCTTTAATATACCATAACCCATTTTATTAATTTAATACTTTTAAAGGCCTCCCTTCGGGAGGCTTTTTTTGTGGGTATATGCATTAATATTATAAAATTGCACCTTCGTATTCGACAGTTGGGATAATTCAAAATTGCCGTAAATTTGTTTTATGAATATACAAGCGGAAAAACTGGAAATAATGTAGCTGATACTAAGTACTGATAGTGAGGACGCTTTAAAAAAAGTAAAAGCGATATTGAAAAAATATGCAGTAAAATCCGAAACAGAATACTTGCTTTCAACAAAAGCTAATAGCAAACACCTGCTGCAAAGTATTATTGAACTGAATAAAGGCAATGCAAAATCGATTAAAACAAATGACCTGTGGAAATAGTTTATTCCGTTAAAGGACAAATTTAAGTGAATATTGCTCATTAATTCTGACCTACACACCCAAAAACCAACCAAACAGTTTAAAAATTGACTACTTTGCGTGAAATTTTCACGCGATGCTGATCAGATTTATTGTGAAGAATCTTTATTCATTCAAAGACCAAACAGAATTTAACTTGCTGCCTGGACGAACAAAGAGATTAGAGCACCACAAGTATAATAAAAATGGCATTGAAGTTTTAAAGCAGACTGCTATATATGGGGCAAATGGTTCCGGTAAATCAAATTTGGTTAAAGCAATCGGGTGCTTAAAAGTTTTGATGACTGCCGGTAGAATTCCTTACGCAATGAATACTCAAAAATTTAAGCTATCAGAATATACCTTATCAGAACCGGTAGAGTTAGCAATTGAATTTTCTTGTAATGCCTCAACTTATTTTTATTCTGTTTCGGTACAAAATGGGACTATTTTAGAGGAATATTTTGGAGAAACAGGTGTAAATATGGACAGAATGATTTTCACCCGTTCTGTTAAAAATATTCAATTTTTTGAAGAATTTGAGAAAAATGAGAAAAATACTGCATTAAAAAACGTCATTGAACAGAGTCTTTTGAAGCCGCATCTTCCTCTGTTTTTTCTGTTAAACGACATTAGAGAGGAGGCATTTAAAGAGATTCATTCGGCGTTTGCGTGGATTGCAACAAAGTTAATTTTAATGGGTACTGAAACCAATGCCAATGGTATGTTCGTTCAAAATATAGATGTTTTGGATGGTTATAAACCATTTGTGAAAGATTTGCTCAAGTCATTTAACACAGGGGTGGTTGAATTGAAAGTGGATAAGACTTCATTTGAAGAATATTTTGGAGAGAATTACAACGAAGAAGTTGAGAAAATAAAGGATGAACTAATTAGCACACCGACCAGCGTAAAATCTTTGCCAAGAAATGGACGCTCTTCCGAAAAAATAGCGCTTGTTAATGAGAATAGTAAATTTATTGTGAAGGAACTGCTACTGTTACATAATGATGAAAATGGCAATAACGTAGATTTTTTGGTACGTGAAGAATCAGATGGAACAAAAAGACTATTAGATTTTATTCCAGCAATTCATCAGCTCATTAAATTTGATTGCACATTTATTATTGATGAAATGGAGCGCAGCCTTCATCCAACAATTATTAAAGAATTGATTTCAAAATTCTCCAATGATGAAAACACAAAAGGGCAATTGATCTTTACCACGCATGAATCAAATTTATTAGACCAGGAAATTTTTAGAACTGATGAAATCTGGTTTGCAGAAAAAAACTTGAATGGTGCTACAAAGTTATATTCTTTGAGCGATTTTAAGGAACATAGTACTATAGATATCAGGAAAGGATATCTTACCGGCAGGTACGGCGCAATACCATTTTTGGGCAACCTTCACGAATTGAACTGGCACAATAACGATTAATATGCTCATTCGGAATTTTTCTTATACCAGAAGGGAACCCAACAGGGACGCGGTTGTATTTTACATTTTCTGCGAAGGGAAATGGACGGAACCACAATATTTTAATTTCTTCGCATCCAGGGATTCACGCATCAGATTAGAGATAATTGCAGCGGAGCAACATGACAATAACTCTCCCGATGGATTATTTGAAAAAGCAAAAAATTTTATTTCAAAATCTCCAAATAACCCGAACCCTAAATATGATCTGAATGCAATTGACCAGGTTTGGTTTGTAATTGACACTGACGACTGGCAGGATAAAATTCCCAAGCTGAAGAAAAGCTGCTCCGAATATGAGAATTGGTTTGTTGCGCAAAGTAATCCTTCATTTGAAATATGGCTTTACTATCACTTCCATGA
>JACMPD010000165.1 GCA_014377675.1 Taibaiella sp.
CCGAATAACTGATGCCATACGGCCGGTAATAAGGAAAAGCAAAGAACTGAGCAATAAAATACCGTACCCGGCTATCACAAAACTATTGATGTTAGGCGCGCCCAGCTTGTAGGTAATCTCATTTGATTGGTAAATTGTGTCAATCAATGATAAAGGGTAAAGGTGCCGCGCCATAAACATCAGCACAATACCCCCTACAAACAATCCGTAACAAGTAAATTCGGCGAGTATCAATATCGTATTATTCAAAATGCGTTTTGCAGCTGAAATATTCAAGGATGCGCATAGTGGATCAAGTATGGCCAACTGATCATTAACAAGAGCATATTCCTCCCGGAAACTCTGCAACAAGTCATCGTTCAGTGTAGGTAACGGCATTCTGCAAAAATAGTCGGTAATTTTGCTATCGGCAACAAATATTTCTTCATTATCCTTTTATCACAAAAACAAAGTTGGAATAAAACCACATACTCCGCTCAGTGTGTTTTTGTTAACGACCGGTGCAAATCGCTTTTTCATTTTACCTCTAAATTAATTACTTTTGAAGAACCCTTATTTTGGGAAAGAACAAATAAACGATGGTAATTGAGAAACCGCTTGTTGAAAACCTGGAATTGCTTGCCCGCCATGTAGTTGAGGGTTTTATTATTGGGCTCCATAAGAGCCCGTTTCATGGCTTTTCAGTTGAATTTGCCGAACACAGGCTTTATAATCAGGGCGACCCGCTTAGGCACATTGACTGGCGTGTTTTTGGCCGAACTGATAAGTTATTTATTAAGCGGTTTGAAGAGGAAACAAATCTTCGTTGTTGCCTCGTTATTGACACCTCATCTTCGATGCAGTTTCCACGGGATGAAAAGAAGCTGAGCAAATTACAGTTTTCATGCGTTGCCTCAGCGAGTTTATTGCAGTTGTTGAAAAGACAACTTGATGCTGCTGCGCTGGTTTTGTTTGATCAGGAGGTGAATTATTTTTCACAATGCCGCTCTGCTAACAGCCACTACCGCCTGCTGACTAATGAGCTGCAAAAGGTGGTCAACTATACTACAGAAAATAAACCCACTAACACGGCAGCGGCGCTGCACCTTGTGGCGGAACAAATGCATAAGCGCTCCTTAGTAGTTATATTTAGCGATATGATGGATGACGCTGACAATATTGAAAGTCTGTTCGCGGCGTTACAGCACCTCAAATACAACAAACACGAGGTAATATTATTTCATGTGATGGATGGTGCCCAGGAAATAAATTTCGACTTTGAAAACCGTCCTTATGAATTCGTGGATATGGAAACCGGGGACAAAATAAAACTACAGCCGCAACAGATTAAAGAACAGTACCAGGAAAGGATGAAAGAATTTCGTAAAATGGTTGAAGATAAGTGTCACCAATACCAGGTTGACAGGGTATCAGTTGACCTCTCGCAGCCTGTTGACCAGGTTCTGCACTCATTTTTAATGAAGAGGAATAAATTGATGTAATTTTTTAGAAATTTTTTCTTACCTTTGCGTCCCTTTTAGCTTATGTACTAACAATTTTAATTGCTGGTCAAACACGAAGGTGTTTTTTTAGTTAAAAGCTCAATTGGTATAAATTGGAAAGTTGCTGATTTAACAGCCAATTGTAAATTTTTGCAGGATGAAGCACAACCGTGAATTTGAGATAGCATGGCAGGGGTTGAAACCGGGTATTCATACCTACACCTATGATATTGACAGCAGGTTTATGAAAGACCGCGAGGTTGACGAAAGTTTTACCGGCTGGAAGGCAAGTGTAACATTGAAATTTGATAAGCATGAAAATTTCTTTATGCTTCATTTTGATGTTGATGGGAAGGTGACAGTGCCATGTGACAGGTGCGGAGATGATTTTGACCTGAGGTTATGGGATGAATTTAATCTTGTAATAAAATTAACAGGGGAAGAAAGCGAAGCGGTTTCAGAAGATGATGATGAAGACGTTATTTTTATACCCCGCAGTGAAACAGTTATAGATATTAGCAGTTGGATATATGAATTTTTGATGCTAAGTGTACCTTTGCAACATATACATCCGGAAAGTGAAGGCGGGCAGGGCTGCAATCCTGAAGCGCTTGATTTACTGGACAAATTGTCAGAACAAAACGACCAGGTACAAAATCCATTATGGAAAGGACTGGATAAATTTAAATAGGAAATAAAGTTTACCGCTACTTCCGTAGCTACAAATTTTTTAATAACAAAATAAAAAAGAAATAAAATGCCAAATCCTAAAAGAAGACACTCGCAGCAGAGAGGAAGAAAACGCAGAACCCATTACAAAGCGTTCGCTGAAACATGGAGTGTTGATAGTACCACAGGCGAAAGCCATCTGCGTCACAGAGCGCATTGGGTGGAAGGTAAAATGTTTTACAAAGGTAAACTTGTGATAGATAATAGTCCTGCGGAAGCGGCAGCACCGGATACGGATGTTGAAAGTAATTAATAAAAACATATTATTTTTGCTTCATGAATATAGGGCTGGATATTATGGGCGGGGATTATGCCCCGGAGGAAGCTATTAAGGGTGTGCGATTGTTCATGGAACAATCGCACAATCCTGATGTGCATCTCGTACTTACCGGAAACGCTGCTTTAATTGCTCCATACATTTCATTACTGGAGCCTTATAAGGCACGTTATACGCTGATAGAGGCCGCTGAGGTGATAGGAATGCATGAGCATCCCACTAAAGCGCTGAAAGAAAAGCCCAATTCAAGCATTGCATTGGGCTTCGCACTATTGCTTAAGGGTAAAGTTGACGCTTTTATGAGCGCCGGCAACACCGGTGCCATGTTGGTAGGCTCAATGTATTCGGTCAAGGCAATAGATGGTATTTTGCGGCCTAGTATTGCTTCTCCTATCCCAAGGCTTGACGGTGGTTACAATCTGATGCTTGATGTGGGTATTAACGCCGATTGCAAGCCTGAGCACCTGCTGCAGTTTGCCAAGCTGGGTACATTATATTCCAAGCACGTGTTGGGTAATGAAAACCCGCGTGTGGCCTTGTTAAACCTGGGCGAAGAAGAGGGGAAGGGCAATATACTGGCTCAAACTACTTACCCTTTGCTTAAAGAACTGCCTGGTATTACTTTCGTTGGAAATTGTGAAGGCCGAGATGTTTTTCATAATAAAGCTGAAGTAATAGTTTGTGAAGGCTTTGTTGGGAATGTAGCATTGAAAGTGGCGGAATCGTTTTACGACATTTTCCATACCATGAAAGGCTTCAGAGACCCTTTCCTTGATACATTTAACTTTGAAACCTATGGCGGCACACCAATACTTGGCATTAACAGCCCGGTTATTATTGGCCACGGCATCTCTCATGCCACTGCTTTCATGAATATGATTGTAGTTGCAGAAAAACTGATAAGTTCCGGACTTACTGACTTGTTTAAAGAGAGTTTTAAACAGCCGACCGAGCAAAAAGCTTCGGTATAGTTGATATTTTTTGCATAATATTATTTTCAATTGCTCCGTAAGGAGCAATTTTTTTATGTGTACACTGGTGCGTCTCCGGCAGTCTTGATGAGTTTAGATTATGTAGGGATAGAACTAAAGCAGGATATTATTTTTCTTCTACTACCCCTGCAAGCATTTTAGTGAATTTCTCTTTTGTTTGGCTATCTTCCTCCAGACTAACAATTTTATTTAATGCTTCCCTGATAATAGGCCATCTTCTTTGGGCAGTAGCCGCCTCATCTCTATCTTCTGATTTTAAGTTGCCATTTATAACATCTGCGAGCTGAAAGAAATATCCGGCAAGTGTATTGCGGTATAACTTCATTTCTTCATTTAACACCAAGGAAGCGTATATACCTACCCCTTTAGCATAAGAATCGTCGCTTTTTACTTTCTTTAAATATGAAGACAGGTTTATGGCAGAATAGAATTTTCTATTTCCCTGTTCATAGGGGTAGTATTTTCCTATTAGGGCTATATCGTCATCCATTCCTTTCTTGCAAATTACCGCCCAAGCTGTGTTTTTCAAGCTTGCACGCGGATCAGTATGAATTATACTGCTGGCAAAAACATAGGCAGTATCCGTATTTATTTTTGAAATAGCATCCAGTGCATTACCCGCCACTGAATATGATGAGTCTTTTAATGCTTCGTAGAATAGTGGTAATTGCTCTTCTATTTTCCAGGCACCTAATACAGCGATAGCTTCCGCTTTTATACCGTTGTTTTTACTGCCAGCGGCTAAGCTATTTATTGCGGAGCGCCATTTAGTATGGTATTTCTCGCTCGCGATATTTTGCATCTTACTGAGGCTGAACCTCACAATGGCTGAGATATCATCATTAAGCGACAAATTAATAATTTCTTGAGCCGCTGAGTCTGAAATGGAACTATAGGCGGCAGTAAGTGCCAGCTTCTTACTTACATAGTCATTTCCACTTCTATATTCAATAAGCCATTGCCAAAGTTTCTTATTTTGTTTCAGCTCACCGGGCAGCAAGTGCCTGTAATCGGGCACGACGACCGGTGGCCTCCCATTAACGTAATCGTATACAAATGTTTCATTTTTCTTTTTTATATTCCAGTCAATATACTTTATGCCTTCCTTTGTTAGCAGTGCAGTTTTCAGCGGCAACGAATATAGAAACGGGCTGTCGTTCTGTACCTGGCTTACGGTTACGATCAATTTTTGCAATGTATCAATGTAGTTATAATTGATTTTAAGAACGGGATGCCCCGGATGAAAGTACCATTGGTTGAAAAACCAGTTCCAGTCCTGCCCGGTTACTTTTTCAACTGCCATACGCCAATTGTGGGCTTCAGCGGAACTGAGGGCGTTTTCTGTCAGGTATAGTTTCATTGCCTTATCAAACGCAGTGTCGCCGATCAGGCTGTTTAAATAATGCAGTATAGCCCCTCCTTTATTATAAGATATAGCATCAAAAACTTCTTCTCGGCTGTCGTAATTGAACCGTACCAGGTGTGGGTCTTTTATTTGTGAGGAATATATATAAGCCTGCAAATCGTTCCATGCCAGTTCATCACTTTCGGCTTTACCATATTTATGCTCCCGCCACAGCTGTTCTCCATAGTTAGCGAAAGATTCGTTAACCGTTACGTTACTCCATGATTCACATGTTACATAATCGCCAAACCACTGATGAAAAAGCTCATGAGAGACTACATTTTCATAATCTTTATCTGCTATTTCCCTCGCATTTTGATTCATGAACTCACCGAACAGCGAAGCCGATGTGTTTTCCATAGCGCCTGATACGTAATCTCGCACTACCACCTGGCTATATTTATTCCAGGGGTAGGGCACACCTGTTCGTTTAGAAAAATAATCCATCATTTCACATGTATTTTTAAACATCAACCTTGCATCAGGCGCATACGCTGGCTCCACATAGTAGCTGACTTCCTTATCTTTCCATTTGTCTTTTACCACGATAAACTTTCCCACGGCAAACATAACTGCGTACGCCTGTACAGTTTTATCCATTTTCCAGATATCCGTACGCATTCTATTTCTTCCTTTTACCTGTTTCACCAATGCACCGTTACTAAGGGTAGTAAGGCTGTCCGGTACAGTTAATTCAATCTGAGTGGTAAACCGTGTGTTAGGTTTATCTATGGTTATCATCCAGTGCGAATTACTTTCTGTTTCCCCCTGTGTCCATATCTGAACAGGTTTGTGCGGTATTTTATTATCAGGATTGATAAAATACAGGCCCCTGTCGTCGCTGATGGCCATACTGCCACTGGTTGCGGCTGAATACGGCAACGCAGTATATTTAAAATTAAGTTTTAAGGTGTCTGATGGCAAATAAGAACGATTAAATTTTATTTTTAATTTGCTGTCGGTGTAGGTAAAGTTTAAATTATGATTATCGTTATTTCCTGCCATAATTACACTGTCAATCAACATGCCCTTTGCATCAAGTATAACTGAATCTACAGGATAACAGTATGGGTGCAGCAATATCCATTCCCTCGCAACAGCTGATTTTTCGCCCGGGTTAAATGTCAGAGCAACCCGGGTATTTATTATTTCCCAGCTTTTCGGGGCTGATGGCTGGTATGGGGTGGCTCCGGCCGGTGCGCTTACTTCCAATGTATCAAGAACAATATGCTGTATAGTATCCCTGGAAAATTTGGCATGGCGTTTTACGGTGGCAAATGAATGTTGGGCAATAATGAATAAAAGCAGCAATAATCTATATCTCATTTGAAGGAAATTTCCGGGTATTTCTTCCACAAAATTAGGCTTATAATTCAATCTAATACTCCCCCTAAAAAGGTGTTAAATAACTCCATCCCTTCCAATAGCTGCATTTTTAATGCAAATAGTATTTATGCTGGAATAATTCCTTGTACTGACTACCTTCGCCAAGTTAAATTAACTTTGTGGCATATAATTTTAGTTACATTCCTTATAAAGAGACAGGCTTTTTTTCAAAACTGGTTGAAGACTACATATCTGATGATAAATATATAAAGCCATTTATTGGTTTTGAGCCAAATAAAGAAGGAATTGAAAAGTCTTTGAACGCCCGTTATGATAAACCAGTAAACCGCAAGGTATTAGTAGATACTTTAAAAAGACAATATGGTCATCTTGTTATCAGTAATGAAGTGGAGCAAAATTTAGAATTGCTTGCTGATGAAAACACATTCACCATTTGCACTGCCCACCAGCCAAATTTGATGACTGGCTACCTGTATTTTATATATAAAATTTTGCACGCAATTAAAATGGCTTCAGAACTAAAAGCTATTTATCCTGACAGGAATTTTGTGCCTGTTTATTATATGGGCAGCGAGGACAATGATATTGAGGAGCTGGGAGTTTTCAGTTTCCGGGGCGAAAAATATGTTTGGGATGGCGCAGGGCAGGGCGGTGCGGTCGGGCGAATGCAGGTAAAAGGAATGGAAGCCATAATAGACAAGTTATTAAAGAATTTTGGTCCCCCAGGAGCTGATTGTGAACGACTGAGAAAAAATATTACAGAAGCCTACAACATTACCAATTCGATAGCAGATGCTACCCAATATCTCGTCAACGAATTATTTGGCAATTTTGGACTCATTATTCTCAACCCCGATGATGCCGCATTTAAGGAGTTGTATATTCCTGTAATGAGGGATGAATTATTAGCTCAACATTCTTTTAATATTATCAATGATCAGATAGCCCTTTTAGCAGGGAAATATAAAATTCAGGCAGCGCCCCGTGAGATAAATTTATTCTACCTTAATGATAATTTAAGAGAAAGAATAGAAAAAACCGGTGACGTATGGAAAGTGCTCAATACCGAAATAGAATGGAATGAAACTGCGTTAATGAACGAATTACAGCAGCATCCTGAACGATTCAGCCCCAATGTAATGCTCAGGGGGATGTATCAGGAAACAATATTACCCAATATTGTTTTTATAGGTGGGGGAGCGGAAGTTGCCTATTGGTTACAGTTGAAAACGCTGTTTGATTATTATAATGTCCATTTTCCCGTTATATTTCTGCGGCAATCAGTGATGTGGATGGATAAAGAAAGCGCAAGACTACAGACCCTTTTAGATCTTCAGACAACAGATATTTTTAATTCGTCTGAGGAAATTGCTAAAAAAATTGTCTCCAGCCAAAGCGATAGCTGGAAAATATCAAAAGAAGCAGAGCAAATTGAGGACATATTGAATATAGTGGCTCAAAAGGCAGAACTGGTAGATTATACATTGAAGGCAGCTTCAGGAGCTTCGCTGACCAAAATAAGGCGTCATCTTCACGTGCTGGAGCAAAAAATGTATCGCGCAGAAAAAAGGAAGTTTGAAGTTGAAACCGGGCGAATCAATAAATTGAAAAGTAAACTTTTCCCTGGAAATAGCTTACAGGAGAGAAGCGATAACTTTATGGAATATTACTTAGACAAGGGTGACGAATTTTTAAATATAATATATGAAGGCATTTTACCATTCGATAATAAGTTTTTGGTGTTGTCGGAAAAGGGATTATGGGTAACCTATTCTCAAAAAATAAAGGTTACCAGATAACTAATGTTATTTAGTGAAGGCCAGGGTGACAGAAAATCCACCAATTTTTTTTTAGTTTTTTGAAATCCCTTCACGTCTGCTGTTAAATTGTGTGTATATTTACGTCCACATTTGCACCTGATTAAATATAGTGTATTAATATCTATTTTAATTAGATGTTAACTTTATCTTTCCTAATCATATAGATAGATGGAAGTTGCCACGTTGGCATGATTTAGTAGTAATAAAATTCGGCACAAAGAATAGTAAAAAAAAATATGAAAAGTATGAAAAAGAAACTTCTACTAACACTTCTATCAGGATCCTTTTTAATTTCAAATAGCTACGGTATAGCAAAATGGGGTATAGACCTGACAAATAAGCGATTTAATACCGATTTTGGTGTTAAGGCAGGCGGCAACTTTCAGCAGATAAACGCGTACCCTTTTACTCCTGCTTTCAATCCCGGTTATATAGCGGGGGCATATATTGAACACCGCTGGAATGTATTGGGCCTCAAACTGGAAGCCACAGTAAGTTCTGCGAAGTATGTAACTGAGTTTGCGGCCGCCAGAAAATACTATGTATTGGATAAAGTAACGACAACGGACACAGTAAGTAAGGCTGATCTTTCAACAATGTCAATCAACATCCCGTTAATGGGTGAGATACGGGCGAGCGAGCGATTTACATTTTTATTAGGCGCGCAATATTCAATGGTTTTATCGGTAAAAGATAATAATGGTGCCTATACAAAAATTCATAAGCCTGAAGATGTTTTCAAAAAGACGAGCTTTGCCGCAATTACCGGGTTTGAAGTGGGCTTTGCAAAGAAATTTAGATTCGGTGCTACTTATACAATGGGGGTATCAGATATAAATAACAGCCAGATTAAAGGTATTGATGGAAAATGGATAACAACAGGGGCACAAGCTTACCTAACTTATAGAATAAGGAGATGGTCAAAGCATCCGATGCCGGGTCTTTGATATTTGAAAGGCGGGTCGTTTGACCCGCCTTTCGTTTTAAATAAAGTAACTTCGGTATGCAGCAAACAAGCGTTTTAGTTTCGTAATAATAACAATCCGTACTATTTGATGAAAGGTGCCAGTAACAGTTTTAATATTCAAATGAAAATAACAGTAATAACCTTACTTGTATTTGCATTGAAAATTGGAGCATGGCTTGTAACGCATTCAATTGCCATTCTTACTGATACACTTGAGTATACAATTAACGTAGTCGCGGGTTTCACAAGTTTGTATGGTCTATACCTTTCTGCAAGGCCAAAGGATGAAAATCACCCTTACGGTCACGGCAAAGCAGAGTTTGTATCGGCAGCAGTGGAAGGGGTATTAATGATAGTCTCCTGTTTATTTATCGTATTTGAAGCTGTAGACAATTTTATACATCCCCATACATTTCACAAGTTAGGCTACGGAATATATGTAGTTGCTCTTACAGCTGTTATTAATTTTATTGCAGGCCGCTACGCCGTTGTACAAGGCAAAAAACATAATACACTTACGCTACAGGCAACGGGCAAGCACATGCAGTCTGATACCTATGGCACATTGGGCATTGTTGCCGGGCTGGTAATATTATACTATACCGGTTTCAACTGGCTTGACAGTGCAATCTCGCTTATTTTTGCTGTAATCATTTTCATTTCAGGCTATAAGGTGCTCCGTACTTCTTTGGCCGGAATAATGGATGAAGCAGATAAGGAGTTGCTTGATACTGTTGTGCGATATCTTAGTGATAACAGGCGAAAAAACTGGATGGATATACACAACCTGCGCATCATAAAATATGGCAGTGTATTGCACCTTGACTGTCACTTAACCATACCGTGGTATTTTAATATCAACGAGGGCCATACTGAAGTTAAAGAACTCGAGGATATGGTAAGAGAGAACTTCGGCGAAAACGTTGAACTTTTTGTACACACTGATGGCTGTATCCCTTTCTCCTGTAGCATTTGCACGAAGCCGGACTGCGATGTAAGGCAACACGACATGAATAAAAAAATCATATGGAATGTTGAAAACGTTTCAACGAATAAAAAGCATGATTTTGGAACTCCATAAAAAATGTAGTTAAAGCTTTACTCGGCTACCTTGCCCATTGCAGCATCCTTCATTTTGATCGTATTTTCTTTCCCGAGGTACCGTTCAATTATTCCCTCAATAAAATAAATCACAGGAGTAAGAATTACAGCCATTGTAAATTTGTAGGAGTAATTGACCAGGCAGATGGAAATCACTCGCTGATAAGACCAACCTTTACCTATTTTGAAGGCTATAAATAGTACAATGAAGCTATCTATAAGTTGGGAAACAACCGTTGAACCTGTTGCCCTTAGCCATACTTTCTTTTCACCTGTAATTTTTTTGATCTTATGGAAAGCCCATACGTCCACTAACTGGCTGATCAAAAAGGCAGCTATGCTACCCGCTATTATCCACATTCCCTGACCAAATATGCCGCTGAATGCCGCCTGCATATCAGGTATCCCCGCCTCACTTTGGCTTTTTAGCCAAAACGACTGTTCGGCCGGTACGTGTATAGCCAGGTAAAACATAAGGAATGCGTAGCATATAATGCTTACTGCTATGTATGATATTCGTTTCACAGCACGGGGGCCAAAATATTCATTGACAATATCTGTCATTATGAATTCAATTGGCCATAACAATACGCCGCACGTAAGGGTAAAGGTGAGATTGGGCTCACCGAAAAGGGTGAATGGACGTGGAATAAAGCCGAAAAGTCGTTCAAGGGAAAAAAGTTTCCCGCCAATGCATTCAGCAATCAATGCATTAGCGACGAAAAATGTGGCAAGCACTATGAATAGCTTTGCGGGCTTGTCGTTAAGTATTTTATGTATCATAAAGAAGATAAAGGTACAAACCGCTAACTTTACAGCGCTACTTTATTAAAAGCATTTTCCGGAACAACCGTATTTTTTTCTATAATAGTTCGTCATGGGCATATTTAAGAACGTTTGGGCAGTGGTAACAGGGGCTGTGTCATCTATACTCACCATTTTTGCAGGTGAGTATGGAATGAGTGTTTTTTATCCCCTGCCGGCTGGTATCGATATCAACAACAGATATGTGTTAGGTAAGGCCATAGCCGCCATGCCATTGAGCGCCTTTATTTTTTTGCTTGCTGCACATGCGCTAAGTGCAGTAGTTGGTGGCGTTGTAGCTACATTGCTCAGTAGACGAGTAAACGGACGGCCTGCTATAGTTGTTGGTTTAATACTTGTTATTTCAGCAGTTTATAACCTATACCTCATTCCCCATCCAATATGGTTTGCATTAATTAATGCATGCGAGTATTTACCACTTGTCTACTTGGGCTACCTGTTGTCAAGCAAAAATTGGGGAGCAAAAGCAAATTAAGGTTGAAGGCGATAAATATATGTTGTAAGTAAGTGTATTTAGTTAAATTACATTACGGGCTGACAAAAAAAACACGTACTTTATACCAGAATATGCAATTTATGCTAAAATCAACTTTTACACTATTGCTTACCTCCGTCGGGTTAACCGCCGCGGCGCAAAATTCAATTGATACATTTCGGTTGTATTTCGATTTGAATGTTGCACCATTAAGTAAGAATACAGAGAAAAAAATTGATCTGCTTATATACAATGATAAGATTATTAATGGCAGCAGTATAATGGTGATAGGCTATGCCGACTTTTTAGGATCTGAAGGGCATAATAAAACCCTTTCAATAAAACGTGCAGAAAATGTAAGAAATTACCTTGTTAAATATGGAATAAACGCAAGCGATATTAAAACCTGCATAGGCAAGGGAGAGATTACGCGAAAAGAAATGACCGACAAAGAAGGTAATGAAACGGATAGAAGAGTGGATATAGTTGTGAATAACACAATTAGAACTGAAACAGTCTTCCAAAATAAAACCTCCAGCAACAAAATTAATAACAAAACAGACCGCAAAAATGATAACAGCAGCATTGCTGCAAATTTAAATCCAAATACAAATTCAAAATTAAAGAAAGATACAGGCAATAATAGTGCGCTGAATAAGAAAGTTGACCTGAAAGAACTGACTTCGTTGAAAAGCGGACAGACTATACTGTTGAAAAATGTATATTTTCCGCCAGGCAGCCATATCATTAAAACTGAATCTTACGCTACACTCGAAAAACTATTTAAGATACTGGCAGATAACCCACAGATAAAAATAAGTATTGAAGGCCACGTGTGTTGCATTCATGATGTGCCAGACGCACTTGATATTGACACAAATGAGCCATTATTGTCTTTAAACAGGGCAAAAGCCATCTACAACTACCTTACAGGGCAGGGTATAGATGAAGCAAGACTGCAATATAAAGGTTATGGCAAACAAAAACCTATCATTCAGTTTGAGCGTAGTGAAGAAGATGCAGATAAAAACCGCAGGGTAGAAGTGAGGATTATTGACTAACTAGTGTCATGTCACATATACTATGACGTATAATTTTGTATCTTTGCAAAAAAACGTCATGGTAAAGTACAAAGTAACCTTAACGGAGAAGGAGCGCGATGAGTTGATGTCAATAACAAAAGG
>JACMPD010000166.1 GCA_014377675.1 Taibaiella sp.
CCCCGGAAATCAAAAGACATATAGCCTGTTTTTTTACGATGCAGAAAGAAAACAACGGAAACATTAAAACCTGGTGTGAACTTAGGTTCAGAATAATAATATGCCCGGTCTTCTATAATCTGGAAAAGAGTTGTCATTTTATCCGCCGGGATACTACAAATAAATTGCAGACTACTATCCCTCTTTTTCCAGAAATAATCTACGTCCCCTACCTTGCTGATATTTCCCTTTAACCGGTATACTGCTACACTGTCATACAGCATTTTGTTGAAAGTGAGTTTACTGGTTTTTGCATGCAAGGTAGTTTGTACTAAAACGAGTATAGATAACACGTACTTCATTACGACATTTTATTGTAAGATACCAACTAATTCCTTCCAGAATTGTATCTGTCATTTTTAACCCAACAGTACGCTATCTCCATTCCAATATACTTGCGCTGTTCTTTGCTGTGCACCCAGTGCTGGCGCACCCGGTACCAGGCATATTACCATGCATTAAAAAAGCAGGCACTATAAATGCCTGCTACGTTCTATCAAATTCAAAACCCATCACTACAGTTATTACATATACTTCACCTCATCAGGCAGGTTGTAAAAAGTAGGATGGCGGTATATCTTGTCATTAGCAGGCTCATACATTGAAGCGCTCTGGCCGGGGTCTGATGCGTGTATGTTTTTACTTTCCACCACCCAAATACTAACGCCTTCCATTCGGCGTGTGTACACGTCACGGGCGTTTTCAATCGCCATTTCATAGTCAGGGGCGTGGAGGCTGCCGGCATGTTTATGGTCAAGCCCCGCCTTGCTGCGTATAAAAACCTCCCACAAAGGCCATTCTGAATTGTTCGTTGTACTATCCATTATAGTTGAAAATAAAACTGAAAATAATAACGTATACGCTGTCTTTGCAGGCCATATCAATGCCACCCGCATGGTTTTACTTATGCCGCGTTTGCCTCAGCTAATGTGCTTGCAGCGCTTGCTTTCCTGGCCTTCCTTTTTTCTGCATGCGCCATTGCCGCGTCCCTCACCCACTGGCCTTCTTCCCACGCTTTTTTGCGCGTCTCCAGGCGCTGCCTGTTGCAGGGGCCGTTGCCCTTTACCACATTTTTAAATTCAGCCCAGTCAATTACACCAAAGTCGTAGTGGCCGCGCTCTTCATTCCATTTCAGGTCTTTATCAGGCACGGTCAACCCCAGTATTTTAGCCTGCTCTACTGTTACATCAACAAATTTCTGCCTCAGCTCATCATTGGTAAAGCGTTTAATGCGCCACCTAACGCTGTTTTCAGTGTTCGGGCTTTCCGCATCCGGAGGGCCAAACATCATAAGGCTTGGCCACCACCAGCGGTTAAAAGCGTCCTGCGCCATTTTACGCTGTACTTCAGTACCTTTGGAAAGGTTAAGCATTATCTCAAAACCCTGCCTCTGGTGGAAACTTTCTTCTTTACATACCCTTACCATAGCCCTTGCGTAAGGGCCGTAAGAGGTGCGGCACAGTGGCACCTGGTTCATAATGGCAGCGCCATCAACCAGCCAGCCCACAGCACCCATATCAGCCCAGGTAATAGTCGGGTAGTTGAATATAGATGAATATTTCGCTTTACCGCTGTGCAGCTGCGCGTACATCTCATCACGGCTTATACCCAGCGTTTCAGCAGCACTGTACAGGTACAGCCCATGGCCTGCCTCATCCTGCACCTTGGCCAGCAATACAGCTTTACGGCGTAGTGTGGGAGCGCGGCTTATCCAGTTACCCTCAGGCAACATACCTACTATCTCGCTGTGCGCGTGTTGCGATATTTGCCTGATGAGCGTTTTACGGTAGTCTTCAGGCATCCAGTCCTTTGGTTCTATCGTTTGGTCTTTGTCAATCTTCTCGTCAAAATGTTCCTGGAATGAAATAACAGTCATAAAACGTAAAGTTTTTATTATGGCAAATATAGGCTAAAATTAAACCTCAAAAACTGTGTTGGCATTGAAAATTCTACGCCGGTTACTGGTAAAAACCTATAATATAGCTATTTAACATTCCACCAACACCACTCTCATGCCTGCGTTTATTTAACTTTCACCCAAAGGTATTTGCAATATTCTGTCCTATTACCTGAAATCATGAGTACTTTTGCCGCAAAAAAGTTTTATGAAATTCGATAAGAGCGGTTTAAACGACAGCCAGCTTATAAATATATATACTGAGTTGTTGCGCCCGCGTATGATTGAAGAAAAAATGCTGTTGCTCCTCAGGCAGGGCCGCATAAGCAAGTGGTTCAGCGGTATAGGGCAGGAGGCGATAGCCGTAGGTGCCACCCTCGCGCTTGATAATGATGAATATATAATGCCACTCCATCGCAACCTGGGTGTATTTACCGCCCGCAAAATGCCGTTCAGCAAGCTGTTCATGCAATGGCAGGGCCGCAAAGAGGGCTTTAGCAAGGGCCGCGAAAGGTCTTTCCACTTTGGCGCTAATGAGTACCATATATGCGGCATGATATCGCACCTTGGCCCGCAGCTGGCTATAGCTGACGGCATAGCCCTGGCACACAAACTGAAAAAAGAAAATAAAATATCTCTCGCTTTCAGCGGTGACGGTGGCACCAGTGAAGGCGACTTCCATGAGGCGCTCAACGTGGCGGCTGTGTGGGGCCTGCCGGTTATCTTCGTCATTGAAAACAATGGCTACGGCCTCAGCACACCTTCATCAGAACAGTTTATTTGCGACAAAATAGCGGATAAGGCAAAGGGCTTTGGCATGAAAGGCATAACCATTGATGGCAATAATATATTAGAAGTAATAAAAACAATAACTGAAGCCCGCCTGTATTGCATCAACGAACAAAAGCCGATACTGGTTGAGTGCATGACCTTCCGGATGAGAGGGCATGAAGAGGCAAGCGGAGTAAAATACGTGCCTAAGGAACTGTTTGAAGAATGGGCGAAAAAAGACCCGCTCGCCAACTTTGAGGCTTTCCTGAAAAAGCAAGATGTGATTGATGAGGTAGGCATCAGCCAGATAAAAGAAATAATACAGAAAGAAATAGAAGATGGCCTTGCGCTCGGCTTTGCGGAGCCACCTGTTACGGCAGACACAGCGGAAGAGGTAACGGACGTGTACGCGCCACTAAATATAACGCCGACTGCCGCCACCGGCCCTGTAACGGAAAGAAAATTTATACAGGCCATTAGCGATGCCATGCACCAGAGTATGGAGCGCTTCCCTAACCTGGTGCTTATGGGGCAAGATATTGCCGGCTATGGCGGCGCCTTTAAGGTAACAGATGGCCTCATGCAGCACTTTGGTAAAGAGCGAGTGCGTAATACACCGCTGTGCGAAAGCGCTATTGTGGGTACAGCGCTGGGCCTATCCATAAAAGGCTATAAGTCAATGATGGAGATGCAGTTCGCTGATTTTGTAACTGTGGGCTTTAACCAGATCATCAATAACCTGGCCAAAATACACTACCGCTGGGGCCAGAACGCTGATGTGGTAATACGTATGCCCACCGGCGCGGGCGTTGGGGCGGGGCCGTTCCACTCGCAGAGTAATGAGGCCTGGTTTGCGCACACACCCGGCCTGAAGGTGGTGTACCCAAGTACACCCGAAGACGCCAAGGGCCTGCTGATAGCAGCTTTTGAAGACCCTAACCCGGTTATGTTCTTTGAGCACAAAGCGCTCTACCGCAGCATCAGCGGCCAGGTGCCTGACGCTTACTACTCTATTGAAATAGGCAAGGCGAGGCAGGTAAGTGAGGGTACGGATATAAGCATTATTACCTACGGAATGGGCGTACACTGGGCCACAGCATATGCCGCGCAACACCCAGAAACATCATTTGATATTGTGGACTTGCGCACTTTGTTACCGCTTGACTATCCTGCTATTGAAGCCTCGGTGAAGCGTACGGGTAAAGTGGTGATACTGCACGAAGACTGCCTTACCGGCGGCATAGGTGGCGAACTGGCCGCCTGGATAGCGGAGCATTGTTTCCAGTGGCTTGATGCGCCGGTGAAGCGCTGTGCCAGCCTTGACACCCCTGTGCCATTCGCTATAGAGCTGGAACAAAACTTTTTAGCTTCCGCAAGGCTGCACCAGGTAATAGAAGAAATATCAATGTATTAATTTATTTTTACCAATTTTACAAATCCCTTGTTTTTATAGACAGGGGATTTTGCATTTCACCGGCCAGCAGCAGATAATTAATAACACATGGAAATAACCTTTGAAGCAATCATCACTTTTTTGCGGCAGCAAATGAAAGAGGCGCCCTTGGCGGCCACACAAAAGAAAATATCTCTTCCCCGCATTCAACGCTATTGTAAAATGCTGGCTGCGGGTAGTAAAGCGCCGCCAATAAAGGCAGCCAATGATATGATTATTGAAGGGCACCACCGGTATATCTCCGGGTTAATTTGCGGGCAACTGCCAGGCAGCACACCCTGGCTGGCGCCGCATAACCTGGAAAAAATACCCTGGGCGGATGTAACACCCGATGAAGCGGACTGGTAACGCCCTAAACAGCCACATGGCGCAACACTTCGAGCGCCTTGGCTACCGCCTTATCATCAAGACCAATAAGGGGGCTTGTTTTTACCCACCTGTTTTTGACGCTTACCGGTAAGTTGTCAAGGCTGGTGTCATCATCAATAATCACATAATTTTTGTGTTCCCCAAAAACGCGAACCCAACGTTGAATTTCTTCGGCCCTGCTTGTATAATTGCCGGCACCTATGTAATCATCAATAATAGTAATGCTATTAGTGGCAATACCGCGCCTATCAAGAATTAGTTTCCAGGCCTCAGCGGGGTACTGGTTTCTGTGGCTTGTGGTTAAGATAACATCCGCTCCGGTTGCTGCAATAATGCTGGCAAGGTTGCCCGCCGCCCGCCTGTTAAACTCCATGAAACCATCGCTGTTCATCTCCGCCCGCTTCCAGCCGGGCGTAGTAACCATAACACCATCAATATCCAATAAAATAATACTACATTCCATACCCCGCATTATGCCTGTACCTACAAATGTAGTAAAATAAAGGGATGTTACTGGTATTGGGCGAGGGCACCCAGGTGCACCTCCCGTAGAGTTTGCGCCAGAGATGCAGGGGTAATGACCATCACATTATCTCCATAGGAGAGCAGTTCCATCAAAAAATCGTGTGTGATATATAGCTTAAGCCCAACGTGTAATGCCTCACCCGTATCGGAGTGTACTTGCTGGGTAGGGTGCAGCGGCAACGATTTCACATACCTGCCCTGCTCCGGGCTAAACGACAAAACAATATCAACTGGCGCATCGCCATTGGGGCTTATGATGCCGAAACAATACCTGAAATGCTCCTCCACGCTAAAGCCAACCGGATAGTCAAAACCCTCATGCTGTGTTACCAACCCGGCAAGCCTGTCCAAAGCGAAGGTTTTTATGCGTTTGTCTTTGCGGTCTTTCGCCAGAAGGTACCAGCGGTTTTTGAATTCTTTGAGGGCGTAGGGCTCCACGGTGCGGCGGCTGGAGTCACCCTCCCCCAATTTGTGATAAACAAAACCCGCAAGCCGCCTGTTTTGGATAGCGTGCAGTAATTCACCAATACAGTCAGTATCATGCGGGCGCCGGTTTTCATGGTGGAGGTATGGCGCCAGGCCGCTGGCCGCATTGAGGGAATGAAAGATTTCAAACGCCTCCATCATCCGTCTGAAGTTCATTTCACCCGCGCTGCCGTGACTAATAGAATACCCCTTTTCCCTCCTGGAATAGACAATATCAACCCCGAAAACCGTACCTATTTCCTTAATATCCCGCTCAAAAGTACGCAGTGAAAACCCCACTACCAGCCGCTCATCGCTCAGGCGCAGCAACTCCATTTGCCTTACCACATACGCCTCCACCTCCACAAAACTGCTATACGGCTTCGCCGTCAGCTTTTTCAGAATCAATAAGTAGCGGGTGATGTAGGCTTTTTTAGACATGGGGGTTAATTCATTTCATCCAATTTATTCAATATTTTTCTACTCCATTCAGTTACGTGAAAGGGAATTACATGCAACACATCATCCCATGAAGTTCTATCCCAAATTTCAAAATTCTCTTCCCACATTTTTGAATTATGGAAAGAACTTTTTTGCTCAATAAAAAATTCTTTAAAACTATCTTCAATTTTTTTCTGAATGTCCATGTCGCATGGATTTTGTTCAACTTTATGATCAACACAAACATAAAGGTTCTTCCGTTTTTGGCCAAAGTAAAAATAAATGCAATATTTCCACTCATCTCTATAAAACCAAAAACCTTTATCTTTTGTTCCTAATAAATTATCATGCTCGCTAAAATCAATTTTGAGTTTTAGATTCTCAGATACATCAATCAACTTGTTTTTAAATTCCGCAAGTACTTCGTCAGGTGATGTTTGTCTATTACTATTGATGTCAGAAGACACACAAGAACTTTCTACTTCATTTGCTATATTGACATTATTGATATTTTTTGCAACCCCTTGGTAATGAGATGCTATTAACGCAAGCATATCTTTCTGATGATTTTCGATGTGAAGTTTCATTTCTTTCACTTCTGCCTCCTTCGTATTCCAATTAAACATACTTTCTAACGAATAAATCTTTGCAAGTTTTAGAGAATCGTATTTCTCCTTTTTATTAAAATCATCTTTTTTCTTTACTATACTCTTATTACTATACGATGAATTTTGGCCAACTGATAGTAGTCCTAAATTTCCAAAACTATTTAACCAATCGTTGCTATTACTCTCCAATTCAATTTCAAATTCATGATGTTGAGGAAAAACATGCTCTATCGAATTTTTTGAAGTAATTCTATAATTTTTGAATTTAGCATCCGCCCTATCCCAACCTTCCCAAAGGATGTATTCCAATTTATAGAACCAATAATGTTTAAATCCAGTGCCTAAATTCTGGCCCATCTTTTCTGTCATACTCTCTACTTTCTTATTTCTCTCACCTTCACTCATCAACTCCCAGGATATTTTCATTTTATCACCACCTGGTAACATAAGATTGTCGATTTTTTCCAATTCGTCTATCATTTGTATCTCACCATCGCTATGTTGCAATAAATAAAATAAATAAGGAGTAAGCCAATACTGTTGATTATAACTACCGGTAAAATACAACACTGTCTGGAGCATTGACGCATTGGAAAATGCAATGTTTTCTCTGGCAGAGGCAGTATTTACACTGGTTAACCTCAGCATTTCTTCTTCATCAGCTCCTTCGTCTATTGCCTCACTATCAAATCTCCATTTGACCACAAATTTATCAAACACGAACCTCACTTGCCAAAGCAAATCGAGAAAAGCAGGTACAACATCCTGTTCCTTTATCAATTCTTCAAAAAGTTCAATTAGGTTTTTTCTGTCAAAAGACTGGTTAAAATCCCCTTTACCTCCACGTCTGAAAATCCTATAAGCATGAAGCAGCAAAACACTGAACGGAATTATTGACCTACACTGACCTTTACGTACATTGGTGATTGCATTTGAACTATTTGTTATTACATCACCAATTGCAATTTCAGCTATTGTTTTGCCATATTTAACGTTGGTAGCGTTAGTAATCATTTGCTTTTGACCCATCAATACTTTTTCTACAACGTCAACAGCACTTTTCAAGTCACAATTTTTATCGATAGTTGGAAATACGGCAAGAATATTCCTTTCAAAATAATCTTCCATATTTTCGCATGCCTCCCAAATTTTAGAATAGTACTCTCTATCTCCTGAATGTTTTAGAAGTTGAGCTTTCAATATATCAGTTTGTTCCAATTGAATTCCTGAATTTCCCAAAGCAGTAAACAGACTGTTAAGATCAGTATTGGCCGGTGCTATATTATAAATAAATACTACATTTTTATAAAAAAAGTCTGCTAATCCCGTTTGCTCATTTCGGTCAACTTTACTATTCAAAAAGCCTTCGATTGTCTTCAAGCCCTTCGCAATAAATTCTATAAATTCACTGGTGTCTTCGACTACATAGGTGCCCCTTTCGAGTAGCGCGTTGAGATATTCAACGACCTCGCTTCTGATTGTAAAGCCCAATCTTAAATCTTCGGCATTCGTCAAAAAACTCGACAGTGGCGATACAATGTTGTTCTGCTTAAAAACAAACGCTATCAACCAAAGTGTTATAAAACGTTGTTGTCCGTCTATAACGTTATGAGTATTGTTCCGATCAGTTTCGTCAATTCCAATCGATTCACTTACATAAATATTTCCTATAAAGTATATTGCTTGCCTTGTCAAAAAAGCATCATAAACATTCTCCAAAAATTTTAAGATTTCTTCAGTATCCCATACATAGGGTCGTTGATATGTAGGGATCACGAAACGCAATCTATCATTAATAAGTAATTGCTCTAGGCTTTTAGGAGACGCGTCATATTTTTTCATAACTAAATTTTTTTATTTTATTTTCAATACTTTCCTTCAATTTGCCATCAAACGTTGACATATCATTTTGCGGCATCTCAAATCCAAAATGTGTTTTGATAACGTCAACGTACCTCCCCTTTACTCTGCCTTGCAGATTTGTGTTTACAGGTGTATAAGAATACTTTTTCAGCCATTCTATCAATTCATCTTCAGAATGCAATGCAAACACCCGATCAACAATTTTATTATTTTCGTTAAACTTTACTACCGTAGATTCCTGTAATCTACTGTCTGCCGTAACCCGATTTGAATATATTAATCGAAATAGCCATAATGCCGCCTCGGTGATCTTTACTTCACCAAACCTGCTCACGTAGCAAATTATCAACAATTGATACATATTTTTTAAATCGACAGTACCGAGACCATCAACTCTGGATATTATTTTGCACTGCAAGTCACTATACTCAATTCCCAAATGTTCAAAATTTACAAAAATATCTTTATATATCTTTATGTACTCAAACATGTACTTTATGAAGTTACTACCATCGGAAAGTGGTTGGCGGGCAGCATAGTCTGCACCGGTTTTCATCTCTCCGTCAGGCAATTTTCTCAAAAATGAATACGCAATATCATAACCACTTTTCAATGTGTCAAACGAAAATTCTGTTGTAATGACCTCTTTCCATTTATCTAACCCTGCCTTTCTATTCGGTACAGAAGAAAAGTTTAAGCAATTCCATTTCCTTGCTTTCAAAAGAAGCTTAACAACTGGTTCGATATACTTTTGTTCTTTTTCCCACAAAACTGCATATGCATCCATTTCAGTATCTTTAATACGCCTGAGGTGATGGGCTTTAAGAATATCGATACCTGTAAGACGTTTTCCTCCGGTATTCAATGTTTCAAAAAAATTATAAGCCTCATCCTGACTTTTCGTAATGACAACGGTAACATTAATTTCATCAAAGTTCAATTCTTCAATAGATAAGTTTGAAATATAATTAATATTATTTTTAATATTATTATGAGAGACGAGGTTTTGATAAGTCATCTCATAAACTGCATTACACTTGATGTGATTTATCAACATCATAGTCGTAATTCTTTGCTGCCCGTCTATTATGTCTAAGGTTGAGCCATTGTCATGCAATACAACACTTCCAATATAAAACATTGGCTTTTGACCATTGCCTTTTTTATAGTTGGTTATCTGATTTAGTAACTTATCAATATCGTTGCTTGTCCAAACATACGGTCTTTGATATTCCGGAATGGACAGTGGCATATTCAGTAGATCAAACAAACTAATACTTAAAACTTTTATTGGGTTTTCTACTTTTCTATTATCCATAATTTTCAATATTTCAATTAAATAAATCTGCTCTGTTCGAATATATAATACATGCGCCACAATATAAATCCATCCCCCCAATAAACCTACAACCACCATACAACTATCCCCAACCACAAACAATTCATTATCAACCTATCTAGCCGCACGAATGCTGAGTTTTTTAAAGTTTTGATCATAGGTGTTGAGCCAGATGCCATCTTTTACTATGAGGGTGTGACCGGAGGTGGCGACAACTGTTTTGCCGTTGCTGGACATTTCTGCAATTTTACGGCAGTGCTCATCGTAGGTTTTTAGCCAGTTGCCTTCTTCTATTACGAAGAATTCGCCCGCAATGCCAGCTATCTCCCGCCCGTGGGCGGCCATTTCTGATATTTTTTTGCTTCGCTCATCGTATACTTTTATCCAGGTGCCTTCGTGGGCTACGTTTGATATCGACATAGGTGTGGTGGTTTTTAAGAGAGCAAACTACTCCCCTTACTATTTATACCACAAATGTATCACGCCAGACCGCCAAACTATGTCGGGCTGAGAAAAACCACCACTAATTCTTTTGGATCCGCTATCTTTAGATCTCATACACATACATGCATGAAATATATAACCTGCCTGTTTTTCATTATGCTGCTTTCCTGCTCCAGGCAAAAACTGGTTCCGGTAACCATTGCGCCGCTTGACTTTCCCGGTATGGGGTACAGCAAGCCTAACCTGTTTGTGTATGAGGTAAAACAAACGGATGCAGCGGGGGTATTGTCCCGCATTGATACACTCGGTTTGTTTTGCTCCGATAATATTATGCCTGATGTAGACAGCCAAACAAGTTGCCAATGGGCGCTGATTACCCATAAAGCCGGCGGATATGAATTGTGCACTGAAAGCCCGGGTGGTGACCATACCGGGATTAAAACCCGGAATTTAAAGCTATTTATCCATCCTCCACGGCATGGTACTTTCCGATTGCTGGAATTTTGCCCTATGCCTGAGTTTTATAAAGTGCCGGCTGATAGCACATGGTTTTGGGATTTAGGCATAGGCAGCGGCTGGGCCACTCCTCCCTGCTATCCTATTGCTGACCTCGATACCTTTCATATATTGTACAAGTTGCAGGATACAGTTGCTATAGCTACCATGGGTGGCCCTTCACAATGCCACCACTTTACAGCTGTAAGCAAGTCGGTTTACGGGGTGGCAACGGGGTCTTATTACGTTAATAATACCGGTCTGGTAGCGTTTACGCTACAGCCCGCCTGTAAAGGTTCATTCGCGTTCAGGCTTATTGATAAAGTTGCGGGCATTGAGGGGATGGCTTTTAACAGGGAATTTACCTGGGGCTATAACCGTACAAAAGCGATCCGGAATACTTTTTACGGGCATCTGCTCCGCCGGTAAGAAGTAAACATTACAAGACTATCTCCTTATTTTGAACACAGAATAGATCCAGGTGTGTGTGTGTTGGGGGGGTGGGTGTATGTGTGTGTGTGTGTATGTGTATGTGTGTGTGTGTGTGAGTGTAACTACTATATTGATTGATACTACTAATATATATACATATACAGAAATGCTAATCACGCACACACATACACACACATATACACACACATATACACACACATATACAGAAATGC
>JACMPD010000167.1 GCA_014377675.1 Taibaiella sp.
AGTTTGGTGGTTTAGGCGGGTTCGGAAACCCGCTCATTTGTTTAGGCACGAGAGCGCTGCGCTAACTCTCGCGCCAGTGTGGTTACCGGTTTCGTAATGTTGTGTGCCTACGGCACACGGTGTTATCTGTTCATTATTAGCTACAAACCTTGTGCCCCTACCGGGCAATAATGCGTTTCCCATAGTTTCTATTCTCCTGGCTTGTAGGTGGCGCTGTCTATAATATAGTCTTCAAAGTTGTAGGTGAGCCACCGGCCGGTCTGGCGTTCGCGGTGTACAATTTTTATCAGTTCTTCGTTGGTGAGGGCGTCGGTCACGGAGTTGGTGTCGCAAATGATCTGTAGGTTGCCCATCATTTTGGTTTTGTAGAGGGTATCAAAAACTATAGTGGAGGCGTGGGCCTCGGGGTGCCGGCATTCGTTGGCGCGGTTGTAGCCATAGGTGCATATGTGGTAGCCTCCATCAGCGAAGTATTCAATATTCAGGCTGCAGGTGTCATTAATATCAAAGCCGCGGTCAGGTATATTGCCATAGATTGTATCTTGTTTTTGCCGTTCGGCAGCTTCAGGGCCATAGGCAAATTCATTCACTATCCAGGGGGCTGCTTTGTCCAGTATGCGCTTGTAGCGCAGCTTACTGTTTATGTACAGGTATTCTACTATATGGTTAGCCTGGTAGCGTTGTTTGAGGTAGCAGGCAGTATCATTACAGTCAGGATATATATAAATCCTGGTTACTTTGCCATCAGCTTTTATTTTCTTTTCACAGATATTAAAGCCACAGCAAAAACACATCAGCGCTATTACGGCAATATATTTCCTCATTGTATGATGTATGAAAGGCGAAATTTAATACAAATAGCTGATTTGGCGGAGTAAATGTTATTTTTGCGGCGTTATGAACGTTTTATTATTACATCAGTATTTTCTGGAAGATGACGACCCGGGTGGTTCCCGCTGGAATGAACTGACCCGTGTATGGACTGATATGGGCCACACTGTGACGGTATTGGGTGGCATGATGCACTACAATGGCAAGGAAAAACGGGAGGAGTACAAGGGAAAATATTTTGTAAAAAAGCAGCAGGGGCCGGTAACTGTTTGGCGCTGCCATGTGTCAGAAGCCTATAACAAGAGCTTTATAGGGCGGCTTTGGGGTTATTTTTCCTTTATGTTTTCGTCATTTTATGCGGGTCTTTTTAAGGTAAAGGGCAAGTATGATGTGGTGATAGTGACCAGCCCGCCTCTTTTTGTTGGTGGCAGCGGCTACCTTATTTCAAGGCTGCGGGGTATGCCCTTTGTTTTTGAGGTAAGAGATCTGTGGCCGGAGTCAGCCATTGATACCGGGGTATTGACCAACAAACTGGTGATAAAGCTGGCCTACTGGGTGGAGGGTTTTATATACCGCACTGCAAAACTGGTTAATGTGCTTACGCCGGCTTTTTATAAAACGCTGCGCGATAAGAAAGGGATACCGGAAAGCAAGCTGATACAGATATCGAACGCATCAGACTTCAGCCTTTCAGAAAACCTACTGAAAACGCTTGATGTAGCGGCCTTCCGCAAGGAGCATAAGCTGGAAGGGCACTTTGTAATAACCTATGTAGGCGCGCATGGCGTGGCCAACCACCTGGAGCAGGTGCTGGATGCAGGCGATGCATTAAAAGATACTAATGTGCTGTTTCTGCTGATAGGCGCGGGTATGGAAAAGGCGCGGGTGATGCAAATGGCAAAAGACCGGAATATAACCAATGTGCGTTTCCTGGACTCAGTGCCAAAGGCGGAGGTGTTCCGCTACATACTTGCTTCTGAAATGGGTGCATCGATATTGAAGCGGGTAGATACGTTTAAGACGGTTTATTCTAATAAGACATTTGATTATATGTCTTGTAAGAAACCGATACTTATGGCCATTGACGGCGTTTCGCGGGAGCTGGTGGAAGACGCCGGCGCGGGCAGCTATGTGGAGCCGGAGAACACCAGCGAATATAACCGCATAATACGTGACTACCTGGCGCACCCCGAAAAGCTGCAGCTGCAGGGCGAAAGCGGCTACCGCTACGCAAAGGAGAACTTTGACCGGGAAGTGCTGGCGAAGAAATATATAGACTACATAGGTAAGGCAATAAACAAAAAATAGATTTGTCTATTTGAAGTTGCAAGGTGGGGCAGTGCTCATTAACCGGGGGAAAGTAATATGAACAGGAGTATCATTTCAAATATTTATATACACTTTATTAAGCCACTGGCTGATTTTTTCGTGTCCCTGGCAGTGTTCCTTGTTTTTTCTCCGTTATTTATTTTCCTGGTTATCAGGCTCACCATAGCCAATGACGGGAAGCCATTTTTCTTTCAGCGGCGGCCTGGTAAGGGGGGTAAAATTTTCAAGGTGATCAAGTTTAAAACCATGAATGACCGCAAGGACAAAAATGGTAATATGTTGCCTGATGCCGAGCGGCTAACGGCGCTGGGCAGCTTTATCAGGCGCACTTCGCTTGATGAAATACCACAGATGCTGAATGTGATAAAGGGCGACATGAGTATTGTGGGGCCCCGCCCGCTGCTTGAAGAGTACCTGTCGCTCTATAATGAAGCACAACGCCGCAGGCATGATGTAAAGCCCGGAATTACGGGCTGGGCGCAGGTTAACGGTCGCAATGCCATAAGCTGGAAACAGAAATTTGAGTATGATACCTGGTATGTTGATAACATTAGTTTTCTACTTGATTTCAGGATTCTGTTGCTTACCGTGAAGAAAGTGGTGAAACCTGAGGGCGTCAGTTCTGCCACATCAGCAACTATGGAGAAGTTTAGAGGAACGCCATAATTATAGTATGTTTACAA
>JACMPD010000168.1 GCA_014377675.1 Taibaiella sp.
CCTACGGCAGACTCACCCCGGTGGTTTACCTGAATCTGAAATCAAACAATGAATTTAAATTCAGCCTGTGCGCCACGGGCAGTCTATTCATCCCGGCACATGCTAATGAAAACAGCTACCTGCAATTTGGTGGGCGGATATCAGTACGGTACAAGGCTTACGAAATGTACCTCGCCCCCGGCTTCAGTAAGAGTTCAAAAGCGCCCTCCACACTGATAATGAACAGCAACTGGCGGGAACAGCAGTTGAACATAGGGCTGGTAGTATATCCTTCCTCGTTACTGCAATGGCCGGGCTGGATGAGCCGTATACGGGGCAAAGATGTAGCCCCGCTTGGAAAATAAGGTCACCTGCTATACCATTACCAGCACATTTTCAGCGAATTTCTTAGATACTGTAGTGCCGGCCGCCACCCCTACTTTTATCACCAGCGATCCGTCATAAACTATTTTTTCCGTTATTGTTATCTGTGTACCAATACCCACATTCAGCTGACGCAGGTATTGTAGAAAGGGGCTTGAGGTATCCCTTACACCCACCACCTGCCCGCTACAACCTACAGCCATATCTTCAAGCGTAATTCCCGCCAGGGCCGGCATATCACCGTTTGACTTGGGTATCGGGTCACCATGGGGATCAAATTGCGGGAACCCAAGAAATTTATCCAGCCTGTCTGCCAGGTCAGGGTGGTGTATGTGCTCCAGCTGCTCGGCTATTTCATGTATCTCATCCCACGTATAAGCCAGTTTCTCCAACAGAAATACTTCCCATAACCTGTGCTTTCTCACAATAAGCAGCGCGGCCTTTTTGCCTTTATCTGTCAGTTTTACGCCCTTGCTTTTCTCATAAGAAATCAGTTTTTTATCTGCCAGCTTTTTTATCATATCCACCACTGAAGCGGGATTGTTACTCAATTCTTCAGCTATGGCAGTCGGGCTTATTTTCTCGCCCGGCCTCCTGCCCAGCTTGTAGATAGCTTTAAGGTAATTCTCTTCTGAAAATGTCTGTACAGATGGCATGGTAGTGTAAAGTTAAATAAATGCTGGCTAATTCCTTAAATTAGGTGTGACTAATTTTATAAAGTAGTTTAATCAAATTAAAATCGTAGGTTTGCCAAAAAATAAAAAAGTGAAATACCTTATTTTATACTTATTACCATTTATATTGCCGTTAGCCGCCATTGCGCAGCAGGGAACATTGAAAGGTACCGTGAGCGGCCAGGGCAAAGGACTGGAATACATTACCGTAACACTACAGGGCACAACCCTAGGCACCACCACCGGTGAAAAGGGCAATTTTGAGATAGCGGCGGTGCCGCAGGGGAAGTATAGTGTTGCCTTCAGCGCAGTAGGCTATGAGAAAGAGGTAAGGCAGGTAACCATAACCGGTGGAGCGACTGCCATACTAACCATAAACATGCAGGAAAGCCGCGGAAGCCTGAATGAAGTGGTGGTGACCGGCGTAACCCGGGCCACTGAACTGCGCAAAAGCCCGGTACCTATAGCCACCATAGGGCGAAAGGAAATGGATGCCAACGCCAACAACAATATTATTGACGCGATAGTGAGAGGCGTACCGGGTGTAACGGCGGTAACCACCGGGCCCAATATTTCCAAGCCCTTTATACGCGGCATGGGCTACAACCGCGTGCTCACCATGTATGATGGTGTAAGGCAGGAAGGGCAGCAATGGGGCGATGAACACGGCATAGAAGTAGACCAGTACGGCATAGAAAAAGCGGAGATAGTGAAAGGACCAGCCAGCCTTATATACGGGTCTGACGCTACCGCAGGAGTAATAAACATGATACCCCGGTACCCAAAAAAAACCGAACAAGGTTTAAAAGGGGATGCAGTGGCTGAATACCGCACCAATAATGGCATGGCCGCAGCCTCAGCGGGAATCGGCTACCGGAAAAACGATTGGGCATATACCCTGCGAACATCAGCGAAAATAGCGCACGACTACCGAAACGCTACTGATGGGTTAGTTTATAATACCGGCTTTAAGGAATACAATTTTGCTGCCAGTGCTGGTGTGGATAAACCCTGGGGATATACCCGGTTTGCCGCAACAGCCTATGACAACCTACAGGAGATACCCGATGGCAGCCGCGACTCCGCCACACGTGCATTCACCAGGCAGGTGAGGGAAAATGACAGTGATGATGTGAAGCAAAGACCACTGGTAACTGCCGCGGAACTGAGTAGCTACGCCATCGGGGCACTGCACCAGCACATACAGCACTACAGGTTATACAACCAAAGCCTGTTTAAAACAAAGGCTGGTGATATAAATGCAGCCCTTGGCGTACAGCAAAGTGTGCGGCGGGAATTCAGCCATCCCACCGCTCCCGCCCAGCCGTCTCTGTTTGTGGTGCTCAATACAGTTAACTATGATGTTAAGTACAACCTGCCTGCATGGAAGGGCCTGGAAACAACGCTGGGCATAAACGGCATGTACCAAAACAACAGCAGCCGGAACGCAACTGACTTCCCTATTCCTGATTACAGGCTTTTTGATATAGGGAGCTTTTTATTTGGTAAAAAGACCTTTGGCAAAGTGGATATCTCCGGCGGCATAAGGTATGATACAAGGCTGGTAAAATGGGATGATTTTTATGTCTCAAAAGATGCGGCTACGGGTTTCGGAGCTCATGCCGCTAGCGCGGGCGTGCCCGGCGCGGTACTCCAGTTCCCCGCTTTCAGCCATAAATACACCGGCATATCAGGTAGCCTCGGTGCAGCATGGAACATAAGCCAGAGGTGGATAGTCAAGGCCAACATAGCACGTGGCTACCGGGCACCAAACATAACTGAAACCGGGTCTAACGGCCTTGACCCGGGCGCCCACATCGTGTACAAAGGCAACAGGGACTTCACGCCTGAGTTCGCGCTGCAGCAAGACCTGGGCGTTATAGCCACCATGAAGAATTTCAGCCTCGCCATTGAGGTATTCAACAACAATATTGAACATTATATATACCAGGCCAAACTTTATGATGCCGCCGGTAACCCCGTAATTATAGTACCCGGCAACGTTACCTATCAATATCAGCAGGCAGGCGCGCACATTTATGGCGGGGAAATAAACCTCGCCCTGCACCCGGTGGCGCTACCTTGGTTAACCATAAACCAGGGTGTGGCCATAACCGAAGGCCGGAACAAAAATAAAACACTCACTGACCGGTATGGCGACGCAGGCAGATACCTGCCGTTCATACCTCCTTTCCATTCCCAGACAGATGTAAGGGTCACCCTCGTTAAAAACAAAGGCAAGCTAAGCAATATGTATGTACGGGCTGAGGCGGGCTACTATGCGCCGCAAAACCACTTCTACGGCGTTGATAACACCGAGACAGCAACAGCTGGCTACACCCTGATGAATGCCGGGTGCGGCTTCACTGTGCTGGGTAAAACCGGCAGGGAATGGTGCAGGGTATATGTGCAAGTTGATAACCTGCTTGACATAAGCTACCAGAGCAACCTCAACCGCCTTAAATATTTTGAGTACTACAACGCGTCCGCCAGCGGCAAAAGCGGCATTTATAACATAGGCAGAAACGCAGGTCTGAAAATAATAGTACCATTTTAAACCCGCTAAAACAATGCTCCGGGCTCCGGCCCTTTGTGCCTGCCAAGGTGCTTATACGCCTTTTCTGTGGCCTCGCGCCCACGGGGCGTGCGCATTATATACCCCTCCTGTATCAGGAACGGCTCATACACCTCTTCAATAGTTCCGGCCTCCTCCCCTACTGATGTGGCTATATTGCTGATGCCCGTAGGCCCGCCCTTAAACTTATCAATAAGCGTGGTCAATATTTTGTTATCCATGTCATCAAGGCCGCTTTCATCCACGTTTAGCGCACGCAGGCCATGGTCTACTATGGCGCGGTCTATAACGCCATTACCCAGCACCTGCGCAAAATCCCTCATGCGCCGCAGCAAGCCGTTTGCTATGCGGGGCGTACCGCGGCTCCGCCGTGCTATTTCCATAGCAGCGTCAGAAGTAACCCGAACACCAAGCACACCGGCAGCACGGATGATGATCATCTGCAAAATTTCAGCCGTGTAATATTCCAGCCTTGATTTAATACCAAAACGGGAAAGCAGCGGCGCGGTAAGCAACCCACTCCGGGTGGTAGCGCCCACCAGCGTAAAGGGGCTGAGCGCAAGCTGTATAGACCGGGCGGCAGGGCCACTGTCTATCATTATATCTATTTTAAAATCTTCCATGGCGGCGTAGAGATATTCTTCCACTACCGTGCTCAGCCGGTGTATCTCATCTATGAACAGCACATCACGCGGCTCCAGGCTGGTGAGCAGGCCGGCAAGGTCTGCAGGCTTCTCTATTACCGGGCCACTGGTCTCCTTTATTTTCACGCCAAGCTCATTGGCAACTATGCGCGACAGCGTCGTTTTCCCCAGCCCCGGCGGGCCGTGAAAAAGCACATGGTCAAGCGCCTCACCACGCTTGTTAGCGGCCTTTATGAAGATACGCAGGTTCTCCACCAGCTTCGGCTGACCCGAAAAGTCATCCATTTGCTGGGGCCTTATTGTATTTTCAAATTCCCGCTCCTTGCCTGTAAGTTCCCCCGCAGGCCGCACATGTGACGTTGACATGCCGTAAAATTACAGAAATAGCATCGAAAACCCAGTAAATATAATAACCAGGAGCGGCTTATGATGATGAAAAAGTGTCGCTAAAAAGTCTGCTGTTGCCTGTACAATAACTATAAATTTATTTCGAATACCCAAATCTGTGTAAATACTATACCTACAATTAAAATGCCCGCAGCACACACAACTTTTCAAAAATTATACCCATCAGTCAATGTCATTGGCTGATTGTGTATATACCCTGAAAGAGTGAAATATATCAGCGATGGGTGGAGCCCATAAGTGTTCGAAACCCCATTGTAGTTGAAAATGTCGGGACTACAGGTTTGTTGCGAGATGTGAAAAAGATGGGTTCATACCCCAACGGGACTACCCAATTTCTGGCAGAAAAATGTGCGGGAACCAGGGTTTTGAACCCTAAAGTTGCCACGGGTTTTAACCCGTGGATAAGCTAACCCACAACACGGCTTTAGCCACAGACTACAATCTGTGGCTAAAGCCTCATCTTTCCCCGTTACCACGGGTTGAAACCCGTAACTAACAATGCCCGCAAACCTCACCCAAACCCACCCACAGGGGCAAAGCCCCTCGAACGAAACAAAACACCTAAAAGCCCTGCATGGGCGCAATTTCCCACAACCTCCTGA
>JACMPD010000169.1 GCA_014377675.1 Taibaiella sp.
AACAAATAAGATATAAGAAAAGCAGATGTAAACATCTGCTTTTCTTATATCTTATTACATTATGAATTTCAATAGTTTGTTAGCTTCAACTACTATCTTCTAAAATAGTTTTGAAAATTATAGTACTGGTAATCAATCATTTAACATTAACTCTTAGCCCTCTCCGCAAGCGGAGAGGGGAGGTTGATGTCTTCGCTTCGCTCAGCGGTGGAGGGGCGGATGCAACTGCTTCCGTTATGGCCGGACGAAGAAAATTCTTCGTCCAGTGGAGAGACTGTGTGGGTGATGCGGATACATGTAAATAATGGCGTATTTTTGGTGAAAAATATTGTGATGACACTGGCGAACCTTGATACTGGTAAATTGTATAGTTATGCTGATTACTTGAAATGGCAGATAGAGGAACGTGTAGAGCTATTAAAAGGTAAAATTTTTGCTATGAGTCCAGCACCCTCTACTAATCACCAGATTATTTCGGGGTGTGTTTTTTACCTGCTGATGAATGAGTTGAAGGGTAAGCCCTGCATGGTTTTTTCCGCGCCGTTTGATGTAAGGATAGGTACGGGAACTGATAATGATATTTTCACTGTAGTGCAGCCTGACATTTGTGTTATCCGTGACCGTTCAAAAATAGATGAAAAGGGATGCATGGGCGCACCAGATATTGTGCTTGAAATACTTTCGCCTGCCAATAACGGGAAAGACCTGAAGAATAAATACAAAATTTATGAAGAGGCGGGCGTAAGGGAATATTGGGTGGTTTCTCCGCAGGACCATACGTTTGTGGTAAATACATTGCAGGCGGGGAAATTTGTGGCTTCGAAAACAATGGTGGAGGGGGAAGTTGTTTACTCGGCAGTATTGGTGGGGTTTTCAATTGATTTGTCAGCATTGTTTGAGCAATTGCTTTGAGCATCTTTGTGGGAGGATGAGTGCAAAAAATATCCCATACACTGATGGCATGGGATATTCAAGTTCATAATCTTTAAGAGATTAATACAACGGATTTGCCACCAAATTAAAAACTGACTTTATTTCCAGTTGGGTGCCAGTGGGTGGGGTAGCATTGATGCGGATTGATTCGCGGAAATACATGGTGTCCTGGATGAAGTAGTCTTTAAGATTAACATCGCCTGCGGTTGTGAGCGTGAGGGTGGTCTGGCCTTTGGGTACAGTGTATTGGGAGGCTACCAGTTTTTCGGGCAGGCCGGGGGCGGAGATGAACAACTCTATATTATCAACGAAATCGAAGGTTTGGCCGGCGGGCGCAACAGTACGGATAGTGAGGGTTTTAAGGCTCACTTTTACTATTTTATTGGTGCTGGTGTGGTACTGTTCCACATACTGTTTTGAGTTGGTGGCTATGGGGACAGCGGGTAAGGGTACAGTGACGCCGCCGGGTATGGGTACGCCGGGCGTATAGCCGTCTACCTCAGGTATTGACGCCTGTTGGGTATAAGGAATGTCAACACTGATGTTGGCAAGTTCTTTGGCTTTTTTGCAGCTGCCTGACAGGATGGTGGCGGCAATAGCTGAAATTAACATAATTTTTTTCATATCACTTTTCTTTTCTCCACCTAACAGCAGGTAAAGTTGTGCCACGGCGGGTATTTATATGTATTTTTGCGTTTTCTTTTTAAAGCGGCATGAGCAAAACAGTAGCATTTCATACATTAGGTTGCAAACTCAATTATTCTGAAACCTCCACATTAAGCCGAAGCCTGGAAGCTGAGGGTTTTGTGAAGAAAGATTTTGAGGAGCAGGCGGACGTGTATGTGATTAACACCTGCTCGGTAACCGAGAACGCCGATAAGGAATGCCGCCTGCTTGTGCGCCGCATACAGCGGCGCGCGCCGGAGTCGTTCGTGGTAATAACGGGTTGCTATGCACAGCTGAAGCCACAACAGATAGCGCAAATTGAAGGGGTTGACTTGGTATTGGGGGCTGCTGAAAAGTTTAACCTGGCGCACCACCTGAAAGAAATAACCAAGGGCGCGGCTGATAATGGTGGGGCTAAAATATGCTCCTGCGATATAGAAGATGTGGCGGGTTTTAACAGCTCATATTCGCAGGGCGACCGCACCCGCGCCTTCCTGAAGGTGCAGGATGGCTGCGACTATACTTGCAGCTTCTGCACTATACCGCTGGCGCGCGGCCACAGCCGCAGCGACAGTATAGAGGGCGTGCTGGCCAATATGCGGGAACTGGCCGCAGCAGGCATAAGAGAGATAGTGCTTACCGGCATAAACCTGGGTGACTTCGGGAAGGGGAATGACGGCGGCAAAACCCGTGATACTTCATTCTATGAACTGATACAGGCCATGGACGAGCAGGAGGGGATAGACAGGATAAGAATATCAAGCATAGAGCCGAACCTGCTGAGCAATGAAGTGATTGATTTTGTGGCGCAGAGCAGGAAGTTCGTGCCTCATTTTCATATACCGCTGCAGAGCGGGAGCGATACGATACTGGGCCTTATGCGCCGCCGCTACCGTACTGAGCTGTACCGCGACCGCATAGCGGCCATAAAAGCACTTATGCCGCACTGCTGCATAGGGGCAGATGTAATAGTGGGTTTCCCCGGTGAAACGGACGATCATTTTAAAGAGACCTTTGATTTTCTGCATGATATTGATGTGTCTTACCTGCATGTATTTACTTATTCAGAACGGGAAAATACCCTGGCCGCGGGTATGAAACCCGTGGTGCCGGTACAGGTACGTAATGAGCGTAACAAAGCGCTGCGCAACCTTTCTTACCAGAAGATGAGCTACTTTACGGAGCAGCAGAAAGGCGATAACCGCCCGGTGCTTTTTGAGATAGCGGCAACTAACGGCATGATGGAAGGGTTTACCGATAACTATATAAAAATACAGACCCCATACCGCGCTGAATGGGTAAATAAAATAGTGAACTGGGATATTTAGAAAATAATTTTGGCTTTATAGGGTAATAAGTGAAAAGCGGATTTTATTTTGCATGCTGGTCTGTGATCCATATTGGCACAATTATTATTGCGCCAAGTGCAATCATTATTATTATATTTTTTTATGAGTGAACTAAAAGAAAAGTTGTATATACTTTGCCATGACTATATAGCTAACAGGGTGGCGGTAATAAAACAGAACGTGGCCGAAGCCCAGGAAGCCGCCGGCGAAGATACCAAGAGCAGCGCGGGCGATAAATTTGAGGTGGGCAGGGAAATGATGCAGCAGGAAATAGAACTGAACCTTGCCAGGCTGGGGGAGATGTATAAACTTCAAATAACGCTGGAGAACGTGCACCCCTCCACCAAGAACGCGATAGTATCGCCGGGGGCGCTGATCTATACCACCAGCGGGGTCTACTATATGTCAATAGCGGCGGGAAAACTTCAGCTTGACGGAACCACCTACTATGCCATATCGCCGGAGGCGCCGATAGCCACCCAGATGATGGGTAAGAAGGCGGGAGATGAATTTGAGCTGAACGGAAACAAGATAACGATAGAGAAGGTATATTAAGTATAAGTATCCCGGTGGTTATTTTTATCGGCGGGCTTTGCCACAAAATAATATATGCAGAAGACAACCACATTACTCATGTTCACCGGGAGGGCTGAGGAAGCCATCATGTTTTACACCTCGCTTTTCAGGGAGTCAGGCATTAATATGATCAGCCGGTATGAGGGCCAGGGTGATGGTGAAGCGGGAAAAGTGAAACACGCCACTTTTACACTTCAGGGGTCGCAATACATGTGCATAGACAGTAGTGTAACTCATGGATTTGGGTTTACGCCCGCCATTTCCATATTTGTAAATTGTGACAGCGAAGCGGAAACGGACTATTTATTTACCGAGCTTTCAGATGGGGGTAGAGTACTTATGCCGTTGGGCAAGTATCCCTTCAGTGCGAAGTACGCATGGATAGAAGACAGATTTGGGGTTTCCTGGCAGCTGAGCTACAACCTGAGTGTGAGCGAAGCGGTGATGAGTGAACAGGAGATACTGCCGGAGGCTCAGATTTCGGCTGAAATGGCACAACATAATTCCCTGCTTTCTGAAGAGCTGGTGTCAGGAAATTAAATAAAAGAGGCTCCCGGCCGCTGGGCCGGGAGCTGTACTTCAAATTTACCAATCTTTATCTTGCGCCTGTGCGTTCGCTGGTGGCTTTGGCGGCTTTTACCAGGTCAGTGAACTCCAATCTGTATCCTCCGGCATCAGTACCGGTGGCTGCGGCGGCTATTTCAGCCACGCTTTTATAGTTGCCGGTTCCTTTGTATGCTGAGTTTTTAAGTACCATGCCAAACAGGGCAACTGCCGCGGCGAAACGTGTGTTTTCATCAGCCTGACTGAAGGCAATAAAGGTTGAGTTGATGGTATGCTCCATCTCCCGGCTACGGCGGCCTTGGGGCTCTTTGTACCTGAACTTTATAGTTGCGGTCTCGTCAGTGGCTGTTCCTTTTTTGCGGCTGTATTTTTGATATTTGAGGTCATTTACAGGCCTGGCTTCATCGCTGGTGGTGTTGGCGGGTACCAGTTCATAGAGCAGGGTAACGGTGTGGCCCGCACCCATATCACCGGCATCTTTCTTGTCATCGCGGAAATCTTCGGTGTGCAGCATCCTGTTTTCATACCCTATCAGGCGGTATTGCTGAACCACAGCGGGGTTGAATTCTATCTGCGCCTTTACATCTTTGGCTACGGTAAACAGGGTGCCGCCGAACTCTTTTACCAGTGTCTTTTCGGCTTCCATTATATTGTCAATATAGGCGTAGTTACCATTGCCTTTATCAGCGAGGGTTTCCATACGCGCGTCTTTGTAGTTGCCTTCCCC
>JACMPD010000170.1 GCA_014377675.1 Taibaiella sp.
CCTTAAAGAGTATCCAATAGGAATCAAGGCAACTAAAGACCAAATTGACGCAAAAAGAATACACACCCACAAGAACATACCCGAATTAAATTATGCAATTTTTCCGTAACTTGTGGAAGTTATTTTAGAAACGTCCCTTAGAGAAATTTGCAGCATCTATAATACTCTGCAAATCCCCCAGTGAATCTAATATTGCAGGCGCTATACCTGCTTTGCGGTCCATTACCAGCTTCATTCTTGTAAATTTAGCTGAATCATCCACTCGCTTCCAAGCATTAATTTTTTGAGAGTCAACCTCTCCAAATTCTAACATCCATCTATACTTCTGGTCATCAGCAAGCATTTGCTCTATCTCAATTTTTAAGCTGTCCTTTACATGGTTCGTAAGCCTGGCTTGTTTTGTTGTCCGGCCAAAAGAACCAAGAGGACACAATGCTATAAGTACTACAATGATAAAAAAAGGGAAAAGCGTTAAGCGCCTTTTAAAAAAGTGAGTGTGTACATATAACCTTGACAATAACGTAATTTATTCAATTGAATTGCTGTTTAATTTTCCAAAACACGTTTTTAAAAATTAACCGCCACATGAAAACCATAATCTACACAAGCAAACCGAAAAGAAGAGTAGTTGCGATACTTTAGATCCGGGCCAATACCCAGACGATTACGCAAAAAAAGGTAGTCATAGCTAAATGTAGCAATAAAACCATAAGCCGATTCTTTAATTTCATGCACAAAAATCCGATCACCATAACGGGATATTGAGTCAAGATATGTATTTGCACCTCGACAATAGGATAAACCGGCACCCGATTTTATCTTATGCTTTTTAAACCTGTTATACCGATAGAAAATGCTTGCATCCGTCATATTGTACGAATATCGTAAGAGCATTGACCCGATTTGGATCCGTTCTCTCGAGGCAATTCCTCCTCTCCGGGTGCGCGCTTCATTTAAAAATGCAGTTTCATTCCATGCATTGTAACCTATTGATATTCTAAAGTTCTTGTATATTTTTCGCTCATAGTAGCATCCTAGTTGAAAAGCTTCAACTAACAATGGTATAGGATGCCTGAATTCTTCCATTTCAGTAACACCTATAAAATAAAAATTAGAAGGCCCAAAAACTAAGGAATTATTAAAATCCTTTTGCGCACTGGCGGAGATAGAAAAACATATTGCCGCCACGAAAAGGATAATGAAGTGTTTTCCCATACTGTTTCTGTTTAATCAAACTTGCAAATAAATATTTCAAAACCCTTCATTAAAAATGCACCGCCACATGAAAACCATAATCTACAACTGAAAACCGGAAGGAAGGATAATTGCGGTACTTGATATCAGGCCCCACACCAAATCTGCCGTGCAGGAAAAGATAGTCGTAGCAGGCCGTAGCCAGAAAACCAAACGAACTTTCTTTGGTATCATGTGCGAAAACAATTTGTTCACGAGATATTGAATCAATGTAGCTATTCTTTCCCTTGCAATAAGAGACACCGGCACCTGCTGTTACTTTATGTTTCCTGAATTTATTGTACCGGTACAATGCACATGCATCAAACATTTTATAAGAACTGCGTAAAAATTTTCCGCCCAATGTAAATGCATCAGGAGAAGCCCTTACTCTTACCGTATATCCGTCTGCCCCATTTAGAAAATCTGTTTCATTCCATGCGCTAAATCCTACACCGACTCTGAAGTTCCTATATACTTTTCGCTCATAGTTAACTGACAGCTGGTCAGCAACCATTAAAAGTGGTAACCTATGGACTACCTCCCTTTTCGTTGTTAGTCCATTTACATAATAATCTGAAAACCCAAAAACTACAGAGTTATTGTTGTCTTTCTGTGCACTTGCTTTGAAAGGCAATTGAAAAATACAAACTACAAACAGTGAAAAAATAACGGATAGTCTCATAAGATATATTTTACCATCAAAGCTACATAATTCCAATAACAAAATCACTAATTGGTGAAGCGTATTTATACAACTAATCATTACCTTAGCGGCTATGGAAAAGCGCTTCAATATAAGGGTGTATGGTATTTGTATAACTGATAACAAACTGCTCATTAATGAAGAAATTATTAACGGTCGTAAAATTATTAAACTGCCGGGCGGCGGGCTGGAATGGGGTGAAGGTTTGATTGATGGCCTGAAAAGAGAATGGCTTGAAGAGCTAGGGCTAGCCGTTGAGGTAGGCGCCCATTACTACACCACCGATTTTTTCCAGGCATCGGCGTTTGACAATTCACAGGTAATCAGCATCTATTATAAAGTGCTGGCTGACGTTCCCCAAAAAATAACAAATAATATCGGCAATGAACGAACCTACTGGATACCAATGGACGAAGTAAACCCCGATATTTTTACGCTGGCTATTGATAAAATAATAGGTGGTATGCTGGAAAAAGAATATCACAGTTGATTGCGACCATCGATACGTTGCCGCGAATAACAAAACAATTATAGTTGGGCGGTTAATTGTTATAAGTTTTATAATAACCTGACAAAACAGCCGCTCAGCATTGGGATACACCAATTTTATGATTTATTTTTGACTTCTTAAACCAACAGATAGTAGTTTTACAACCGTCTTTAGCGGAAACAATCATTATAATGAGTATGAAGCGAATCACATTAATGGCCACACTAATGCTTATGGGTATGGCTGTCCCGTCTTTTGCCCGTAACGGGTATAAATTACATGTAAAAATTCCCGGTGTAAAAGATTCTATGGTTTTCCTGGCCCATTATTATGGAAAGCCTTTACCTACTATCTACAAAAGGGACTCTGCGCGCTTTGATAAAAATGGTAACGCGGAATTTGATTCGCATGACTCCACATTCGTGGGCGGCATATACATGATGTTGCTTTCTGACAAGAAAACGTATTATGAATTTCTGCTGAACAGCAATGATGAAATTACGATGAACGTAAACCTGGATAAATTACCAGATGGGGTAAAGTTCAAAAATTCTCCTGAAAACGAGCGCTTCCAGGCATATGTCGATTTTCTGAGGGGTTACAGTGAAGGGCAGGAAAAACTGAAGAAAGAACTGGAAACCGCCAAGACAACCGACGACACTGCTGCTGTTCGTAAGAAAGCTGTAAAGAGTTCAAAAGACCTGATAAACTACCGCCATGATTATGTGGCTAAATATCCGGGTTCATTGCTCGCCAATATTTTCAACGCGCTTGAAGTTCCCCAGGTACCGGAAGGCGACCATTTCTTTGCTGATGGCAAAACAAAAGATACAACTTTCTCTTATACCTATTATAAAGCGCATTTCTGGGATGGTTTTAATTATCAGGATGACAGGCTGATACACACCCCGATAATTGATGGCAAACTGGAAGAATATATGAATAAACTGGTGCTGCCCTACCCTGACAGTATAGAAGCTGAAAGTGACAAGTTGCTGAAGAAAGCTAGAGGCACTAAAGACCTTTTTAAATATACCCTTTGGTGGCTCACCCGCAATGTGGAGAACAGCAAGGTAATGGGGATGGACGAGGTTTTCGTGTATCTTGTTGAAAACTATTATATGAAGGGCGACGCATTCTGGCTCAGCAATGAAGACCTGACAAAGTACTTGGACCGGGCAAGTAAAATAGCACCCAACGTAATAGGCAATGTAGCGCCAGAGGTGAAAACCAAAAATGTGATGACAAAGAAAGATGAGAGCATGCACGCGCTTAAAAGCAACTGGACGCTGCTTATATTTTACTCGCCTGACTGCGGCCATTGCCAGAAAGAAATGCCTGAAATCGATTCATTATACGAAGCTGTGCTGAAGGACAAAGGTGTAAAAGTATATACTGTATCTACAGAAGGAGACGAAAAGAAAATACAGGAGTTTGTTACCAAGCATAAACTCGAAAAATGGACTAACACATGGGATCCGGAACATACCGGTGACTGGAGAGGCAAGTATGATGTGTACAGTACACCAACCATTTACCTGCTTGATGATAAGAAAATAATAAGGGGTAAAAGGCTTGACCACAGCAACATAAATAGTGTAATAGAAATGCAGGAAAGAAAAGCTAGGGATAAAGCAAAACTCAGCAAATCAAAATCTTAAATCTTAAACAAAAACAACAACACAACAATGCGCAAGCTGTTTATTACATGCCTTATTACAGGTATCAGTTATGTATCTGTAAATGCCCAACCCTTATTTAATTACGGAACACATACGGTAACAAAAGATGAATTTTTAAGGGTCTATAAAAAGAACAGCCTTGGGAAAGCCCCGGATATGACTGACACAGCGCTGCGCGGTTACCTGCAGCTTTATTCACTCTTCCGGATGAAGGTGGCAGAGGCCGACAAGCAACACCTGGATACCGTAGAAAAAATTCAAAAAGACCTGGATGCCTACCGCAAACAGCTTGCCAAAAACTACCTTACTGATGAGCAGGTTACCAATAAGCTGATACGGGAAGCCTATGACAGGATGAAAGAAAACGTGCGCGTGCAGCAGATACTCATAGCCTGCCCTCCCGGCGCAGACTCTGTGGCTATACTGAAAAAGATAGACAGCATTTATAACGCTATTCTGGCCAATCAGGCCACTTTTGAATCAATGGCCCGCGGCTATTCTGATGACAAAGGAACTAAAGATAAAGGTGGAGACATAGGGTATGTAACCGCGCTGCAAACGGTTTACCCTTTCGAAAATGTAGTATACAGCACGCCTGTAGGCAAAATATCAAAGCCTTTCCGCACACAGTTTGGCTATCACATAGTTAAAGTGACAGAGAAACGCGCTGACCGCGGGCAAATTAAAGTTGCACAGATTCTGTTCCTTTCACCAAAGTCTAAAGGCGAAGCAGGTATGGAAGAGGCGCACAGAAAAGCTGACAGCGTTTTCGCACTGTCTAAGAAGGGAACACCGTTTCATGACTTGGTAAGAACATTTTCTGATGATAAGTATTCAGTAAACGACAGCGGTATATTAAAACCTTTTGGTGCCGGCAAGTATGCACCGCCATTTGAAAATGCCGCATTCGCGCTTAAAAATCCGGGCGATATTTCACAGCCTGTAAAAACGGACTATGGCTACCATATCATAAAGCTGATCAGCAAGACACCGCTGCAACCTTATGATACCATCCTCAATCAGCTGAAACACAAAGTAGATAATGATTCCCGTGCACAGAGCGCAAGAGAATATTATTTCAATAAGATTAAAGAGAAGAATGGCTTTAAGGAAAACGAGGAAAATGTAAAAGCGGTTTCTGACGCTATTGCCAAAGCCGTGCCTGATACGGGCAAAAACAAGGGCTCTTTCAACGCAACGGATTTTAAAACCATGAATAAGGTCGTGTTTAGCCTGGCCGGCAAAAATTATCTGCAGTCTGACTTCGCCAAATTCATGGAAACTTTGACCCGTGGTAAAGTTAACGGACCTAAATCTGCAGTCATTCATGACGCCTATGGTGTATATGTCAATAACGTGGTTACAGATTTTCAGGAGCACCAGCTGGTTAAAGAAAATCCGGAATTTAAAAACCTGATGAATGAATACAGAGATGGCATCATGCTCTTCGAACTGATGGACAGAAATGTATGGACGAAAGCAACTAAAGATTCAGTAGGGCTGAAAGGCTTTTATGAAGGCCATAAAACCAAGTATACCTGGGAGCCGGGATTTGAAGGCGCCGTATATGTATTCAAAAACAAAGCCGCTTATGACACCGGCATGATAGTGCTCAATGAGCCTAAAATAACTGAAGAGCAGGTGCTGAAAGCACTTAACTCACAGTCAGTGCCGGATAGGGTAACCGTGCAGCGTGGCAGGTATGAGTTCTCTAAGTTCAGAGACGCCACACAGGCCGAGCTGACCGCCAACAAAAAGAAAGCGATAAGCCTGCCAAACGGTACAGTTAAAGTAATAGTAGCGAAAGAAATATTTACTACCCCTGGCATAAAGACCCTTGATGAAGCCCGCGGGTACGTAGTAGCCGAATATCAGGATAACCTGGAAAAGAAATGGAACGAGAAAATGCGCCACGACTACCCGGTGAAAGTGAATGAGAAAACATTCAAAACAATGGTAACAACGCAGTACTAAATAAACCATTTAAAAAAGCCACCTGCCGCAAAGCAGGTGGCTTTTTTATGTTATACCGGTTGTCATTAATTCCACTAAAGGATCCTTTGGTGTAAAAATGCCGCCCACAATAGTTTACCCTTTTGTGTGTATCCGTCGTCGCCCTGAAGCATTCCTAGGCCTGTTGTCAAAGGGCCTTATGCACGGTTTAAAGCGTCTTAAAGTGCTATTGCAACTGTCTGCCACCTTAGCCGGATACGGCTGTTTTTTTCAGATAATTAAACTTCTTCTTAAGATTGATAATAGGTGTTTCAAAAAAATTGTAAGACAATACAGCCACGGTGATGACAATGCCGATCTTGATGATGTAAATTGATATAAAGTTTGAAATAAAATAAGGCAGGTGGTACTTTGCCTGGAACGGTATAAACCATTCATCAAAAAAATTACCTATCGGGTAATGATACAAATAAATACCGTAGCTGATTTTACCTAAATAGTTTAACAGCTTATTTTCAAAAAAATACTTTGCAAGTAATACGTTCTTATTATTAAGCGTAAAAATGATGATACAAAGCCCCATGTAGCTCCACATGGTGCGGGTATACATAACGCCCGGCGCAGTACCCCTGAAATAGGCCATTTGCCAGCCAAAATACAACAGCAGCGGCAACATGAATTTGATAACCCGCTCAAATTTCTCATGCCGCCCCACATACATATAATAGGCATACAACACACCCAGACTTAACGAATCTAATGCATGGGGCAAAAGCGAAGGAAATTCATAATGCTGAATATAAATAGCGAAAAATTTACTGGCAACTCCAAAGAATATACCGAGATAAATAACATACTTTAATAGCTTTTCATTCATAAACAATATAAACCAAGGCAGCAATACATAAAACTGCTCTTGCACGGAAAGTGACCATAGGTGCACTAATGAATTGCCTTCTTGCTGTTTATAGATTAGTATGTTTGAAGTATGTGTAAGATAGTATATTGGATGCTGATGAAGGTCTACATTGCCCAACAAATAAAGGACAGTGAGCATAAGGTAGTAAACAGGCAAAAGGCGCAACGCCCGCCTCATTAAGAAATTTTTAATTATGACAAATTTATTATCGCTGGAAGTCATATCACGCCTCGCCTTGAACAGCACTGAAGAGATAAGAAAACCGCTCAATACAAGGAAAAATGCAAGGCCAAACTTGCCCCACGGTATAAACACTTTCAAGAGCTCAAACTGAACGGTTTGCCTGGGATAATACAAACCCCAATGCCCTATAATAACTAATAAAACAGCTACAAACCTAATTGAATTTAGCCCATTTACGTACTTAAACGGTTTACTCATACCTAAATAAATATATTATTACTCAAATGCTTTTATCCGTAAAAGAAAACAAAATTCATTATCTATTTCTGAAAAAATCAACAGTTATCCTCAGCCCGTCAAGGAACTGCCTCGTAGGGGCGTAACCCAATAACTCCTGTGCCCTAGTAATATTGGCAAGGCTGTCGTGTATATCCCCCTCGCGTGCTTCCCGGTAGGTGGGTTCATGCACCACAGAAAGCATTTCACGGATAGCATTATATAAAAAATTAACTGAGAAATTGTTGCCTACGGCTACATTATAAGGTTTCCCGAATGCCTCAGGTTTTTCGCACAACATTCCTTTTATATTTGCCTGCACCGCGTTCTCCACAAATGTAAAATCACGTGTCTGGGCGCCGTCGCCATTAATATATACCGGGTTATTGTTCAAAATACCGCTGACAAAAAGCGGAATTACCGCCGCATAAGGCCCGTTAGGGTCTTGCCGAGGGCCAAATACATTAAAATACCGCAGCCCCACTACATTCAAAGTATACAGCCTGTGAAATACCGCCGCATACAGCTCATTGGTCATTTTAGTAACGGCATAAGGTGACAGCAGGTTGCCGGTTTTATCTTCCTGCTTGGGTAGGTTGGGTTCATCACCATAAACTGATGAGGAAGACGCATAAACAAATGCTTTTACACCCGCGTCTTTAGCCGCCGAAATCATATTCACAAATCCGCCAACATTCACATCGTTACTGGTGGCCGGGTCTTTTACTGATCTGGGCACAGAACCAAGCGCAGCCTGGTGGGTAACATAATCTATGCCTTCACAGGCAGCCTTGCATACTTCAATATCTCTTATATCGCCTTTAACAAATTCATACTGCGGATACTTCGAAAATAATTCCACATTGGCTATTGACCCGGTAGACAGGTTGTCAAGCACCCTTACCTTTCCCGCATTGTTATGCAGCAGGTACTCCACTATATGCGAGCCAATGAACCCGGCACCACCGGTTACAAGGAAAGCATTCCTGGAAATATCTTTTGTATGAAAAACCGCCATTGCATTATATTTAATTGTAAAAAGACTAAAAAAAAGCCGTACATTTTGAGTACGGCCTTAATTTATAAGTGTTAAATTAATCTTTCTTCTCAGCGACTTTTATAACTCTTTTGGCGCGGCGTGCAATACGTGTTTTGCCAAAGCTGCCCATACTGATTTTTCCTTTCTTGGTGCGTTTATCTCCTCTGCCCATTGTAAATTTTATTTTAGGTACAAAAATAAGTAAATCAGGGCATATTTTTACCCCCTGACACTTTAATATTTAATTTTACAACTTAAAGGCGACATTATTTTTTACTGCTTATCCTGGTTGCAAAACCTTTCCCCGCTTTAAACTTCGGCACCTTACGCGCTTTTATTTTTATTACATCACCTGTTCTCGGGTTGCGGCCATTGCGCGCCGCACGCTGGGACACCGAAAACGTACCGAAACCTACCAGCGTGACACGTTCCCCTTTTTTAAGAGTAGCAACAACAGTAGCTGTGAAAGAATCAATCGCGGCATTCGCCTGCGTCTTTGTTATCTCAGCATCTTTTGAAATCTTGTCGACTAATTCCGCTTTATTCATACCTTTTACTTTTAGATTTGATAAATGATTTTATTCGGGCCTCGATACAAAAATACTCAGCTTTGCAACACTTACAAGTTTTTTGAGAAATAAATATGCGCCCGCTTCAAACTAAGTATTTATAAAAAAATATACATATACTGCTTTCCTGATAACCATTATGCCTACATACCTGAAAACCCGATTGGAACCGCCTTTATCAATACAGCCTGTTTGAAAGTTAAATTACTTCCATAACTGTCCGGAACGCCACAAACTTTGAGCCGAAGGCCTTCAATCCCTTTGCCCTCATTCCATCAGCATACTCGTCTATATATCGGTTGTAACTGGAGATATCATCACAAAAATATTGAGCCACAAATGTACTGCCTTCGTCCTCTGGCTGCTCCAGCAGGCGGCTGAGCCGCGCGTCATTAAACAATCCTGTACTTAACACATCGGCCAAGTGTTCTTCTTTCATCCAGGCTATCCATTCTTCGGCTGCCTCATTGTTCACCTTAATGGTTACATTATAAATTATCATCGCTTCTTTTGTATAAATGTAAAGCAATTTACGAAAAAACTTCACTTGCTACACAAAACACATGCACTACCACTCTTCATCAAGACTTTCTAATATGCCTACATAGCTGATATACCGATCTTCTGAAATTTCTCCCGCCCGTACTGCTTCTATTATTGCACAACCCGGCTCGTTAATATGTACACAGTTGTTAAACTTACAACCATTGAGCCGCTGCCGCATCTCCGGGAAATAATGCGACAATTCCGGCTTTTCAAAATCTATCAGCCCAAATTCCTTCACCCCAGGCGTGTCTATTATCCTTCCGCCACCGGGCAGATCAAACATCTCGGCAAACGTGGTGGTGTGTTGTCCCTTACCGCTCCAACCCGATACCTGATTGGTTTTAAGTGCTATACCGGGTATTAACTGGTTGATAAGGGTACTCTTCCCTACCCCTGAATGCCCGCTGAACAACGTTGATTTATATTGCAGTTTATTGAACAGGGTTGCCAATGTTGCAGGGTCGGTAGCCACAACAGGGTATATTTCATAGCCGGCTTTGCCATAAATATCCATCCAATGCCGCAGCGTCTCTTTATGTTTGGGCTTCAGCAGGTCAGTTTTATTCACCACAATTATTGCAGGAATATGGTAGGCCTCTGCTGTCATCAAAAATCGGTCTATAAAACCGGTTGAAGTCCGCGGGTTGTCAATTGTAACTATAAGCAGAGCAAGATCAATATTAGAAGCAATAATGTGTTTTTGCGTTTTGTTGTGCGGCGATACGCGCACTATGTAGTTATGCCTGCCCAGCACTTCCGTTATTATACCGGTGTTTACACTTTCATCTTCCACATCAAATTTCACATAGTCGCCTACCGCAATAGGATTAGTTGATGAAATCTGTTCATCAATTTTCATCTTGCCCTTTATGCGCGTTTTCCAGAAAGCGCCGGTCTCATCCTGGGTTATATACCAGCTTCCGGTTGATTTGTATATTAAACCTTTCATTATTTACTCCTGTTACACCTGTTACTACATCTGCTTTTCAGGCTTCCTGCTATTCATATCTCAGCGCATTTATCGGGTTTAGTTTTGATGCTTTTATAGCCGGGTATATGCCTGAAATAACACCAACAAAAGCGCACAACCCAACTCCCAGACTTATCCACAGCCACGGCACTATAAAACCCACACTAAAAAACAACCCTATCGCATTACCCAGCAGCATACCCGCTACTACGCCAACAGCGCCACCCATCAGGCTTATCATCACGGCTTCTGTCAGAAACTGGTTCCTGATGTAGGCATTCTTCGCACCCAGCGCCTTGCTCACCCCTATTTCCCTGGTTCGTTCTGATACCGATTCGAGCATTATATTCATCAACCCTATCACTGAATTGAGCAGGGTGATGATGCATATTACTATTGCCGATATTTGCACATATTTTGTATTATCAAGCACCATATTCACAAGGTCGTTATTCTGTGATACGCTGAAATTATTGTCAGCTTTAAGCGGCAGTCTTCTCACTACTCTGAAAATACCTTCTGCCTCTTCTGAGGCGAAAGTTTTCATAGTCACATCGCGCACCAGCACAGTAATTCGGTATGAATTCTCCCCGCCATAAACCTGCCGTGCGGTATTGAGCGGCAACAGCACGGTATTGTCGTTATTCATAAACATGCTTGATCCCTTGGATGCCATTACGCCTATCACCCTGCACTTAATGCTGCCCACAGTTACCACCTGGTTTACGGCTTTGTTTATATTCTTTTTAAATAACTTGCGCGCTGTGCCATCACCCAAAATACATACGTAACTGCCTGATTGTACTTCTGTTGCTGAAAAATTACGCCCGTCACCCAGCTTGGTGTCATTTACCGTCAGATAGGCATCATCAACGCCTGTTATAGAGATATTGGGGTTAGTTTTCTCTGACCCGAAGTGCAGGGTGGCAATCTCTGATGCTGTCATAGAAACACCCACTATAGCTGGAAACGGGTACCGTTCCTTAAACATTTTAGCTTCAGCATAGGTGATAGATTTAGCGTCCACGCTTGATATGCCGCCGTGTTTCTTTTTCTTCAGTATTTCACTTGTTATCTGAAAACTGTTTACACCCATGCTGCTGAAAGTAGAGCCTATCACCACCTTCATCACTTCAATGCTGGTAAGTATACCCACCAGCGCGGTAATGCCCAGCCCTATTACCGCTATGGTAATGCCCGAGCGCATCCGGTTATTGCGAAGGGCCCTGAAGGCCAGCGTTACGTTAAACAACAGGTTCCTCATATCCCGCTCAAAGTTATATCTTTCTGTCTCAAATAACGCAAAGAGAAACACGTGACTTACGGTGGCGAAGGCTAAAGTCTGCCTTCTCCACGATTGCAGAAGGTGGTAGTTGATTAGGTAACTCCACATTATATCCACGCCAGTTCTTACCTTAGCATTATGTTGAAGAAAGCAGGCATTTTAATTTCAATACTTTTTATCGCCTTTATAAATAACGCTCACGCGCAAGATGATTTTTGCGAAGCCGTTTCAGTAATACTCAAAGACGCGCCAAATCAGTTTAAAAACGTTCGCACCAACCTGGTGCAGACAAGCGTCAACTTAAAAGTATATAAAACTGGTGTTAAAGTGCCCGGCACCATTAATTCAAGGTTTGTAGATTCGCGGGGGCTGTTTTATGAAGGCGCCCTGTACCAGTCAAAAGACCTGTCTTCAATGAGGGCGTACTATGACAAATATAAAAAGCTGCTGGAAGATTGCCTGGCTCCGAAGGGATTGAAAATGAAATTCAATGAAAATTTCTATCCTGGTTTAAGCGAGTATAAAAAGGTGGTATACC
>JACMPD010000171.1 GCA_014377675.1 Taibaiella sp.
ACTAAAATCGCCGGCAACAGTAGTTATAATGCCACCCGCAGTCACTTTTAATACGAAAAAGCCTGCTGTGAAGTAGATATTATTAGCGGTATCCACATCTATATAATGTGGTGATGAAGGTAGCGATATATATGTTGCATTTGCCCCACTGTAATAGGAAGAACTTCCGCCACCCGCAACAGTTGAAATAACTCCGGATGAGGAGACTTTTCTAACTCTATTGTGCAAGAAATCTGCTATGTAAATAACGCCATTTGCTGTTACTGTAATATCACGTGGGCAAGATATAGGTACTGTAGTAGCAGCCACCCCGTCAGTTACGGCAGCTGGTGCATCATAGCTGCCATCACCGGCAACGGTTGTAATAATACCGCTGGTTTGTCCATTACCCCTCGCTACAGAAATAATGACAAAAATTAATGATAAAATTATCCTCATTAAAAGCGTATAATTATTTTCCGATGGTTTGGGTACAATTTTTTCCATAATGAAATATTTCACGCTAATTTAGGTTGCTAAATTCCATTTTCCATTAAAAAAGGAACGAACGGTTTTTATTTTTCACTAACGGTAAAAAAAAAGGACGTTTTTAATGCTGAGGGTTATATTGGCACCTTATAGGCATACTCCCATAATGGGCAAATCCCCGGGAATCATTCAGAAGTTTTATCCAGCAAATCGAAAATATTATTTTATATACCCGGTAACTGTTACAGTCGAGTCTGCAAGTGTTGGCGTTACTTTTATCTGGTTAGGGCCTGTGCTGCCTCGGCTGGTGAAAACACTTACCGCACAGGTATTCAGATAATCATGTAGTAGAAATCCCCTTACTGAATCATGCAATGGGTAGAAATTAAACAATAATGCGTTGGGGATGTTGTTCCAGCTTATATTATAGTCAAAGCTCGTATTTACCGCATACACCAGGGAATCAGGGAATGTATAGCTTGAAGAATCGAATCTGTTGGAAACCTCAGTTACAGTACCGTTAGTATGAAATAATATCCTGTCTGAGTCATGAACCATACCACCAGGGGTGTTGCGATTAAAATGGAATATGTAAGTTTTTTCGTAAGAGAGGTTCATGCTGTCAATAGCCTGGCCGTAACTTGAGGTCTGCCTTAATTTATCTTCCTTTTTACAGGCAAAAAATGCTACAAAAATACCGCTGATTAAAAGTAATTTCTTCATTTGATATAATTTTGATTCATCACTTTCCGGCAGTGCCGAAATTTCAAACCACAATATAAACTGTTTCCTGCAAAGGAACGCTGAAAAAATAAGTTCCGCAAATTCCGAGGGCTTGTTTTACCGGCTTAAAGCCAATATTTTGCCCATATGCTGCTTTTTTTCGCTCCGTTATTATTTTATTACCGTAGTTGACGCGGTATTAGCTAGTAAATGCTGAAATTTGCACGGTAACTCCAAAACCAATAATTGCAATGGCTGATCTAGAAACATGGGCAAAACTATCCAGGTATTTTACAGAAAGGAATGTAACACTTATAGCAGTTTCTAAAACAAAACCCGCAGAAGACATACTGGAATTGTACACAGGCGGCCAGCGCGATTTTGGTGAAAACTATGTGCAGGAGCTGGAAGGGAAAAAAGCGACTCTGCCGGGCGACATCAGGTGGCACTTCATTGGACACCTGCAAACCAACAAAGTAAAATATATAGCGCCATTTGTCTTCCTCATTCATGGGGTAGATAACCTTAAGTTGCTGCTGGAGATAAATAGACAGGCATTGAAAAACGAACGGGTGATTGATGTATTGCTCCAGCTATATATTGCGAAAGAAGATACGAAGTTTGGTTTTGATAAAGATGAGGTAATGCAGCTCCTCACTGATATACGGAGCGGGGTGCTGCACCTTGGTAATATACGCATATGCGGGTTCATGGGTATGGCTTCTGACACGCCTGACACCATGGTAATAGACAAAGAATTTTCAGGTCTACATCATTTTCTGGCCGAGGTAAAGGAAGATTTTTTTATGGACAAACCTGAATTTAATATCTGCTCTATGGGCATGAGCGGTGACTATGAACGTGCAATATCTGCTGGCAGTACCATGGTGAGGATCGGCAGCCTGCTTTTTGGCAAAAGAAACTATAGCGCCTGATCAGCCTGCGCAGCCTTTTCCTGCTCTGTTTTGTATTGGAGTACTTTGAACCCGAAAGCGGTCACTACACCCACGCCACCCACTAACCACCACAGTACTGTAAAGCCATATTTTTCTACAATCCGCGTGCTGAAAAACGGTCCGCAGATTTGTGCTATGGACCATGCCGCGGTGTACAAACCGGCATATTGCCCCCTGTTGGCGCTGTTTGTTCTGCTGATCATAAAGGTATTCATGAATGGCATGGAGAGCATTTCGCCGAACGTAACGATGATAGTAGCTACTACCGCGACAACAACCGCGCCCGCATTCATATTGAATACTAAAAATGAGAGGGCGGTAAGTATGACACCGGCAAAAACGAAGGTGAGGTTTTTCTTTTGTTGCTCCATTTTAAAGACGAGCACCATCTCTATAAGGGCAATAATGAGCCCATTCATTGCCATAACCGAACCAATGAAAAACGACGAAAGCCTGAGTTGCTGATTGAAAAAGACCGGCACAGTGGTGAACCATTGGAAAAAACTAATAGCGTACAGTATGGTAAGGACTGCAAAGCCAATGTATATTTTGTCGGTGTAGGCTGATTGTCCTTTCTGTTTCGGTTGTTTCTCTGGATTTGCATTAGGTGTCTGCGTGTTTTTTGTAGGTGAGAGTACGGTGCGAAGCAACAGCGCGGCACCGATATTGGTGAGCCCGTCTATCCAGAAGAGTAATTGGTAATTTCGGGAGGCAATGAACCCACCCAGAGCGCTGCCCAGTGCCCAGCCAAGGTTAATGGAAAGACGGTTAAGAGAGTAGCAACGGGTGCGGTTGTCATCATTGCTGTAGTGTGCTATAGCGGTTGAGTTGGCGGGTCTGAAAGACTCATTGAGAATTGCAAGTAAAAAGGTGCAGGCGCAGATAGCTGTGTAGTCTTTCATTTGCCCTAATACAATAAACATAACCCCGCCGGAGACCAAGGCGGCTA
>JACMPD010000172.1 GCA_014377675.1 Taibaiella sp.
AAGCGCTATCCGGAAAGGTAGTGGAATAGTTGTCCCCGACGATATTTACGCCAACGGCCACATCAATTTTCCTTATCGGCACTAACAAAAATGCTTCATTGTAGTAACTGGTTTGATTGCCTGATATTGGGGCCGTATTGCCGGTATTATTCTTTGCAAAGGCACTCACATTCCCCTTAAGCGTAAATCTGGCGTTGTTTTTCAGAAAATGCTCAATGGCATATTCCCCTGTATGCCTTTGACTCTTATTGCGCTCAAAATAGCGGTTTGCAGTATCGGTTGCCATGTTTAAGACCCGCATATCGCCTCCCTTTCTGTCATCAAATACACCACTGTAACCCATTGAAATTATTGTCTTATCATTGGGGTAGAAAAACAATTTCGGGTGCACCATAAAGCTATTGGCATCAGGCAGGTCACTCAGTCCGTCGCCATTTACATCAACAGCTTTTTGTCTTGTATACCCTGCAAACACAGTGTAGCCCATCTTCTTATTTCTTCGCGATGCGTAAACATTCGCATTTCCTTCATTTAAAGTACTATAGTTAACCAACGCGTCAAATTTTTGGTCAAATGCGGGCCGCTTTGATATAAGATTTATTAAACCACCAATGGCACCACCACCATACAAGGTACTGGCTGACCCTTTTATCAGTTCTATTTGTTGCAGGTCAAGCGGCGGAACGGTAAGTATCCCAAAACCACCCGAAAAACCGTCATACAACGGCATCCCATCACGAAGTATCTGGGTATATCGCCCGTCAAGCCCCTGTATGCGTACATTGCTGTTTCCTGAAACCGCCGATGATTGTTGTATCTGCACACCACTTACATCGCCTAAAATACTGGCTATATTTCCGGGCTTTATACCCACTTCTTCGCTTACATCAGCAGCACCTATTACTTCTATTTTCATAGGGCTGTTTTCTATTGCTTCATTATTACGGCCTGAAGACACCACAGTCACCTCATCTAAAGTGGCCTCTTTTTGACTGAGGGAAATGATAACCGGCACAGCTAAGGGCAACGTAATTGAAGTATCCAGCCTTTCATAACCCGCGAGGCTGAAAACAATTTTTTGAATACCAGCAGTTAAGGTTACAGCAGCCCCTCCGGCACTGTCAGTTGCGGCGAGCCATTCCTTTCCGTTACTTACAACTACAAACTCAAGCGGCACCCCGGTCTTACGGTCCATGACTTTAAAATTAACTTTCCCCTGGCCAACCACCGATGCGGCCACCAGGCATAATAATGTCGTTACAAAATATCGTTTCATTTTAAATTTTTCCTACGCAAAGTTATTCATTTTGAAAATAGCAAATAGCTCACACAATGACTGATGAAATTATACACCAATTGAATGATTAACAGGGCGGATTTCAGACACAAACTTGGCGGCAGTTTTCTAAAAAATAATTTTATCACTTTTATATGATACTGCTGTTCTGGAAAGAGGTTGGGAGTCAGAAAACGAAATGGAAAATGAAAAGCGATATTTTGCGGTGCCTATATTAAAAATATATCTTGGCAAATTTACACATCGGGTATGAATAAAATATCATGATTATCTTGTAAAAACTTCGTTAATTGATTAATAATCATTGCTGGTGATTTCAGATTCCTATTAATTAAAACATAAACACAATTTTCATAATCCGATAGCTGAATAAAATATTCGTAAGAAAATAAGTTGACCATTCCATACTTGTAAACGGAAAACCTTGATCTTTTATAGCGTTCTATAAACGGAATGATTTGCGTTTCGTCCAACTTTTTCCTATCTAATAGTTCTTTGGCTATTTTTCGCATGGACGCATAAAACACAAAATTAACATCTTTGTTCTTCTGCCAGAAATGTAGCATTATATGGAAGCAAGTACCAATAACTCTTGGCGCATCGCAGTCGTTAAATATTTTATGATAAGCTTTCGATGAGTTTTTGTCTTTTACATCACAATATTTAATTGCGACCATTTGGAATGAATAACATTCTAATGTAACTAAGTAGGTTCTATGTCTGGCATAGAATTTATAAAAATATTTTTTATATAAATTAATTTCATTAATCTGTGACTTACCTAAACTTAAAAAAGGATAAGGTTCATTAAACATACTATAATGAAAAGAATTTATAGGCACTGTTCCTTTGTGCCATTTGCATTGCCGGAGTAAGCACTTCAAAATTAAATGTTATCTTCCTAGCAGTGGTCTGGGCGCTATTTGAAATACTACGGGGATTTGTAGCCACTAATAGAAATACCTTACCTTTCTTTATACTCTTCAAAGTATCATATTTCCACGGAGTAAATCTTGATTTCATTGTCGGCAATTTTACACAAATATACTATAAAGAATTGTGATGACCTCCTTAAATCGGATTATATAGGTTCCTTTGGAGATACAGATTACCGTATTCGAAATCAATCGATAGTTATTGATGCTTATCACCCATCATACTATAAAGGTGAAAACA
>JACMPD010000173.1 GCA_014377675.1 Taibaiella sp.
GCTTTAATATCCAGCAGGTTACCTATCTCATTATTAGCGTGCATCAGGGTAACAAGACTGCGCTCATTGCTCCCCGCGATAAGCTCTTCCAGATGAGCCATATCAATATGCCCGTCACTTTTTATTTTAACGTAACTCAACCTCGCCTGCCCTGTTTGCGCCAGAAACTCAACCGTGTGCAGCGTAGCATGATGCTCCAGCGGAGAAGAAATGATATGTTTACACCCCAGGTCGCGCACTGCAGCGTGTACGGCTGTGTTGGTACTTTCTGTACCCCCTGATGTAAAAAATATTTCACCCGGGTTAGCATTAAGGATACGGGCTACACTTTTTCTTGCGTTTTCAATGGCGAGCTTTGTTTCCCTTCCATAAGAATACACAGAAGACGGATTGCCGAATTTTTCGGTTAAAAATGGCATCATAGTGCTTAACACTTCCTGGTCAAGCGCAGTAGTTGCGGCATTATCAAGGTAAATTCGGCTCATTATCTGCTGTTGTTGCTTTTTGAATGTGCAAATTTAATCTATTTCCTGACTATAAACGTAAAGAAGACCGAACTTACAAATACTACGGGAATAAATTTTCAGGCAATTACGATTATACAGCAAAACTTTCACCGCAACCACAGCTTCTGCTTGCATTAGGATTGCTGAAATGGAAGCCCTTACCATTCAACCCGTCAGAGAAATCGAGTGTGGTATCGCACAGGTATAAAAAACTTTTTAAATCAGTAACCAGCTTTACGCCCTGATCTTCAAAATGCTGGTCTTTAGGCTGTGGTTCGTTATCAAAATCGAGCTTGTAGGAAAGACCTGAACAGCCACCACCCACTACGCTCACACGTAAAAAATAATCATCATCCAGCTCTGCGTCCCGCCTTAGCTGCTCTACTTTTTCCTTTGCTTTATCACTAACGTAAATCATCTTCTTTTCGGTGGATTGTAAGTTATATATGAGAAGTACACTTACTGTCTATATTAAGTATTCCTCCAAAATTAACGGCTGTACCGCTGAACTCTGGAGGAATACATGTTAAAAATATTAATGAGCAGTCACTTCAGCCAGCTCGGTAAGGCCATTCTTTACTCTGTAGTCATTTATTGCCGCTTTAATAGCATCTTCAGCTAATACAGAACAATGGATTTTAACAGGTGGCAGATTAAGCTCTTCAACAATATCCATATTATCAATAGCTAATGCCTGATCAACCGTTTTACCCTTCAGCCACTCTGTAGCTAATGAAGATGATGCTATTGCAGACCCGCAACCAAATGTTTTAAATTTGGCATCGCTTATCAGTCCGCTTTCCTCATCTACTTCTATCTGGAGGCGCATTACGTCGCCGCACTCAGGTGCACCTACAAGGCCTGTTCCCACGTTTGATTTTGACTTGTCAAGCGTGCCTACATTCTTAGGGTTAGAATAATGATCAATTACTTTATCTGAATATGCCATAATTATAATTAGTTTTCAATGATTAATGTTAATGAGATTATCTCCGGTACACGAGCATGTTGAGCATGTTGAGTATATTATTAGTGGTGCGCCCACTCAATAGCATCTATATCAACACCTTCTTTATACATTTCCCACAGTGGGCTCATTTCCCGCAGCTTTAATACTGTAGTTGTTATCGCGTCAATAGTAAAGTCGATCTGATCTTCAGTAGTAAATCTGCCTAGCCCAAAACGCAAAGAACTGTGTGCCAGGTCATCGCCCAGGCCTAAAGCTTTCAGCACATATGACGGCTCCAGTGAAGCTGACGTACATGCAGAACCGCTTGATAAAGCAATATTTTTATTAAAGCCCATCATCAGCCCTTCGCCTTCTACATACTTAAAAGATATATTGGCAGTGTGCGGCAGGCGATGGTCTGTATTACCATTCACATAGGCCTCTTCTATCTGAAGCAATGCTTTTTCCAGCTTATCGCGCATTGCACTCAGGCGCTCTGCTTCGTCCGCCATTTCATTCATGCACAGTTCACATGCTTTACCCAGCCCTACAATACCCGTCACGTTAAGCGTACCACTGCGCATACCACGCTCATGGCCGCCACCGTCCATCTGGGCAGTAACTTTTACTCTTGGGTTTTTACGGCGCACATATAAAACGCCTACACCTTTAGGACCATACATTTTATGCCCGCTAAAAGACATAAGGTCAATACCATCAGCAAGTACATCAACAGGCACTTTGCCTACAGCCTGTGTGGCGTCAGTGAAGAATAAAACACCATGCTTGCGGGCTATTGCGCTTATTTCCTTTACCGGCTGTATTACGCCTATTTCATTATTACCATACATTATAGCAATAAGTATTGTCTTATCAGTAATAGCACTTTCAAGCTGCTGCAAATCTATGAGACCATCTGGCTGCACCTCAAGATACGTAACCTGACCACCCATTTTCTCCACGTGCTTGCAGGCATCCAATACCGCTTTATGCTCTGTAGTTGCGGTAATGATATGATTGCCTTTTGAGGCATACATCTCAAATACACCTTTTATAGCGAGGTTATTCGCTTCGGTAGCGCCTGAAGTAAATATTACTTCCTTAGCATCTGCATTAATTAGTTTAGCTACTTGCTCCCTGGCATAATCAACCGCCTCTTCGGCTACCCACCCAAAAGAGTGATTACGGCTGGCCGCGTTTCCAAATTTCTCCACGAAGTAAGGAAGCATGGCTTCCAGCACCCTCGGATCCATTGGAGTAGTGGCGTTATTGTCAAGATATATCGGTAAGTTTAATTCCATATCATTTCCCTACAAGGGAGATTTTACACAAAAGTACAAAGAAACGGTTTACTTTCGTTCCTGTAACAGATTATGGCTGTTAATAATGGTATAAAGAAAAACTATACGAATGAAATTAGAACACCTCGGCATTGCTGTTAAAAACCTTGACAGCGCAGTAAGCTTGTATGAGCAATTATTGAATACTCCCTGCTATAAAACAGAACGAGTTGACCATGAGGGTGTGAACACAGCTTTTTTTTTAACGGGGGACTCAAAAGTAGAATTGCTCCAAGCCACCAACGAAGACAGCCCGATTGCCAAATTTGTAAACAACAAAGGCGAAGGTATACACCATGTGGCTTTTGAGGTGGAAAATATTGAAGCTGAAATGAAACGGCTGGCAGCTCTTGGCTTCAATGTGCTGAATGCAGCGCCACATAAAGGGGCCGATAATAAACTAGTATGCTTTATACACCCTAAAACAACCAATGGGGTGCTCGTGGAACTTTGCCAGGAAATTAAGGGGTAACTATTGAATCCTGATTCTATACAAGTATTTCATTCTGTATTTTTGCGTTAAATTGATAATTATGCTTATCGCCAACCCAATATCGGATACCGCTTTTAAAATATTAATGGATGACAGCCGTATTGCCAGGTTTTTTATTGAAACTATACTTGAAGAAAATATATCTGAGGTGATGGTGAAACCACAGGAAATCGCTTACCAACACGGAGCGAACACCGATTCGCTGGCGGCTTCTTTCGGCATTTTCAGGCTTGATTTTGTGGCAACTATTAAAACTGGTGAAAACGATTATAAAAAGGTTTTGATTGAAATTCAGAAAGCCCGCAAGCAAGCCGATGTAATGCGGTTCAGAAAATATCTTGCTGAACACTACAAAAAGGAAGATGAGGTGATAACCGGTGATGGCAAACAAATAATGATACTGCCCATAGTTACTATATATCTTTTAGGGTTTAACCTACCTGAAGTGGAGACAGCTGTTGTGAAGATAAACAGACAATATATTGACTGTATTGACCGGAAAATACTTACAGGTAAAAATGATTTTATTGAAAAACTGACCCACGACTGCTTTGTAGTGCAGATACCCCGGATAGAAGGCCGCATTCAAAATAAGCTGGATAAACTTTTGAGTTTTTTTGAACAAAAGTACTTCATTGACGAGGGTAGAATGCTAAAAGAATACAAATTGCCTATTGAAGGGGAAGAAATGAAACTGATAGCGGAAAGGCTGAACTATATAGGAACTGACCGGGAAAGCCGGAGTCAGCTTGACATAGAAAAGGAAGCATATAGGGTATTTTATATGGAAATGGACCAGGTTGAAAAAGATTACAAAAAAAGCCTGGAAGAAATCGCTAAACATAAACAGGAATTGGAAGAAAAAGAAAAGGCTTTAGAAGAAAAAGAAAAGGCCTTGGAAGAAATGGCTAAAGAACTAGAACAACTTAAACGTCAGTTAAACAAATAAATATACAATCAGGATTTCGCAAAAAAATCAGTAAAATATTACGAATGTACGCAGGAAACAAATTGAGGTAGAATAAGTATTACGCCTATCTGCTCTTTCTTACATCAATTACTTTTACCTGCAGGCGTGTAGTACCGTTATGTTCGTTTTCATCTATGGTGTAGACCATGTCAAAATACCCGCTTCTCACCACCTCATACTTATCTGCCAGGCCAAAACCAATACCTTCCGTAATAGCACCGCCTGCCTGCTGGGCCACTATGCGAAGATGAAGGTCTTTAACGGTTGACGAGCTGCCCTGAAAATCAAGCAAATTCCGGCTTACGAAAACAGGCTTCATATTAGCGGGGCCGAAGGGCTCAAACTGTTTTATTAAATTATATATAGCAGGTTTAATTAAGAAGAGCGGTATTTCCGCATCTATCTCAATTTCCGGAGTCTGCTGATCTTCCGTTATGGTTCCGGACACAACTTGTTCAAAACGCTCTATAAACTCATCAACTTTACTGGTGCTTAAAGTAACCCCTGCAGCATAAAAGTGACCGCCATAATTGTCAAGTAAGTCACGGCACTCATGTATCGCTTCATATATATTAAAGCCAGATACCGAACGAGCCGAGCCGGTTGCCTTGCCATTGGCAGATGTAAGCACGATGGTAGGGCGGTAAAAATGATCTATAAGCCGTGACGCCACAATACCTACCACGCCTTTGTGCCAGTGTTCCCGGTACACCACAGTTGATTTTCTTTGCTGCGCCACAATATCTTCATTTAATATGGCAAGCGCCTCTTCGGTTGTCATTTTGTCCACCTCACGGCGGTCGTCGTTGTCAGAATGCAGGGAGGCTGCGAGTGATTTTATTTTTTCCGGATCTGTTTCTATAAATAGTTCCACCGCTTTACGGGCGTCATCCATACGGCCGGCGGCGTTTACGCGGGGGCCTATAACAAATACAAGATCAGACACGGCCAGCGCCCTGTTCACCCCGCCCAGCTCTTTTAAAATAGCTATGGCCGGGCAAGGCGCTTCATTAATGCGGCGGATGCCAAAGTAGGCAAGCGTGCGGTTCTCACCGTCAAGAGGCACTATATCGGCGGCAATACTGGTGGCCACGAGGTCAAGGTAGGGGTATACGGTTTCCAGCGACTGTTTCCAGTTGATGGCTAAAGCGCAGATCAGTTTAAAGCCGATACCGCAGCCGCTCAGTTCTTTATAAGGATACTTACAATCGGCCTGTTTGGGGTTAAGAATAGCCACAGCGGGGGGCAAAAACGCATCTGGAAGGTGATGGTCGCAAACGATTACATCAATACCAAGCGACTGGGCGTAAGTAATAAGCTCAGCTGATTTTATGCCGCAGTCAAGGGTAATAATCAGCGTGTATCCGTTGCCATGGGCAAAGTCAATGCCCTGTTTAGATACGCCGTAACCTTCCCGGTACCGGTGTGGCAGGTAGTAGGTCAGTTCTCCTTTGTAGTTTCTTTTGAGGAAAGAATACACCACAGCAACTGCAGTAGTGCCATCCACATCATAGTCGCCATAGACCATAATGCGCTCATGCCATTCAATAGCCTCTACAATGCGGTCTACCGCCTTTCTCATTCCCTTCATCAGGAAAGGGTCATGGAGGTGGGTGAGCTGAGGTCTGAAAAAAGTTTTCGCCGCTTCAAAATCAGTAATACCCCGTGCGGCCAACAGCCTGCAAACAGCGGGATGCACCTGCAAAGAGTCATACAAACTATTTATTACGGCACTGTCAACAGATTTCAGGGTCCATCTCTTATCAGGCTTCATTTCCGAAATCGAGTTGTTGAACAGCGTTGTGATAGTCACTCATCCAGTTATCGAGCTTTGCTGTAAAGCGTTCATCTGTTGCGTTAGCGGCAAAATCGCCTTCGTCCATAATGCTCGCTAAAAGGCGATCCTGGGCTTTAATGCAGTTGATAGCGGTATAGTAAGGTATATGGCTGAAAGACACCATTTCATAAATTGATACGAATTGTTCAGGGTATTTTTTTCCAAGTTCCTTTTCAATTTTCTTCCTTTCGAGGAATGCGGGATCAGAAACCTTATCACGCATTTCAACAAAATTCATTAGCGCGAGATTGGCCACCGCATCACCTGCCGGCTTCCTCTTTGCTTCATATTCCTGCAATATAACATCCCAGTCTTCGCCATATTTTGAAAGCAGGCCATCAAGTATGGTGCAGTCTTCAAAGCCGGCGTTCATGCCCTGGCCATAAAACGGCACAATAGCGTGGGCGGCATCGCCAATAAGCGCACTTTTGTCTTTATAATGCCATGGAAAAATACGGGTGGTAACTAATGACGCTGTCGGGTTGGTAAAGAAATCTTCAATCAAAGAAGGCATTAGATTTTTCGCATCTGCGAACTTCTCACTAAAAAAGCTGTTTACATCCGCCTCCGCTTTTAGTAGCTCAAAGGAATTTTCACCCTTGAATGGCATAAACATGGTACACGTGAACGTATTGTCGGTATTCGGAAGCGCTATCATCATATAGTTGCCACGGGGCCATATATGAAGGTAGTTTTTATCCATAACAAGGCTGCCATCAGAAGCCGGGGGTATGCATAGTTCTTTATAACCGTATTCCAGGTAAGTTTGGTCACAGTTTACCCTGTCCATGTGCGTATAGCTGCTGCGGAGCGCTGAAAACGCGCCATCGGCGCCAAAGAGCAGATCAGCCTGCACAGTCTTCGCACTACCGTCAGGGAGGCTGAACTGCAGCGTATTGTTCACCACATCAGCCTTGGTGCAGCGGTGATCAAAATGGATAGTAGCGCCGTTTTGCTCCGCCAGGGTCATTAAACGTTTGTTGAGCTCCCCCCTGCTTACGGAGTAGATCGCTTCATTATTTTTACTGTAAGCCTGTGTGGCAACAGATCCGTCAGCCATGTGCAAGTAACGCCCATACATGGGTATGGCAATAGCGTCCAGGTCATGCCGGAGGCCAGCGAGCTCTAACGCTTTCCAGCCACGGGCACTCATGGCCAGGTTAATAGACCTGCCTGCCCCTACAACGGCTTTACGCATATCAGGGCGCCGCTCATATATAGTTACTTCATATCCTCTTTTGCGGAGAATAACAGCTAGTAATGAACCAACCAACCCCGCCCCCAAAATAGAAACCTGCCTAGACATAGGTAATAATTAACGAAAAAATATTGGCAAAAGTACGTTGTTATATTGATTGTACCGCCCTTAGCCAAAATGCGCTTCGTGATTTTACCCGGAAGTTCAGCTGAATTTTCGGTCCGCGCCTTTAGAAGCCAAACAATGCGAATACGATAGCCGCGGGTATAAGGTAAGATCCGCTGATAATGATACCGGCAATAGCAAGGCCTCTCAGCCGCTAATGATTGGCAAGAGATATAATGCCGCTTATCAGTGAGCCGAGCAACATGAGAAACGAAAGCAATATTAAAGGGTAGAGTACGACACCAAAAACGAGTGCCAAAATGCCACTGAAAGGCTGCCGGCTCCGCCCAAAGCCAGGCAGAAAGAAGTGATGCTGAGCGCGGCACTGCCTGAACCGCTGTGTCTTATGGCCATGCGGGTAAGTAAGGCTGTTTTGCGCATTTTCACTCTTTCCAGGAAGCTTAAATGATTTGCCGGGGCCGGCATTGCCGCTGGCATGTCAGCGGCGGCAGGAGCGGCGGCGGCTGTATAGAAACCGGCAATGGTATTTTGCCTTATAGGAAACGATGCGTAAGCGCCCTGCACAAAGCAGCAAAGAGTGAAGAGGAAACACAGAAGGAGCGATTTTTTAGACATAAAATTTTAGTATAGCGTGTAACGGTTGGGAGCAACTTTCATGCCAAAATAGCAAATATTTACCCTCCGATAATGTATGCCGTTTCAACATAAAAAACAGGCACAGTTACAGTTGTTGCGTACCTACGGCACGCAGTTTAGATGGTAGCTTTGGGGCTCCAAACCTTTTGCCACTACGTGGCAAGGAAACTGTAGATAGAAACAACATAGCGACTTTGCTCTCCGGAGCAGGCGCATCTTAAAAAGAACAATATAAAATATATGAGCAGGCACCAAATTAACGAACCAATATTTTAACCTAATTTAGCCCCATGCAAAAGATACTTGTAGCCAATCGTGGTGAAATAGCTATGCGCGTTATGCGCACGGCTAAAGAAATGGGTATAAAAACAGTAGCCGTTTTTTCAGAAGCCGACAGGAATATGCCGTTCGTGCGGTATGCTGATGAGGCGGTATGCATTGGGCCTGCGCTTTCGTCACAATCTTACCTCAGGGGCGAGAAAATAATAGAAGCAGCTAAGAAAACCGGAGTGGACGCTATACACCCCGGTTATGGCTTCCTGAGCGAAAACGCATCGTTCTCGCAGGCGGTAAGTGACGCGGGTCTTATATTTATTGGCCCCTCCGCCTACTCTATTAATATGATGGGCGATAAAATATCAGCCAAGCAGGCGGCGAAAAAATTCAACGTACCCATGGTTCCCGGCACCGAAGACCCGGTAACTGATGTAAATGAAGCACACAAAATAGCCGCCAAAATCGGCTACCCTATACTTATAAAAGCCTCCGCAGGCGGTGGCGGCAAGGGCATGAGGGTAGTGGAAAATGACGGTGAGCTGGAGCAGCAAATGGCTACCGCGAAAAGCGAAGCGCTGAACGCTTTTGGCAATGACGCGGTATTTATTGAAAAATATGTAGGGTCGCCCCGCCATATAGAAATACAACTTATAGGTGACCGCCATGGCAACTATGCCTACCTGTTTGAGCGCGAATGCTCTATACAGCGCCGCCACCAGAAGCTGATTGAAGAAGCACCATCGTCATGCCTTACGCCTGAGATAAGGCAGCAAATGGGCGAATGCGCAGTGGCGGTAGCCAGGGCGTGTAACTATTATGGCGCAGGCACCGTTGAGTTCCTGGCTGATGAGCACCTCAACTTCTATTTTCTTGAAATGAATACCCGCCTGCAGGTGGAACACTGTGTATCTGAGATGATAACGGGCGTTGACCTGGTAAAGGAGCAGATAAATGTAGCCAGGGGCAATAAATTGTCATTCACACAGGCTGAACTTAAAATAACAGGCCATGCCATAGAGCTGCGCGTATGTGCTGAAGATCCGCTCAATAACTTCTTACCTGACACCGGCACGCTGGAGATGTACCAGGTACCAAAGGGGCCCGGCGTAAGGGTTGATGACGGCTTTGAGGAGGGAATGGCCATACCTATTTTTTATGACCCCATGATAGCCAAGCTCATAGCTTATGGCGCAACCCGCAATGAGGCTATTGACCGCCTTTGCAGAGCCATTGATGAATATCATATAAAAGGAGTGAAAAACACACTGGAGTTCGGGAAGTGGGCGGTGCAGACTGAAGCATTCCGCTCCGGGAAGTTTGACACAAAATTTATAGAGAAATATTTTAAACCTGAATGCCTGGAAACAAAAGATGAAGGTGCGGAACAGGTCGCGGCCATTCTGGCTGCCTTTGCCTGGGAACAGGAAAAGCAACCGGCGCTTGCAGCCACGGCAGTGCCAGGCGGGCAAATAAGTAAGTGGAAACTAAACCGGCGATAATACATGCTGCCTCACGCATAAATTTTATTTACTTTAAATATTCAGATGTCCGTTTCTTACCAGATAAAACTACCCCAGTTTGAAGGCCCTTTCGACCTGCTGCTGTTCTTCATTGAGCGGGATGAGCTGGATATATATAATATCCCCATCACCACCATTACCAATGAATTTTTGGCTTATATCAAAAAGCTGGAAGTACTGAATATTGAGCTGGCAAGTGAGTTTATACTATTTGTGTCCACCCTTATGCGCATAAAGGCCCGTATGTTGCTGCCGCGTAAAGAGAAAGATGAACATGGCAATGAAATAGACCCCCGCCAGGAACTGGTAGACAAAATACTGGAATACAAAAGATATAAAGAGGTATCAGAACTTATGACCGCTATGGAAGCCGACAGGCTGATGCAGCAAAAACGCGGTAACATAAGCACAGAACTGCATGTACTGGGCGAAAGCTACTCTGAAGGTACCGAAATACAGGCGGTAACCATGTATAAACTGCTGGAAGCCTACAAGAAAGCGATAAAACGGTTTAATGAGCGGATGCACAAGCCACAGCACGTGGTTGTAAAATACAATTACAGTCTTGATGGCCAGCGCACCTTCCTGCTTACTCACCTTAAAGAGCAGAAGCGCATCCCGTTCGAGTTGCTTTTTGAGAGCTGCGAAAACAGGATACACGCCATATTTACCTTCCTGGCAATGCTGGAACTAATACAGCAGCGCTTCCTTACCATACTCACCGGTATTGGCCGTAACAACTTTATACTGGAATGGAACAATGAGGAGACCATGACCGTGGGCGCAGAAAATACTGAAGCCACCACTATTGCCATTGAAGACACCCCGGTTGATGACACTGTTGAACCTGAAAGCCCAGCCGTGGCACCTGATGAAAATCCGGCACAGTAATTGATGTATACATCATACAGCTTCGGCTGCAACATAAAATTCCCCGTTACTGTCGGACAGTTGCCGGGGCATTTTAGTTTTTGGGGTGAGTGCTCAATCAATATATTCCGCAGGCACGTTATTGATTACGGCAACCATTGACCGCATAAGCATAGTGAACGATTTTTTTCGTGATAAATGCAATTGTAATTCGCGGCTAA
>JACMPD010000174.1 GCA_014377675.1 Taibaiella sp.
GGTATCAGCCATGCCGTAAAATGTCTGGTAGAAAAAATCATTCATCTCGTCCACCATCATCTTACTGGTCCACAGGTCAATACGAAGTGCGGACTTTTCGGCTCCGTCCCATAGGCCCAGCAGTATCGCTTTGGCTTTTTGAGGAGCATCAATACCGCCGCCCGGCGCGGTCCATTCTATGGTTTCAGGCATTTTATCTTCATCGAGAGTAATCTCTATACTAATATTTGATTTCATTTCCGCTAAGTGCTGTGAGTGCGTAAAGTTAAACAATCCTCTAAGTACTTCAATAATTTTGCATTGAAATTTAGTAGCAAAAACAGTTTACCACCACAAGTCTTTAGAAACCGGGGTTGTCATGTGTCGTTTTAATCATCAGGCCAATAAGCTCATCCATTACTTTGGTGGTATTCATTTCTTTAACTCTAAACATAAAAAAACCGCCCCAAAAAGGAGCGGTTCTATATCAAATGGCTATTACTATTTTTTAACGGGAGGCTTGGTTTTTACACCATCCTTCTTAGGAGCCGGAGCGGCTGGCGATTTTTCCACATCTTCAATTTGTTTCAGCAAGCCATCATTAGCGTCAACGCTTCTGAGCTTGTCCATATAAAGCTTGGTTTTTTCTTTGTCTTTTTTGTTGTAGTTGTATAAGAGCAGGTATTGATATGCTTTTGTTACATCAGCTTTCTTTTCTTTCTTATCTGCTTCAGCACCTATTTTTTCTATCCAACTCGCGAAATATGGCTCCGCAGCACCGGTAGCTGCTTCCGAATCAACCGCTGCAAGCACTCTTGCGCGCCAGTAAGTAGATGATGCCTGATCAGGATATTTCTCTTCAAATCTTTGCGCGGCAGGGATAGCGCTTTTCCAGTCTTTACAATAATAATACATAACCACGCACCAGAAATGATCTAACGGCTGGGTTGCAGGGTTGCTTTTTATCAGGTTATCATACCACTCACCTGAACGGCAGTATTCTTTTTTCATTCGGTACGCCTCCGCTATTTGGCGGTAGATATCCGTTTTGTTTTTGGCGGTATCCCCTTCAATTCCTTTCAGGTAGTAGAAACTGGCAGAGTCAAGGTTATTGAGCTTTAACCACAGTTTTCCGTATTCTATATAAGCACCGGGAGTTATCGCTTTAGGTTTCTGTAGAGCAAAGTATTGTTTCAGGTTCTTTTGTGCCTCAATTGAATCACCACAATCTGCCTGCGCAAAACCGAGAATACCGGTAAGCGAAATCTTCTTATCTGCCGGTACTTCCTGAGTCATTAACTCCTGCGCCAGTTTTGCTGCTTCGCAATTGGCTTTAGCAAGATACAGTATCTCTACAAAGTTAACCTGATCACTGATAGTATTATCAGATATGCTTATATACTTACGAATGTTGGTTAAAGATTTATCAAACTGTCCGCTGCGCCAGTATGCCTGGGAGAGTGAATAGTACGGCAGTGGGTTTGTACTGTCCGCATTTTTTGCTTTATCGTAAAACTCTACAGCGCTGCTATAGTTACGGGCTTCATACCACAGGTCGCCTATGCGTGAAAGCACAAGTGAATTTTTGGCATCCTTTTCAGTAATGGCTTCATAGTTATTCATGGCCTCGCCACCACCGCCGGTCATTTTACGGTAAGTATCACCAAGACCCAGGTGCGCTTCCACGTTGTTCGGGTCTTTGGTCAGTACATCTTTATACCATTGTATTGCCTGCTGCAGGTCAGCGCCATCAGAATACGTTAGCGCCTTAGCGGCGTACAGCATGGGCATAAATTCTTTCTTCTTCGCTTTCGCTGCAAGATCTTTCGCTATCTGCATTCCTTTTGCTGCATCTTTTGATGCGAAGGCTACCATTGCCGTACCGGAAATATTCGCCGGGTCGTCAGGGTATTTCTGAAACTGGTAGTTAGCTTTAGTGGCGCTTCCCGCATCAAGGTATGCAAGACCAAGGTAGTAGTTGGCCTTTGCGTCTTTTACTGATAGCGGCGTAAGTGCCTTTTGAGCACTGTTGTATTTTTTATAATTATAAAGTTTTATACCACTTTCCACCGTTGGCTGCTGCGCAAATGCCCCTATAGCAAGAGACGCGGCAGCAGTAATAATCATTAATTTTTTCATATTATCTGACCGAATTTTCTTTTAAATAATAAATCAATTTTGGTTTATCTCAGCGTCCCTTATTGTAACCTCCATTCTGAGCGGAAACAAATGCGCGTGTGCAAAAATAAGCTGCCCTCTGTACCCACCAAGAAAGTTTGCAAAGCCCGTGCCAAGACCGGGATAACTTTCTCTGCTCACATAATATAATTTGCGGACAAGCGGATAATCTTTCAGCCCTATGTAGGCAAGGTAAGGTTTTACAAAGTGTTTAAGGCTGTCGCTGTAGATGCCCGCTACCCTTACATTGGTAATGAATGTACCGGTATTGTTTACATCAGTGGTATCGGCCACATCAGCCAGACCCGCGAAACCGATGGCATCAGGGTTCTTTTCAATATACTCTATTACTGCTTTATTTCCTTTAGCGGCAAATACATTATTGCCCAGCTTTCTCCCCTGCAACATGGAATCGGTAATGTACCTGACAAGGCTTGATGACTGATTGTCAAATACAACGGTGTACTTCTTTTTATATTCTCCCGTCAGTATCGCCTTTACCTGGTCAACGCTCAGCAGGCTATCAGTACTTTCGTTGTTCAGCAGTACAGCCACAGCGTCTTTAGCCAGCGGCACTGATGAGGGAAATATTTGCTTTTGCTTACAAACCTCTTTCTCTTCTTTAGTCAACTCTCTTGTAACGAGGATAATGCGGGCTTTATTGTCAAAATAATCTTTAAAGCATTCCCCTTCTGATTTATAATGGATATTTACCTTAGCATTGGGAAAACTGCTGTCAAATACTTTTGATTGTGCCTCAATGACCGTGCGGTAGGTTTCATCAGCGGATACCTCTATAGTGCCTGAGGAGAGGGTATCTTCATGGGGCGGCGTGTCATCGCAAGACAAACCCAACATGGTAAAAGAAAAAAGGAGCAAGCATATACCCAACAAACGCATATAATCCGCAATTTTACTAATATTTTAAAAAATGTAACCAGTCTAACCGCTAAGTAACAAATATTTAACAGGCATAGCCATTGGGTCGCCGCTATAAATTTTTGCGGTTCCTTATTTCCACCAACCCACGGTATATCCTGAACGCACCATAGAATACCAGCATCCCGCTCATCGCATACATCAATCCTTTCGACAATTCAATGGTCGCGAAATGCTTCGTATAAATGATGCCACCAGCGAGCACCATGTATAAGATACCCATACCCATATCAAGACTTATCCTGAACCAGGAATAAGGCTGCCCTCTTTCAAATTTATCTTCACTACTCATTCATTGTTATTTTCCGGTGCAAATGTACTATTCAGCATCCATTATACAGGTACAGAAACAGAATGAACGGTTTTCCACAAACAGCGATCTGTTTTAACAGTTTGTTGCCTGTGCAACAATCAAATGATTATTCCCTGCTTATCTTAACGCCCGCTTATAGAGCTGTATGGTATTCTCCAGGCCGAGGTAAAGGGCATCAGCTATAAGCGCGTGTCCAATCGACACTTCAAGCAGACCATGTATTGATTTGCTGAAAAACGGCAGGTTAAACCGGTCAAGATCGTGCCCGGCATTAATGCCGAGATTGTGTTTCAGCGCCATTTCTGCCGCCTTTATATACGGGGCAACTGCGGCATCCTTCTCTGCCTGAAACTGCCGTGCGTAGTCTTCGGTATATAGTTCTATGCGGTCAGTACCGGTAGCAGCGGCGGCGGCA
>JACMPD010000175.1 GCA_014377675.1 Taibaiella sp.
GTATGTTCGCTATAAATATGTTCTTGAAAATATTTGTGCGCTGATCCCACGCACCGCTCACCAATGGCAGGTACTCATAACCCAACCTGCACAAGTGCAGAATTGTTGGTATTTTTACTCGTGAGTCTTCATTAAACGCCATAGTGGTACATTCATGTAATGGTCAAATATAGCTATTAGAACGAAAGGCATTGCATAAATCGTAAAATATCATTTTTTTCACCTACACTCAGTGTATCAATCAATTACAAGAGGCCTGCAACGCCCATAAGTGTTCGCCCCCTTCATTGTAGTTGCAAATGTCCCGTAGGGACAGCAGGTTTGTAGCAAAATGTAAAAATAATGGGTCTATGTCCCATCGGGACTATCCAATTTCTGGCAGGAAAATATGCGGTAAATAACCTCGAGTCTCCTAACACCCAATACGAACGAGATTCAAAATCCACTGCATCCTACAGTTGCCACGGGTTTTAACCCGTGGACCAGCTAACTAACAACACGGCTTTAGCCACAGACTACAATCTGTGGCTAAAGCCGCTCAACTTTCCCCTTGTCCACGGGTTAAAAACCGAAACACATGCCTCAAAAGCACGCTGAACACCCCCGGCTAAAAAACAAAAAAGCCCGCATCCGCGGGCTTTAAAGTAGAGATTATGAATTTATTCCTTATAGATTGACAAATTATTATACCCAAATAACTTACGGAGCGAATCCTTCATGTGTGTGGTATCCACCATGCGTGCGTTAACCGTTGTTAACAGTATGAAATTTAATGAATCTTGTGTTATCAGATCCACCTTGTTGCCATTCACTTTCAGCTGCCTGAAGCGCTTTTCCGCCTTTTCACGCGCTATAAAGCGCCCCAGCACCACTCTGTAAGGCATCACGGCCAGCGTGTCAATTGCGGGCGGAGCGGCCTTCACCGTATCCGTAGGTTTAGCCAGCGTATCGGCTATCACCGGCACCGGTGCTGACACCACGGTGTCCACAACAACAGGTACAGGAGCCACGTTAGTCTCCGCAGGCTTGTTGTAGAAGTAGTAGCCAATACCACCACCGGCCAGCAACACCACTATTATACCAGCTATTATCACCATGCTCCAGTTCACCGAATTGGCCTTGGCCGGGGCAGGATAAGTAGGTTTGTGTGTAGTGGCTGTCTTCTGCTCTTCCACCTGCCTGCTGTTTTTAAGCGAAGGCATACCGGCGGGAGAAAAGTTGAAATGGGCGTCCGTTATAAATTTCACCTTGCCGTTTTGCTCCAGCAGCTTACCCAGGCCGGGCAGGGCTACTTCCTTGCCCTCCTGCATATCCTTGCGGCTCTGCATACTAAAATCGCGGAGGCCATTTGCTGCTTTAGATATACTTATTTGCTCATTGGTAGCTATAAAATTAGCGAAACTATCATCTATAGACCCCCCCGCAGTTAATATTACTTCATAGGTAGGCCCCTGTAAACTCTTCCCGTCATTTATGGCGGGTCGTTTTACCAGCTCCAGGTTACCCAGGCCATGTATGTAGCAAAAATTATTTTTTAGAATAAATTGCCCGATATATTTAGCTATTTCCATTTTACGTTACAAAAGTACACCTGAAATTAATTACGATCACTAAAATTTTAAGCGCAAACCACCATAAATATTTATGCCGTATGCTTGGTATCCCAGCCAGCGTTCATATTTACTGTTCAGCAGGTTGTCCACCTGCAGAAAAGCCGTCAGCCTGCTTATCAGCCGGTACTCTCCGTTAATACCTATATCCGTGTTGGGTTGCAGCGTCACAGCCTGCCCTGCCGCATTCACAGCATACATACCCGCGGTTACTGATCCATAAGCCATTATGGTCAGGTCTTTCAGCGGTGTTACCGAAAGGTCAGCCCGCAACCTGAAGGTCGGCTCATGCCACACATGGGCCAGCGTGCCCTGGTAGTAGTTATAAAACTCAGCCGTAGCGCCAGCTGACCACTTATCGGTCTCCGTATACCTTGCGCCGCCCCTGAGCGAAAATGCGCTCACATCATTATACAACAAATCAAATTGCTTACTGTCTGCAGCGGCGCCCGCATGGTTCAGGTAAACAGGCAGGGCGTTGAAGTTCCACCAGCTTACCCTTGCGGTATAGGTTATGTGCGCCCCCGCTGCGCCTGCCAAGTTGGCAAAAATTTCATCCCTACGGGTTTGTTTTACCGTATATGCGTTAACAATATACGGGTTTTCCATCGTCAGTTGCTCATAGGTGTTCCGCCTTACTGAGGCCTGCCACCCACCACTCAGCCTCAGCGCGGTACCGGCTATATTGTAGTGGGCCTGTATATCAGGCAAAACGAATACATTACCATCCTTGCCCGCCGCAAAACCCAGAATGCCATGCCCGGTTACCTTGCCGGTGTGCAGTGCCAGACCAGGGTATAGCCCCACCAGGTTATTGCCATCGGTCATATAAGGCGTTTTAAGGCGGGTGAAAGAAGCGTTCAGCGCCACCATCAGCTCCAGCGCACTGTCTACCCGGTAGCTGAAGGGTGCTTTTATACCCAACCCTGTTTCCGTGGTATTATATCGTGCAGCATATATGTTTCCCTCTATTTCAGGATGAAAAACTATATTTCTTCCACCTAGGTTGAGTACCCGCGCGGCGTCAGCTTCAAGGTGCACGCCCGTAAAGGTTTGCTTTATCGAGTCATTGGCATAGTCATGCTGCGCATGGTTGTAGCCATAGTAATAATATTGGTTTCTTTCAACTGAAAAAGCGCTGTGCAGGTCATTCTTACCTTTTTTATAAAACCCTTCCGCTTCCAGCCCGCTGAGTGATGTCTGCTGCCCCTTAATACTCCCCTTCTGTGAAAGATGATGCAGGTGAATGGGTAGCTGATAGTCAGCACCCCGGAGGCCGCCAATGCCCGCATCAAGGTATAGCGTAGACAGGTTGCCAGCCCCTGCCTTTATGTAATTAGGGAAAGGAACCACCAGGGAATCTTTGCCCAGCGCCAGCGGCCTGAGCGGAGATGAGGTGTAGCTGTAATAAAGTGTCTGCTGCGGCACATCAAACGTCATTGCAGGTCTTGCAGTATCGGCGGGGGGCAGTTGCGGCAGCCAGTCCGGCTTCGGCGCTTTTTTTACCACCGGCTTGTAAGATTGTATTACCTCAATGGTGGAGCCTTTTAATACAGTATCGCCCGCGGCCTTTTGCCCTGCCGAGCGGTGCGCGGCCGTAAGTGATATGGCGAGTATGATAAAAGGCTTTACTTTCATGTTTGTTGCTATTCTTCTTTCAGTTTACTTTTCACCTGCTCCAATGCCTTTACTTCAGCCAGCTTTTTAGTGGCTTCCAGCTTCAGTTCAGCGTTCTTTGTATGTTTTATTATGCTGCCCAGCGTGGCTTTGGCATTGAAAAAATCTTTTTGTTTTGTCATTATATCGCCAAGCAATATATACGACTTTACTATCCAGTAGTCATATCCCTGCGATTGCTTTATAGTCTCGTTAGCTGCCTCTTCGCCGTCTTTCAGGCTGTCTTGCGCTACCAGTATCTCTGCTATATGATAGCGGCTTTCCGCGGCTATTTCGCCATTTTTGTTCCCGCTGAGTTGCCGGTACAGTGCCAGTGCGGTATCTGATCTATTAAGATGCTGGTTGGCTCTGGCTTTATACAGCAGGGCGTCATTAATCAGGTCAGCAGGCAGGCCCGGCATGGCCAGCAGGGTATCGGCGTACAGGTCGGTTTCATTGAATTTTTCTGCATTGTAGCCGCTTTTCACTAACCCTTCAAATGCAGTCTGCAATACCGGCTTATTTGCAGGGGGCGTGTTGGCCCTAAGCCTGCCATAGTAGTCATAAGCCAGCGGATAGTTTTTTTGGTCAAAAGCTATACCCGCCGCGTGCCTGGCGCTGTTTTCTGAAAAATCATTCCAGCCTGTTGCCAGCACAATATTAAAGTCTTCCAGCGCGCCTTTGAAATCTTTCAGCTGGTAGCGGCTCTCACCCCGGTAGTAGTGGGCCTTAATAGCGAAAACCCCGTTAGGATATTCTTTCAGATAATCTGAGAACGACCTGGCCGAGTTATCCCATTTTCCCGCCGCGAACTGTGTCTCCGCCGCTGAATAGTACGTGCTGTCCAGTGAGCTGTTCTCGGCTGAAGGAAGGTTGTTCTCTTTCAGCAACTGTGCGTAAGCTGATGGCTGGTTGCCCTGTATGTAGAGGCTTTTAAGCGCATCGAGGGCAGCTATGCGCTCATCGCTCGCCGGGTAGTCAGTTACTACGTGCTTGTAGGCCTCTATGGCTTTGGCGGGGTCATTGTTTTGCTGGTACACAAAACCGGTCTTCATCCAGGCTTTAGGCGCGGCACTTTTATCAGTAGCCGTGTCAGTAAGGTAACGAAGATAGCCCAGTGCCTGCGGATAATGGTTCAGTTCAATGTCTGTGGCGGCTATTTCATACCTGGCCGTTATGGCGTAAACCGATGGTGGCGTCCTGTTCACCAATGCTTCCAGCACTTTTATCTTCTCCGCGTTTTTGCCCTGCAGGCCGAGTATTATGCTTTTCTGGTAGCGGGCATAGTCAGCGTTAGCAGTATCGGTAGTTACTATTTTATCATATAAAGTTATGGCGCGGGCGTAGTTCTGCTGCATAAATACCGCATCGGCCTCACTGAGGTTGGCTACCATGCCGCTGTATTCGTCTTCACTACCTTGCTGCGCCCTACTGAAATAAGTTTGAGCTGCGTTGAAGTTCTGCAATTCCATAGCTGCAAAACCCATATTCAAGCAGGCATGCTGCGCGGTGGCCTGCGGGCTTATTACCTCCAGTTTAGCTTTATCAACTCTCTTGTTCAGGAACTCCTGCGAATGGCTGATGGCTTCAGCGTATTTATGTTGCCTGAAATCAAGCTCTCCGCGCCAGAAACACGCTGCGGCTTCAAAATTCACGTCTGTGGGCTGCCGGAGCGAATTGCTGAAATATTGATAAGCACCGTTAAAATCACCCGACCTGAACCGTTGCACCCCTATGCCGTAGCTGGCTTTCTGGTATATCTTCCAGTATCCCTTTTCTTTATTGCCTACTTCTTCCAGGTGCTTCAGCGCACCTTCAAAGTCGTTGGTACTCAGCAGCAGGGAGGAAATGAGCGTATTGCTTTCGTCTTTGTATTCGCTTGAAGGGTAAGTTTTATTCAGCATGCGGAGCTGGGCCAGCGCTTCGCCGTCAAAGCCTGCTTCATAGCTGAGGCGGGCGTGCAGCATCATTGATGCTTCCTGCTGCCCGGGGTTGTAGGGCATTTCAGCACATATGCCGAAGGCGTTGCGCGCGCTTTGCCTGTCGCCGGTTTTCAGGTAACAATCGCCCAAAAGGTACATTGATGACTGCCCCAGGGAGTCATTGGCGCCGCTCAGCAGCTTGAACTTGCCGGTGGCACCCTTCCAGTCTGCAAGGCGGTAGCAGCAATACCCCATTTTATAGAGGTCTTCTTTCTTAATCTGGTTATTGTGGTCGTAGTAATAATCAAAATAGGGCTTTGCCTCGGCGTACTGCTTGTCTTCAAAATAACATTGGGCTGCCAGCAAGTGCAGCTCATTGTCATAATAGCTTTTGCTTGCACCAGCCAATATGGCTTTGGCCACTTCCAGGGCTTTTACCCTGTCCCCCATAAAATAGTAGATCTCAGCAATGTAGTAAGGCACTATCGCCTTGTATTCGCGGTCGTCTTTTATCCGCTCAAAACTTTGGAGCGCTTCTTTAAATTTACTTTGATTATAGGTGAGCAGGCCGTAGTAGTAATTGCCGGCGCCGTAATACTTGCCGTCCTTCAACTCTTTTATGGAGAGGAACAAAGGTTCCGCTTTATCAAACTGCTTTACATTAAACAGGCAGTACGCCAGTTCAAACTTGGAGTCAGCAATCTCGCTGTTCGATAAATTGGCTATGTCGGTGTGCTGGTAGTAGGGGATGGCTTCCGCCAGCTTGTTTTCAAGAAAATAGTACTGTGCTACCGCAAATGATACCCGCTGCGCATAGGCGGGATTTGTGGCCGATTTTATGTAGGCTTCAGCCGCGGCCACGCCGCCGCCTGCATTGGTTTTAAGCGCGCCAATCACCACCTGGTAACGCGCACGTTCAGCGTCAAGGCTTTGTTCAGTGGCTATTTTTGCCGCGTCACGGGTAAAAAACAACCGTGCGCTTTGTGCGGCAAGGGCGTAATGTTGCTGCCTGTATTGCTCTTCAGCCAGTATGTGCGGCCGCTGCGTGGGTTGATCAGGGTACAGCACCTGGCTATGAGCCGTGGCACCGCACGCCGCGCATATGGCGGCTAAAATCAGTCGGGAGAGTGCTCTTTTCTTTATATGCCCTGTCATTCAGTGGGGTGAAGTACATTAAAAATTCCAGGTAACATTTACACTTGGAAATAACGGTAACTGGTAAACCCTGCCATTAGTAATACGGTTAACATAGAATATATTATTCCTGTCATACGCGTTGGTAACTGAGCCGGTAACGTCAATTCCTGTCTTGTTTTTAAACATGAAATGCTTTTTAGCCGAAAGATCAATACGGTGATACCAGGAAAGCCTGCCACCGTTTATCTCATTAGCGTAAAGTGGGGTAATTGATCCGTTCTGCGTATTAACGTTGCTGCTGAGGCCATTATTGCTTACGTTCAGGTTTTCATAAAAACCTTGTGTCTGGGTGAACGGGAACGGTGAGTGCACGTTAAAACGGGCCGATACTTCCCAATCTTTCTTCTTGCCCGCGGTATAAGATATTAACGCATTGGCATTAAGGCGGGTATCAAACGGAGTAGGATAAGTTTGTTTTTTGCCGTCAGGCCCTATGCTCGTGTACCTTACCATCTGGTAACCGGCAGCACCCCACAGGTATATTCTTTTGTAGTTATACTTTGCCGAAAGGTCAAGACCGTACGCCTTGCCAGATGCGGCCACGAAATCAGGCTCATTAGGGAATATTTTGTTCCTGTTCAGCTCATTAATCTGCCCGAATATTTTTATCCATGGCTCCAGGTTTAGCTCTACCCTGTCAATATCCCACTCTACACCTGTTACAGCATGGAATGAGGTTTGCAGGTTAGACTTTACTTCCTGGTTATCGGCGTCCTTTATTTGCTGATCAGGACTGAGTAGGAATCCTGTGAACAGGTTTACGATATCCCTGTCGGTCTTGGTGCTGATGATGTTCTGTGCATAAAGGCCGGTAGCGCCTTTCAGGCGTATATTATCGGTGATATTGTATTTGAGCCCCAACCTTGGCTGCGGCGATATTTTGTTGAGCTCAGAATAATACTGAACACGGAAGCTGGGCTCAAAGATAAACTTACCGTTAACCACCTGCCTGTAGAGGAAATAAAGAGAGGCTGTTGTACTCTGCCTGTTCAATGTGGAACTTACACCGGCGGCACTGTAGTAGTTGAGTGCGGTATGTATACCGTTTACTTCAATACCATACTTTATCTGGCTGTAATGGGGCAGGAAGTAGGTAAAGTTGATGGCCGACTCAAAACCATTTATTTTGCTGGTGCTGGGTACGGTATCAGCAGGAACGCCCACCTGCTGCAATGATATATCATAATTGCTATATGCGAACTTACCATCTATTAATGCGGCAGTATTGGCTGGTGACACTACGAAAGTAGCCCCTGCACCCAGTGTTTTCCAGTGGTAGTTGCCATCAGGAGTGTGGGTGGTTTCATTCAGCAGGCTGGCGTTGTCATCAAAGTTGAACGCGAAAAGGTTCAGTTTGCTGCCGTTATCGCCATTGAAGGTTACTTTACCATATAAATCGGTAAAACTATATGGCAACCCGTTTTTAAACGTTTCATTAAGGCCGCCGTAGAGCGATTTTGAAGTTTTGTCCAGGTAACTCGTTTTACCCGATACCAGGAACGTAATGCCTGCGCCATTATCCTTTTTTGATTTCAGCAACGGCCCTTCCAGCATTATACGGGACATGATGGGTGACACTGATACAATGCCTGCAAGGTTGTTCTTATTACCGTCTTTGTAATGCACATCTACAATGGCTGAGGTGCGGTTGCCATACTGTGCGCCGTAGCCTGCTGTATATACATCAACACTGCGCACCGCTTCGGTTTCAAAAACAGAAAATAACCCTATGGAGTGGAACGGGTTATAAATAGTAACACCATCAATATATATACCAGTCTGTGCAGGTGAGCCTCCACGAATGAAAAGCTGACCGCCCTGATCTCCGGTGAACACTACGCCCGGAATTACCTGGAGGTATTGCGCGAGATCGGGTTCGCCGCCCGCACTGGGCAGTTTTTTCATTTCCTGTGGGGTTATCTTGGTGAGCCCGGTATTGATGCGGGTGGTCTTATCCATTTTACGGCTTGATATTTCCACCGCATTTAGTTCTATTCCTTTTTGGGCGAGCAGTATTTTTTTGGTGATAATGGCGTCAGGCAGCAGGTTTACGGTTATTAATGAACTGTCATAACCCAATGCCGAAGCCATGATGGTATAGCTACCGGACGGCAGCGTAAGTGAAAAGTAACCATTGTTATCGCTCTGCACACCTGATTTGTTATTCACAATCATAATGTTGGTACCTATCAGCGGTTCGCCTGTTTTTTTGTCATACACAAAACCTTTTATGGTCCCGGTTTGAGCCACAGCCAGTACTGAACAGAAAAAGAGGATAAGAGCCGTAAGGCCGGAGCTTTTCAAATGGATAGTGTGTTTCATTAATGAGTAAGTATTCAGGCCAATGACTGATGTAAAAAAAGTGGAGCAAAGATAATGGTAAATAAAACAAAAAAATTTTGGTTTGTATGCAAGTCACCCTGCCCCGCGAACATTAACAAATCTATAAATGAGCGCCGCCAGCCGCTCAGTTTCTTTTATGCCGTGGTGTGTTTTTAGTAGTATCATAGGGCAAATGTAAAGCGGCATGTTTTATTTTCCAAAAAATGTGGATA
>JACMPD010000176.1 GCA_014377675.1 Taibaiella sp.
ATGACCGAGGAACAATTGCTCCGCAAATGTGGCGAACCCCTCGCTCAGCCATACATCACCCCAGGTTTTGTAAGTTACATTGTCGCCAAACCACTGGTGCGCCAGCTCATGCGCTATTACATAGGTGTTTGGCACGCCAATGGTTGTCATGGTTTGGTGTTCCATGCCACCGGGCAGGCTGGTATAGCAAACGCCATACTTCTCCCTCCAGAAAGGATAGCGGCCAAATAATGAAGAGAAGTAATCTATAAACTGCCCTAAGCTGTCAAACCCCGCTTTATAGGCTGGGTTAAAGGTTGCAGTGTCTAAAAAGAAATTATGAATTAAAACAGAGTCCGTGCTTCCTGTAAAGTGGGCGTAAGACTTATACTGCCCGTATTTTGCCACAGCGATAGAGATAAGGTAGTAGTCAATTTTATAATTAGTTTTCCAGTGATACGTCCATTGCCCCGCAGTGCTGGTACTGTCAACCCCAATCAGCACTCCATTGCTGCCATCAGCCCTGCCGGCCGGCACGGTCACCAGCATATCCATGGAATCTATTTTATCGGTTACTGATTGCTTGCAGGGCCACCAGTTTTTGGCTACATAGGGGTCACTGACCGTAAACACCATGTGCGTGCCGGCTGCCGAAACGCTGTGTGTAATGCCATTGAAGAAACCACCGGTGCCGCCCGGCGGCAGGCCATGGTAGTAAACCTGGGCCGTGAACATAGCCCCTGTGGTCAATGCGGTGGACAATGTAAGTGTGCGTGTGGTGCTTGTAGTTGTTACCGCCACCAGTGAGCCGTTAATCTTCGCTGAGTCGATAGTGTATGAAGTATCGAGTTCAAATACATAGCTGCCCATGGTTGCTGCCACCACCTGCGCAGTTGTAGCTACATTGCCCGATACATAGACTGATGTGTCAGAAACTTTAATATCGAATCTCAGGTATTTTACGTCGTAGTTATCTTCGGCGGGGTCGGCCAGCGTAGTTTTAGCTGCTGTATTTTTTTTATGTCCCTGGCAGAAACCGGCACCCGCCATTGCCTGCACACTCAGCACCAATCCGAAAAAGAACAAAAGCGCGTTTTTATACTGCATCATCTTATACATTTGATGCGTTGAAATTATAATATTTACAGGTAGCGGCAAAATATTTTGAATATACTATAGTCAGCATAATCTCAATTTTTGAATGATTTTTGAATGCCGCCTCGGTTTATAACCTGAATTTAGGATTTGTGATTTTAATTTGCATTGTAGAATTTGTAGTTTTGGAATTGGAATATCATTCCGGGACTTTAGATTTGGTTCTTGAAATTTGGCTTCAAGTTTTGGAATTTAGGCTTGCGATCCGGATTTTATTTTTTGGAGTTAAAGTTTAAAATTTTCACCTTAGTTGGGTTACTTTTTCATTAAAATAGTATTAACGAGTGTATAGCGCATCAAATAACGAGCAACAGCTGTTAAAGTCATTGGCTAAAGGCGAAAGAGTGGCTACTGAGCTTGTTTACAAGCAGCAGTACCCCGTGCTGAATGGCTGGCTTTTGAAAAACGGTTGTTCGGCTGACGATGCCGCCGATATTTTCCAGGAAGCGATGATGGTGCTTTTTGGGAAAGTACAGGAGCCTGAATTCAGGCTTTCGTGCAATGTGGGCACCTATATTTTCGCGGTGGGCAAGCACCTGTGGTACAAAAAACTACAACAGTTGCAGAAAGCACCAGTAAGGCTTTTTGATAATACCGGTGAAGACGGAGACGAAGCAGGCGGAGGTACATTTGATGAAGACCTTAATGTACACCATGAGCGGGAAGCGCATTTCGAATTACTCGATGTCGCGCTGCAGCAGATAGGGGAGCCTTGCAAATCATTACTGGAAGCGTATTATCATAAAGATAAAAGTATGCAGGAAATAGCGGTGGATTTTGGGTATACCAACCCGGAAAACGCCAAAACACAAAAATATAAATGTTTGACGCGCCTGAAAAAATTGTTTTACAGTATGCAGGCAAAATAAAACAGTATGAATAACAACAATGTGATGGAGATTGCAGAAGCCTGGCTCGCGGGGACATTACCGCCCGCTGAAAAGGCTGCTGTAAAAAGCAGGATGGATGCAGACCCGGCATTCGCCATTGAATTTAACGAAAGCCTCAACCTTATATCATCGCTGGAAAGCTTCGGGAAAAGCAAAAAATTCCGCGGTACGCTCACTGATATTCAACAACAGCAGCAATCGAAAAAAGGTTTGTGGGATAAGATACGCACCATTGAGCTGCCATCTTACTTTTGGCGTACCGCCGCGGTAGCGGCAGGCGTGGCTTTGCTTACATCGGTGGTTAACTACAGCTTTTTTGTAAACACAGCTTCCCGCAACGCTTCGCAGTACAACACCATAAGCCGTGAAGTAGAGCATATAAAAGTAGTACAGAAAAAGCAGCAGGAGCAACAGAACGCCATTATTGACTCTATTAAGAAGAAGAACCTAAACCTGGCGCCGCCTTCAGAAGTGCGCTACACCGGTACCGGCTTCGCACTTACCAATGACGGTTATTTTGTAACCGCCTACCACGTAATAAACGATGGCCACGGTGACTGCGATTCTGTATATATACAAAGCAATGACGGCATTTATTACAAGGCTTCCCTGGTTAACTTCAACAGTAAAACTGACCTTGCTATATTAAAGGTGGAAAAGAAAAACTTCCGCTTTGCCAAAGCCGAGGTCCCTTATACTTTCGCGACGGCTAAAACTGGTTTGGGCTCCGGCATCTACACCCTTGGTTATCCTAAAAACGATATTGTTTATAGCGAAGGTTATGTAAGTGCCCGCAATGGCTATGACGGCAACGAAAGGCAATATACCCTGGAACTGCCGGCCGGTCATGGACAGAGCGGATCACCGGTACTGGACAGTAAAGGGAACGTAATGGGCATGTTAACCGCTATAAGCGGCGTAAATGAAGCCAATACCTATGCGGTTAGCTCCGGTGCACTGC